>CAZCXI010000001.1:0-60447 GCA_964502635.1 uncultured Desulfobacterales bacterium
AGTTAGCATTCCTTAACGCTGAACACCTCAAGTGCTTTCTCCCAAAAATGCTCAATTTCGCTCACAAAAGACTTCCAACGAAACCATCAACATTTTAGGAGGACACGAATTGCCATGGCCCTGATGGATGTATCGGCATGCGACGTGGAAAGCTTGAAGGTAAGAGCTCCGCATAAAAAGCGTTCCGGCAAAAGGGCAAAATGGGGTATAGAGAGTGTCCATGGAAAAGGAAATTGCGAAGCGACTGGCATCCAGGCAATGGAAGAAAATCACCAATGAAAAGCTGGTGGCGTCTGCAGTGTTGCTGCTGCTTCTTGAAAAAGATGGGCAGTACCAGGTGCTCTTTACAAGAAGATCAGACAAGGTGGAACACCACAAAGGTGAGATTTCTTTCCCAGGAGGCACGGTGCGCCCGGATGACGCGGACCTCCTTGACACGGCCCTGCGAGAAGGCGCTGAAGAGATCGGCATTGCCGCCGGTGATGTGACCATTCTGGGGAGGCTGGACGACATTTTGACGGTGTCGACCGGTTTCGTGATCACGCCCTATGTGGGGATTCTTCCCTATCCCTATGCGTTTCAAATCAATAGAGACGAAGTTGCCGAGTTGATTTTTGTGCCTTTAGGGGCCCTAGCCAGGCACGGCTGCATGAAGGCCTCGGAAGTGACCCTGGAAGGAAAAGAAATCAGGACATGCGCCTTTGACTATCAAGGCGACAGGATTTGGGGCGCTACGGCCCGCATCGTCAAACAGTTCCTCGATATTACCAGGGATACCACGGGTAGGGATAATACGGATAAGGGTACCACGGATAGTACCAGTAATCGTAGTAGGGATAGTAAGGCCGGGTGTAACGGGGTTCCTTGGGCCAGAGATAAATTTCTTCGGCCTTGATGACCGGATACCGGTATGTCCGGTTGCCCAACGGTTGAGGCGACACCCCCGAGACCTCCCCTCCCACGGTGAGCTTGCGATCTTTGCGGTAAATCTCAGGATCAAGGAATTTGTCGGTTCGCACCACAAACCGACCTTGAGAGAGATCTGTTGCTTTGGGCTCGTTCCGAGAATTCAATGGCGCCTGCAACACGGTGATCCGGGTACCATCCGGCTCGTTGACGGTTTCCAGGATATAGCCCCCCAAAACGATCCTTTCGCCCCGGTGGGCGTCTCCTTTAAGGAGCTCATGAAACGGGACAGGTGGTCCGACCTGCTGCCGAAATTGCCTCGATGGGACAGTGGCGCAGCCGGCATAAATCCCCAGGGTCAGCAACACCATGAAGGACACCAGAAGCTTCCACTCGCCCCCTAATTTGTCCTCTGAGGACTCAGAGAAGGCGATGGCGTTACAACCAGGTTCCCACACCAATGCCGAAATGGAAACTGGGGGATTTGCGTACGGTGGCCGGCCATGACTTAATCTCAATGGCTTCCACCACGGGATAGACATACTGAAACCCTCCGATAGATCGAACTTCACTGCCGGCGACTCTGCCCACCACAGTCAGCAGGCTTCCTGCCTGATAGATGGCCGGATCGAGAAACTGTTTGGATTGAACGATATAACGGCCCTGGGAGCGGTCGCCGTCTTTTGGCCGACCCCTCGTATCCAGCGGCAGTTGCAGAACCGTAATCTCCGAGGAGGTCTCAGAGCCTTGAGTTGCTACGACCTTGCCACCGAAGATGACGGTCGCTCCTGTATGCTCATCCGGGGCCTTTTGCAGCGCCGCGAACGTTCCCTGATAGGTGACCTGGGAGCGGGCCTGCTGGGAAATGCCCGTTGCGCAGCCGAGCATCATCAAGATAACGCAGAAGCCAACAAATCGAGCGGTCCATGTCACGGCCATTTCCTCCTTCCAGCTCGCATGTCGTAGCTATCTCATATCAAGGGTGACGGCTTGTAAAAAGTCGATTTTACTCACTGCTGAGCAGCTGAAGTGCCTGTCTCCCAGTTCGAGACCTTTGAATAACCTCGGAAAGCGACAATTATGAGGTTTTTGGGTACCCATCCGGGCGAAGCGAACGGCCCGCCCTAGTGGGCAAATCGCAAGCTGTTTGAGGCCGTTAGGCCGAGTTCTTGCGATTTAGTGAGCAAGATCTCAGATGGGTCAAAAACCTCATATCAAAGAGCGAGCCGAGGTTATTCAAAGGTCTCAGTTCGTAAAATACGAGTCTGTCAAACATAAATAAGGCAATTAGAGTCGAGTGTCAATGCAGACCGGCAGAGGATCTATGCATCACAATGTTAAGTTGTTCTTGGGCGAGCCCTTAGTCCCTGTGCCGGGGATCACGCTTTGAGGCAACACCGCGCGGTCGCTTGATGATGGTGGCAAGCTTCACGGTCCTGTCTGACAGGGCAAAGATATCGCGCAGTGCATCGGTGCACTTCACGTGCCGTCCGGGGGACACATTCAGCCTCATTTCGGCTGTCGATGGCGACACAAGGCGAAGTTCGGCAACAACGTCCTTGAGATCGATGGTTTTCACGCGACCTTTTCGATCCGTTTTCGTGAAAGCCCGCGTGGTGCTTCTCAGGAAGTCCTTCAGCCTGGCCTCCGAAAATGTGGCTTCTTTCAGGGTAACCGTGTAGTGGAACGGATCGAGCTTTTTGGGTGGGGACCGATCCAGGGCCGGAACGCACGCCGTGATTTTGAGGCCATCCGGCAATTGCTCGTTGACCCGCTCGAGGAGGGAAGCGGGCTCAACGTGGAGCGCTACATCCACGAAGAAGTGTTCTTCCGTGCTTTCAATGCCTACAGGCAGCGCTGCTGTGAAGGAGACCTTCGGCGCTGGATGAAACCCCTCGGAGAATCTCAAGGGGATTCCGGCGCGTCTGAAGGCGCGCATAAAGAGCTTAACGAGTTCCAGGTGTCCAAAATACCTGGCCGGGCCTCGCTTGGCATAGGAAACGTCAAGGTTCTTGAAAGAGCGTGTAGCTGTCTTTCTTGGAAGGCCATGGCCAACCTTGGCCAGCGCTTGTGCTTCAAAGGTAACCGGTTTGACGGTCTCAAAGTCGCACACCCCGCACAGGTTGCACTCGTCGTGCCGGCAATCCGGGGTCTGGGTAACGGCCAGGGCCTTTTCCCACTCCTTTTCCAAGAATGCCTTGGAGACCCCACAATCTATGTGATCCCAGGGCAGGGGTTCTGAGAGGTCGCGGCCTCGGGTTGTGTAGAAATCCAAATCAACACCACAGGCGTCCATCGCCTTTTTCCATCGCGTGTATTTGAAGTGATCACTCCATCCATCAAAGCGGCAGCCCATCTCATAGGCCTTGATCAACAACCGGCTTAATCGTCTGTCACCTCTTGCCCAGAGTCCTTCAAGGATGCTCATTTCAGGGGTTTGCCACTTGAAGCGGATACCCCGGCTCCTGAGCCTGCTCCGGAGCGAGCGAATCTTCTCTTTGCTTTCGGCCAGCGAGATCTGATGGCACCACTGGAAAGGGGTATGGGCCTTTGGAATGAAGGTGGAGACACTGACAGTAACGTCTTTATGGCCCGTGGCACTGGAACCGATCCTTTGCAACCGTTTCACGAGCCCCACAATCGCATCGACGTCTGCTTCGGTCTCCGTGGGCAGCCCGATCATGAAGTAAAGCTTGATGAGTCGCCATCCCATATCAAAGGCACTCCGCACCGTGTCTTCCAAGGCTTGCTCGGTGATATTCTTGTTGATGACTTGACGGAGACGCCGGCTTCCGGCTTCAGGGGCAACCGTGAAGCCTGTTTTTCTCACCCGCTTGATCTGGGCCATGAGCGTCTCGGTGAGGCTTCCAACCCGCAGAGAAGGCAGAGAAACGGCAATGTTGTCCGGCCCGCATCGGTCCATTAGCCGATCTATGAGAATTTGGATAGCACCATAGTCGCCGGTGCTGAGGGAGAGCAAGGAGATGTCCTCATAGCCCGTGCTGCCCAGGGCGCGATCTGCCAGGTAAAGGACGCTTTGCGGAGCACGTTCGCGCACTGGGCGATAGATCATCCCGGCCTGGCAGAATCGGCACCCTCTCGTGCAACCCCGGCATATCTCAAGGCTCAAGCGGTCGTGGATCGGGTTGCCAAAGGCAACGACGGGACGGTCTGGATACGGCGCTTCGTTGAGGTCGGAAACCAGGGCCTTGTGCACAACATCGTAGCCGGAGAACCGGGGGGTGAGCGCCTGGCGCCCTCTGACGTCCTGGTATGCCTCAAAGAAAGAAGGAATATAGACGCCTCGCAGTTGTGACCATCTTTCAAGGAGTCTTTGACGGGTACCCCCGGCTTCCTTCCATTGGAGCCAGGTCTCCGCCAGCTCAACCACGACCTCTTCACCATCACCTATAACCATGGCGTCGAAAAAGTGGGCGAGGGGTTCGGGATTGAACGTGCAGGGGCCGCCAGCGACAACAAAAGGGTGTGCGTCGTCCCGGTCTCGTGCATAGAGCGGAACGCCGGAAAGGCTTAACATGTTCAATATATTAGTAAAAGTAAGTTCATACAACAGGCTGAAACCCAGGATGTCAAAGTCCGCAAGGGGTCTGTGCGTCTCAAGAGAGCACAGCGGGGTGTTGGTGGCCCGCAGCTCTGCTTCAAGATCAAGCCCAGGAGCAAAGACCCTTTCGGCAGCAATGTCTTCTCGTGCGTTTAGAACATGGTATAGTATCTGGATGCCGAGGTGAGACATTCCTACCTCGTAAAGATCGGGGAAGGCCAGGGCGACCCGGAGCCGAACCTTGCGTGGATCTTTGCGAACTGCATTGATCTCCGAACCGAGGTAATGGCTGGGATGTCGAATCAGGGGGAGTATATCCTCAAGGCATTGACGGCTCATGGTTTCCTTGTTATCAATTTCTAAGCTACGCGTAGCCCTCTTGGGCGTAGCAAGGATCGTCGCATGCCACGGCCGGCCAGAAGGCTACCTTGGTCGAACCCGTTGTCGTCCGATACGGTGTGTGGGTATGATGGGTTTTCGCCAAGGGTAAACGACACGGCCATTTTTGGCCTTTTTGTGGACCTCACCGTCTGTGTATTGATCAATAACCGACTGTATCGATACAACCTGTTGTTATTGTGTGCTTTTGTGTCGGTTTCCGTGGCGTTTCTTTCAACGCTGGGGTAAACTCTAACGATTTGTCATCAGGTCTGTCAAGAGACAGGCTGCGACCTTTCCGGTAAGGTCGGAATCGATTTGAGGTTTATCACATCTGAAATCCATAAGGAGGCATGGATTCTCATGATGCGTTGTGTGGGTGGTCATCGTGGGACCTTCGTGGCGCTGGTTTTCATGCTGCTGGGACCGGTTGCCTTCCTATCGGCAGATGCCCGGGGCCTTCCTTATTCACGAGAGAACGCAGTGGTTCAAGCGGTCAAAAAGGTGAGTCCCGCAGTCGTCAATATTAGCAGTGAATACGAGGTGATAGCGCGCTCTAACCCTTTTTTTGATTCCGGCCTTGATCCCTTCTTCGACTCCTTTTTCAGAGACTTCTTTGATCCGCATTATCAGCGGCGTTATAAGGGCCAGAGCCTTGGCTCCGGCGTGATCATTGACGGCAGTCGGGGCTATATCCTGACTAATGAACACGTCATCGCAAGGAGCGCAAAGATCAGGGTTGTGCTGAAAGACGAGCGGGGGTTTGATGCTGAGCTCGTGGGGGCAGCTCCAGATTTTGACCTCGCGGTCCTGAAGATAGAGACCGATGGGACTTTGCCGGCTGTCGGGATGGGCGAGTCCGACGACCTTATGATCGGGGAGACGGTCATTGCTATTGGCAACCCATTCGGGTTTTCTCACAGCGTGACCACAGGGGTCATCAGTGCCCTGCACCGCTCTGTGCAGGCGGCAGAGCGAACCTATCGGGACTTTATCCAGACCGACGCTTCCATCAATCCTGGAAACAGCGGAGGGCCACTGCTGAATATCAATGGCAACCTCATCGGCATCAATACAGCCATCTATTCAAAGGCGCAGGGTATTGGTTTTGCCATCCCTATCAACAGGGCCAAGCGGGTCGTGGATGATCTCATCAGGTATGGCGAGATACATATCCCCTGGCTGGGTTTGTTTGTCCAGGATCTTGACCCGCAACTGGTGCACTATTTCAACATCCCACAAGGACAAGGTGTGTTGGTATCTAGAGTGACAGAGCATGGTCCTGCTCAGGCGGCCGGTCTGCGAGCCGGCGATGTGATCACCGCCGTAGGACAAAGGGGTGTGACTTCCACGGAGAGCTATCATGCGATCATCCGGGATTATTCCGATGGAGATGTCATCCCGGTCAGTGTCTGGAAAAATGGTACGGCTCACGTCATGCGCGTTGCTTCCCGCACGTTCCCCGAGGCCCTGGCCGAAGACCTCGGCTATGAGGCGCTGGGCGTTCGAGTGCAGGAGGTCTCCACGGCACTGCGCCATAGGTTTGCAATAGCGGCCAGGGACGGCGTGGTGGTCACGGAACTTCGGCAGGGTTCCTATCTTCAGCGCATCGGGGCACGGCCCGGTGACGTCTTGCGCAAGATCAATGAAATGGTGATAAGAACGGTGGATGACTTCAAGGCGGCGGTGATCAAGTATCGGCAAAAGGAATCCGCCGTGCTGCTCATACAACGGCGCAATCAGCAGTATTACGTGACGGTGAAATCGGACGTGTAGAACGGTATCAGAGGACTTTCGCGGGAAACATGATGAACATGGGCCGAACGCCTCTCAGGACATTGACTAAGTTTATTGTTTTCTTGCTCATGCCGTCGTTATGTCTGGGTGCCTGTGGAAAGAACAAAGCCCTGGAACGCATTGAAAAGTCAGGCACGATAACGGTGATCACCCGGAACAACGCTCATTGTTATTACAGATACCGGGATCAGGACATGGGTTTTGAATACGATCTGGCAAACGCCTTCGCTGATTTCCTGGGCGTTGAACTGAAGCTGAAGGTGGCCGAATCTTGGAACGGATGGCTTCCATTGCTGAACAACGGGGAGGGAGACCTGGTGGCTGCAAGCATGACCATCACGCCTTCGAGGATGCAGTGGGTAGATTTTTCAAAAGGCTACTTGCCTGTCCAGCAAATGGTCATTACTCACAAGAAGAACACAGACGTAAGAGGCCTGAACGACCTTGGGGGAAAAACCATCTATGTTCGCGGCGGGACTTCCTATGAGGAAAGACTGCGGGAATTAAAGCGAAGGGGCCTTAATATTACGATCAAGGCCGAGGACGACGTGCCTACAGAAGAGCTGATCCAGGCCGTGGAGGAAGGCAAGATCGAAGTCACCATGGCAGATTCTAACGTGGCCCTGTTAAATCGTCGTTACTACCCGGACATACGCATCGCTTTTCCCATCCAGAAACTTCAGGCCTTGGGCTGGGCCGTAAAAAAGGGGGAAACGGCCTTGCTGGATAGAATCAACGAATTTTTTGGCATGATTGAAAAAGATGGCACCTTCAAGGCCATATACAATCGATACTATGCCGACGTGGAAAGGTTCGACCGTCTCGATATCAAGAAATTTCAGCAGAGAATCGAGTCTCGCCTGCCCAGGTATGAGAAGACGATCAAAAAGGCCGCTGAGCTATATAGGTTTGACTGGCGTTTGATTGCGGCCCTCATCTATCAGGAATCTCAATTCAGGCCTTGGGCGAGAAGTTTTTCCGGGGTGAGGGGGCTCATGCAACTCACCCTGCCGACTGCCCGGGACGTTGGTGTCGAGAACCGGCTGGACCCCCACCAAAGCATCATGGGGGGGGTCCGATACTTAAGAAGGCTTTATAGCTGGCCTGATGAAATCCCTGAACCGGACAGGCTCCTGATGGCCCTTGCCGCCTACAACGTTGGCAAGGGGCATATACAAGACGCGCGGAGGCTGGCCTCGGACATGCACCTTGATCCCAACAGATGGTCGTCTCTGGAAAAGACGTTGCCGTTGTTGCGCGAGCTCAAGTATTATAAGAAGAGCAAGTTTGGATATTGCCGGGGCACAGAGCCCGTCGACCATGTACAGCAAATCATGACATACTATGACATTCTCAAGAGGCAGGCCATTGAAAATGAGGGGAGAGGGAGCGGCAAACGAGAGGATGTTTCACGTGAAACATCCTCTCCGTGGCCTCATTGTCGCGGCTAACGCGTGAGCGCTCTTGCGGAGGGGGCGAGCGTCCATGATTTCTTTGCCTTGATGGTGAAGGTGTTGTCGATACCTTGGTTTTGCGGCGAGCATTTGTAACGAATCAGTCGATGAGGAGGTGAAGATCCATTCTTGTCCTGAAATCAGGCCGGCAGGGATGGCGTTTTGTCACACGAATATCGTACCTTCGGCCCTCAGGGCTCTTGGCGATGCCCTGAGGGGTTTCGAGTTTAACTGGCTCATTCAGAAAAGGGAGGTAGAACCATGTTGGATCTCATCAAGAAGACGATGTTGACAGGTGTAGGGTTGGCCGGTTTGACCAAGGACAAGGTCGAAAAATTGGCCAAGGAACTGGCAAAAAAGGGGAGGCTTTCCGAGCAGGAGGGAAAGAAGCTACTCGATCATCTCTCGAAGAAATCAGAGAAAGCGAGGAAGGATCTGGAGGCCCAGATAGAAAGAGTCGTAAAGAAGACCATGAAGAAGATGAATCTTGCTACACGAGAAGATGTGTTGAAACTCACGAAACGGATAAAGAAGCTGGAGGGGGCATTGAAAGACAAAGAGGGGGCGAGGTGCTGAGCATCCGAAAAATTGGCATCATTGGTCGCACCTATCGTCATCTGAACCGCTACCGTCAGATCCTTGCGGTCCTATTCAGATACGGCTTTGGGGATCTGGTGGACGTGCTGAGGATCGAGCAGTATCTTGAAATCGGTCTTCAAATGATCTCCAGAAAAAGGCGGGAACAGGTAGAAAAACTCACGAGATCGGAAAGGGTTCGCATGGCATTGGAAGAACTCGGTCCGACCTTTATCAAATTGGGCCAGGTGCTTTCCACGCGTCCTGACCTGGTTGCCCCGGAATTTGTAGAAGAGCTTTCAAAACTCCAGGATCATGTTCCCCCCTTTGGTTATGACGAGGTGCGGCGGATCGTTGAAGGAGAACTCGCCGGGAGCCTTGAAGACACGTTCCAGTCATTTGAGGAAACCCCTCTCGCCGCAGCGTCTATCGGCCAGGTTCACAGGGCACGGCTGAAGGATGGCGAGGACGTCATCGTCAAGGTCCAGCGTCCGGGTATCCGCAAGGTCATCGAGGTGGATTTGGAGATCATGCTCCATTTGGCCTCGCTCATGGAGCGGCACTTAGAAGAGTTTCAGACAAACCGCCCCGTGAGAATCGTGGAGGAATTTGCTCGAACCCTTGAAAAAGAGGTAGATTACACCATCGAGGCCTCACACATAGAGCGATTTTCCCGGCAATTTATGGATGATGAGACGGTTTATGTTCCGAAGGTCTTTCGCGAGACAACCACAGAGCGCGTTCTGACCATGGAGTATATCGACGGGGTCAAGGCCTCAGATATTGACCGCATAGAGAAAGAAGGGTTGGACAGGAAGATCATCACGGCCAGGGGAGCCGACTTGATCCTCAAACAGATATTTGATCACGGGTTCTTTCACGCAGATCCCCATCCAGGAAACATCTTTGTCCTGCCGGGTAATGTGATCTGCTATCTCGATTTCGGCATGATGGGATCCATCGACCGGCAAACCCGGGAAGATTTTGCTGATCTGGTCCACAGCGTCGTAAAGAAAGACGAAGCGGGCGCGATGCAGGCCCTCCTGATGCTTACCCGGTATGATGAGGAGCCTGACGGGAGGCTCTTAGCCAGAGAGTTAGCAGATTTCATGGGGCAGCATCTTTACAAGCCACTCAAAGACCTGCAAATGGAAAAGCTCCTCCAGCAGCTCGTGGAACTTATTTCTCGCTATCGTCTCCAGATGCCGCCTGATCTTTTCCTCATGTTGAAGGCATTGGCCACCGTAGAGGGCGTGGGCCTTTCGCTTGATCCGGATTTTCACATGATCAATCAAGCCGCTCCTTTTATTCGGCGCGTCAGGATGGAGCAGTTTGGTCCCAAACGCATGGCAAACGATATTGTTAAGTCCGGTGCTGAGCTTGTTCGACTTGTCCAGGAAATCCCGGGAGAACTGCGGGGGCTATTGAGGCAGATGAAACGGGGCAAGGTCAAGATGGAATTTGAGCACCGAGGGCTTGAGCCGATGCTGGCAACCCATGACCAAATCAGCAACCGGATTGCCTTTTCTATTGTCATCGCTGCCCTGATCGTCGGTTCGGCGCTTATCGTTCTTTCCAAAACCCCCCCGTTCCTGCTCGGCATCCCGGTGATCGGCATCGTTGGTTTTGTGGTGGCCGGTGTGATGGGGGTCTGGCTCCTAATAGCCATCTTGAGAAAGGGGAGGCTTTAGCGAGTAGACGGAGTGAGTAAAATCGACTTTTTACGAAACCATCAAGCTTTGTTTTTGGGATAAGTTACCTTTACGCAATATATGGGACCGTGCATGTTCGGAGGGCATCTTCATGATTCGCAGGTTGGGCTGATGATGTTATGATGCTTCCTTGGCAAAAACCCACTTCTCAAGCATCTCAAATACAAGCTCCCTTTTGACCGGCTTTGGAATATAATCGTCCATACCTGCTTCAAGACACTTTTCCCTATCACCTTTCATGGCATGGGCGGTCATGGCAACGATTGGAACGGTTTCAAATCCTTTGTCCCTGATAGCTCTTGTTGCTTTCATGCCGTCCATGTGCGGCATTTGAACATCCATAAAGATCAGGTCAAACGCTTCAGGAGCCTTCGTGTATTTCTCGATGGCCTCCAGTCCATCATTGGCCACCTCTACTTGATAGCCGGCCTTGGTCAACACCATCTTGGCCAGCTTCTGATTCACAGGGTTGTCTTCTGCCAAAAGAATGCGTGCGGAATGCTTGGCCTCTTCCCTCATAGAATGTTGAGTAACAATGGACACCGGTCTCTTTTCCTTGTCGTCATGCTTCTTTTCCCCCAGCAGCCTCTCCATCATGTCCAAGAGCTTTCGTCGATGGACGGGCTTGGGCAAAAAGCCGTCAAAACCAGCCTCAAGACACTTTTTTGCATCACCCTCGGTAGATGATGAATAAGCCAGCAAAGGGATATAAGGAATCTCTGACCGGGGATTGCGAATTTGCCGCGCCACGTCATAGCCGCCCATTTCAGGCATTTGAATGTCCAAAATGCAGACATCAAAGGGATCACCCCCCTCAAAGGCACCTTTCACAGTGGGTACGACTTCCTCCGCCCTTGTGAGCCCTTCTGTGTGCATGCCTGCTGATTTCATGATGTGTGTCAAAACAGTCAGGTTGTTCTTGTTATCATCAACAATGAGCACTTTCTTCCCGGCAAGTGAAACCGGGGCAAATCTCTTTACCTGTTTGCCTTCAGCCTTTTGCAGCCAGGCCGTAAAGCAAAATGTGCTTCCCTTGCCCGGCTCACTTTCTGCCCAGACATCACCGCTCATGATCTGGGCGATTCTCTTGCAAATGGGAAGTCCCAGACCGGTGCCGCCGTACTTCCTGGTGGTAGAAGTGTCGGCTTGTTGAAAGACCTCAAAGATGATGTTTACCTTATCTTTTGGGATGCCAATTCCAGTATCTCTAACGCTGACATGAAGTTTCACCCGTCCGTCGTGTTCCTCTGCCATGTCAACATAAAGCTCTATCTCACCGGCTTCGGTAAACTTGGCGGCATTGCCCATAAGGTTCAACAGCACCTGGCGAAACCGAGCCGGGTCTCCTCTAACATAAGCCGGAACTTCGTCGCCGATGCGGCACAGTATCTCAATGGGCTTGTCTTGCAGCCTTGGGCGAATCAGCTCGCAGACATCATGGGCTGTCACTTCCGGATCAAAGTCAACGGTTTCAACCTCCAACTGACCTGCTTCGATTTTGGAAAAATCAAGGATATCGTTTATCAAGGACAATAACCCATCACCGCTTCGTTTTATGGTCTCGGCATACTCCGTCTGCTCATCGTCCAACTTGGTATCCAGCAGCATCTCCGTAAAACCGAGCACTCCGTTCATGGGGGTGCGGATCTCGTGGCTCATGTTTGCAAGAAATTGGCTTTTTGCGGCGTTGGCCATCTCAGCTTGCATCGCCATGTTTTTGGCGTTAGCAACCGCCCGTTCAAGCTGGTTGTTTGCTTGGATCAACTCCCGGTTTGCAGCTTCAAGATCAGCCTTGGCCTTTTTCAGTGCCTCCGCAGCCGATTTTTGTTCGGTAATGTCGGCAGCGACTCCTTCGATGTAGCCTCTTTCTGGATAAATGCGCGCAGAGTAACGCACCCATATTGTTGAACCATCGTTACACGATAAACGGGCCTCGAAATTAGTGACCTCGCCGGTCTCCTGCATCTCAGCCAACATTCGCTCGCGGGTGCCTGGATCAAGATAGTGATCTTCGGTAACAAACTTGGCGATGCATTCTTCGCAATCTTTGTAAGCAAACATCTCGGCGAGTCGTCCATTGCACTCCAAAATTTTCCCATCACTGAGCCTCGTGCGAAACAATGCCACTTGGGCATTATTATAGATGCTTCGATATTTGTCCTCGGTCTCCTGCAGCGCCTGTTCCGCCCGTTTCCGTTCGATCGCATATCTTATGGCACGGGTTAGCAAGTTGCTATCTATCTGTCCCTTTACCAGGTAGTCCTGCGCGCCAGCCCGCATTGCCTGTGCTGCCAGAGTCTTGTCGTCAAGACCGGTCAGCAACACGATCGGCACGTCGCCCACCTGATCGTAGGTTCTGGCGAACGTGTCAAGCCCCTGACTATCGGGTAGTCCGAGGTCCAATAGAATTACATCAACGCCACCCTCAGCCAGACGCTTGAATCCAGTCGAAAGCCGATCGATACTCTCCAGAGTGAAGACAGACTCTTCCGTCTCAGCCAAAAATTCACGGATCAACCGGGCGTCTCCGGGGTTGTCTTCAAATAACAGGACGTTGATGGCTTTTTCACTCATCTTTGTCAATGTGTCGGTAATATGACGATGCTCAGCCAGAAGTCTTTGATGGCTTTCACAACCTTAATGAACTGGTCCAGGTCAATCGGTTTTCGGATGTAGCAGTTTGCGTGGAGGTTATAAGTCTTGACAATGTCCTCCTCAGCACCTGATACGGTCAGGATCACCACTGGAATGCGTCTCAACTCCTCGTTCGCCTTGACATCGGCTAGGACCTCACGACCGTCCTTTTTGGGCAGGTTCAGGTCGAGCAGGATGACGTCCGGACGAGGTGCATCCGAATACTCCCCCTCCCTGCGGAGGAAGGCCATCGCCTCCACGCCGTCTTGGACCCAGCTCAGGTTGTTATGCACCTTGGCATCCTTGAGAGCTTCTATCGCAAGGCGCGCATCGCCAGGGTTGTCCTCAACCAATAACATCTCGACAGGCTTCATTTTTTTCCTCCATGGTTTCTTATCAACATGATGTACACCAAGAATCCGCTATCCAGGATTCCCAAGTGATGATTCGCTTACCGGAATGGTAAAATAGAACTTCGAGCCTTTGCCGGACTCTGAGTCCACCCACATTCGACCGCCGTGGCGCTCAACAATCCTTTTGCAGACAGCGAGGCCGATCCCGGTGCCAGGATACTCGGTGTTTCCATGCAGGCGTTGAAAGATGGCAAAAATGCGTTCATAGTACTGGGAGTCAATTCCAATACCGTTGTCACTCACAGAGAAAACCCATGTACCGTTTTTTTGCTCCGACGAGACATGAATGCGTGGACGATCCTTGTTACGGAATTTAATGGCATTGGCCACCAAGTTCTGGATCAACTGGACCATCTGTGTCTTGTCTGTCATTACGGTCGGGAGGGTGTCGTTCGTGGTAATGGCGCCGCTTTCCTCGGTTGCGGCGCTCAGATTGAGAAGTGCCTCGGAAAGCACTTGGTTACAATCTGTCGTTTCAAAAGGTTTGCCTTTCGTGCCGACGCGCGAATACGAGAGCAGGTCATTTATAAGCGTGTGCATGCGATTTGCACCGTCAACGGCAAAGCCAATAAACTCGTCCGCGTCCTCATCCAGCTTGCTCTTGTAGCGCCGTGCCAGCAGTTGCACGTAGCTGGAAACCATACGCAACGGCTCTTGAAGATCGTGCGAGGCTACATAGGCAAACTGTTCCAGCTCAGCATTGGAACGCGCCAATTCCCCCAGGGTTTCCTTCAATTCTTTCTCCGCCCGCTGGCGTTCGGTGATCTCTCTAGACACACTATCAATCATATGGTTGGTCACATTCTTCAGGGATTCCAATAGTTCCACTTCTGAAACCCCAGATATACGAGCAGCCAGATCACCTTTGGAGACCCTGTTCAACGTATCGAAGTGCTGAGCAAGCCCTATGGCAAAATCGTGAGACAGATGAACGATCTCCGCGAGGTTCTCGGCAGTCAGGTTGACCATATGTTTCAGTTTGACAATCAACTCGAGTTCAGAGGCTTCGGGTATCCTTACTGAAGGATCTCCTGAAGAAATCCGTTTTAACGCCTCGAAAACCTCGGACAAGCCCAGGGCCAACTCCATGCTGGTGTTTTGGGATTCCTCTTCGCTCTCCCGCAGGGCCTCCTGTGTCTTCGCCATCTTCTCACTCAGCATAGCCACTACTATGGCGACTACTATGAGCATGAAAGTTCTTGAGTAATCATGTAACGTAGGCACCTGCACTCGCAGAAAAATGTGGCTCAAAATCAAAAGAGCTGCCAACAATACGGCTACAAGCAAGCCTTTTTTTTTCCACCAAAGACATGCCAATATGCTTGGAATATAGTAAAAATGCGTAACAACAGCACCAGTTCCGAGTACCGCATGAAAATAGTATGTCAAGAAGCAGGCGGTGGGCAGGAGGATGGCAATCAACGATAATTTGAATTTTTCGGATTGCAACCTCAGTACCGTTTTCATGATTTTGCCTCCTACTAACTCTGAATCGAATCTTGAATCTCGTTGACCCATAAGCCAATAAAGATTCCTAGCATATACTTCGATCTAATGCGTCGAGCGTCAGTCCCACATACACTCTTCCCTGCACTTTTTGTCATGGATTCCGGCACGTCTAGAACAGCAATTGAGTTTGTAACGTTGTCACTCTCGGCTGCCTCAAGCCAGGTGTCAAAAAGAGAATGTAACAGTAGCATTTCTAATTTCGTTCAAGAATGTCGTTGCGCCTATTATCTCAACGCTTTCTCTGAGATCCTCTTTCTTTAGATCCTTTGTCTCCAGCGCCAGTGCGCATAAACATATCTTACCACCCAGGCGCACCACTCCATCGTATAATTCAACTAAATTGGGCATTCCTTTGACCTTGCTCATCTTCTCCATCTCTCCTTTTACCAGCGCCAGTGAACCACAGGGTGTGAAAAATAAAACCAAATCATCCCCGGACGCAACTGCTGAAGAACCAATGATGAAGGCTGGGAATACATTATCTGGACAGGAACCATTCACTGTGATTGCTACTTTAGGCATTATTTAATTTCGCCGATTACAAACACATCACCACAATCCGTTTATCTCCCTCGTCTACAATAATCGTGGAAACGAAGATGTCGAGTTATGCCCGTGGTTCGACTTCGGGCAATTCCTAATAGTTGGTTCTGACTCCGTTCCTGAACGACGGTAATACTCTAGAATTGTATCTGGATCCTCTTCTGGTTTGCCCCGTTATCATTTACGGAAAGGAAGACCTTGCCCAGCCGCTCGCACCAGGTGCGCACATCTCTCTCGAAGGTGAGGCAGTCTCCCAATACCTCCAAAATGTCACCGTGCTTCATGTCCGGGGCCTTCACGGCGATCTTAAGGACCGGCTGGGGGCATTTCTGGCCGAGCGTGTCTAATACTTCTAACGTCATAATGAGTTCTCCTCTCAACCGTTTCAATACCAGAATACTACACCGGTCTTTCCACTAGCAGGAATTATGCCTAAATGGTCGCGATGTCATCATTCCAAGTAATATCAAATAATTGAGACTCTTTTATAGCAGCGTCTCGATGTCAAAGTCTGGATGAATTTGATCCAAATGCTCCCGTTTTGTCAAAGTATTGACATTTGGTCATGACAGGCTGAGAAGGCCTGAGCAGGTTGTACGTGAGACATGTCTGGGAATGAAGGGAGGCATGCTGGTGCAAGGAGCTTATAAGCCGACTTCAAGGAAGGCGTAAAGAAGAGTCCCTACCGGCTCCCATTGGGATAGCGGAGGCACCTGTGTATGGCGGACGTTATAATTTTGTCACTTTATGTTCCCCTGATTTTTTCCAACTAGATTTCCAGGTCCTTTACTTCATTTTCCCGCCCGAACTTCTGCAAGCGTTTGCGAAGCCGCTCGATTTCCTGTTGAAGCTGAGGTAACCACTCGTGCTCCATCTTTTTCCGCACCGACTGCCCGGAACGCTGCAATTCTTCTCTCAGACGCTCCAGTTCTCGTTCGAGCTTTTTGAACTCCTTGCTCTCAGGGACACCTGTGAGTTCCTCGGACAGATGCTCAAAGGCCTTCTTGATGCCCTCAACCTGTTCCGCCAAGCTCTGCCCCAACTGACTGAAGGCGGCAGACGGCTTGCCCGAGCCTTCAACTATCGCGCCGTCTTCGAGGGGTACTCCTCCTTTACGGGCCTGGATGATTTCAATGGCTTTCTTGCCTTTGTTCTTGGGGTCCTCGGTGATGAAGAACATGGAGTCCTCTGTGGCGGCATTGGCAAAGGCTTTTCTGATTGCCACATCGACCAGGTAATACCCATCCTCACCATAGAATATGCCGGCTACTTGCCCGATATGATTCTGTTGAAAAATCACCCTGTCAGCCGCTTCGAGCCCATGGGTCTGATCATACTTGATCCTGAAATTCAGCACTTTTTCTTCGCATCCCCAAAAGACCAAGAGCAACATCAACAGCATCACAATTTTCTTTGGCATGCAGCGCCTCCCAATATATTCAGTGGATCTTTCCGCTCTTGCTAATCTTAAAACCATGGCGAAAGGGACATGCCTCTAACTGGAATGTTCAACCCATCTAGCGGGGCCGGGGCCTTGAACGACGATATCACCGCATGGAAGCGAATCGACGCGAGTCATTAGGGAACTATTCTTATGTTATCAATGAGTTTGACGGTTCCCGAGGTAGTCCGTGCGATCTCCATGACACGCTCCTTCTGCTGTTTTGATGCCACGACTCCTGTCAGTGAGACCACGCCATTATTGACGTCCACGTCAATATTCAGCGAGCGAATGCGAGGCTCTTTTAACAGCTTGGCTTTGATCTTACTCCCTATGACCTTGTCGTCAATGGCCCGGCCAATGCTCTTTGAGCCGACCTGAAGATTGTTCTTGACCCTTTTCACGCCAGGAACTTGTCCGGCGATTTCAACGGCACGTCTTGACGCCTGCTCGCTTCCCACAACACCGGTTAGGATAACCTCACCCTGCAGGGTATCCACATCAATCTGGCGGGCTTTGGTGACAGGGTCTTTTACCAGCTCCGCGTTGACCTTGGTCGTGATGGCCGAATCGTCCCATATCCGGCCGACACTTCGTTCGTCAGTCCCAGCCTTGTACGCACCGGTAGCCCCCGCTCCGATAACGGCAGGCGCACATCCCGCAGCCGTCATAAGGAGCAGAAAAAATCCGTATAAGGGCAGATATGGCTTCATGGTTTTCAACCCTCGCTGATCCTTCAATGGGGTCCTGTTCTCCAGGACTTTCTTGCCGCTGTTCACCAGGGGGACTTAACGGTGATTCACACTTGATACTCAGACGGAACAGCCGCGCAACATCTTCCGATTATCACAATTCAAGCCTTCCGGCAAATTTGTTTTCCATGCCTTGGCGCGGGTCTCAGCAGGCGAATTCTGCGGATTTCTTTTCAAAGCCATCCCGTCCCCATTCCACCTTTCCCCTGCCTGAGCTTCATATCGACAAGATATTGCTTACGGACAGCCCAAGCGAAAGAAATAATCTCTTGATAAAGTCCTTGCACCGGATATAAGGATAATCATTCCTTTTGACGAATGAATCTTGTTAGTATAGGGATAGTCCGGAAGCCAGGTAGTTACACAACCGGCAAGGCGCATACGGCATGGCTAATCCACAAATCCGGCTTGAAAAAATGATTGCAAAGCTGAGGGAACAGGGCCGTCGTGTGACTCCTGAGCGACTGGCGGTACTCAAGATCCTGGCAAAGAGCGAGGCGAATATCCCTCCTGGACAGTCTATGTCCAGATCATGACGCCTGAACAGGCTCAGACGTATTGCTTCGACCCTTTTGACATCACCAAGGTGTGGTTTCATGGTGATTTTCCGCTGATTCCCGTAGGAAAGATTGTCCTGAACCGCAACCCGGAGAATTATTTCGCAGAAGTTGAGCAGGCTGCCTTCTCCCCCGCGAACGTTGTTCCTGGTATTGCGGCTTCACCAGGCAAGATGCTTCAGGCTGTTCAGTTGTCACAACACCCACCGCCATCGCCTCGGACCAAACTGCCACGTGTTGCCTGTGAACCGGGCCAAGGCATGTCCGACGCACAATTACCAGCGGGACGGATTCATGCGTTTTGACGCCAATGGCAGCCCAAGTCCCAATTACTACCCAAACAGTTTTGGTGGACCGTTAGCCGATCCCAAAGCGGGAGAACCGTCTTTTGAAGTTGCCGGCATGGCGTCATGTCAGGCCTATACCCATCCAAACGACGATTTTTTCCAGGCCGGTCAAACTCTCGCGCAAGTGAACATAAAGAAAGAACAGGCGGTGAGGCTTGTGGATAGGATGAATCACCTGCAGGAGCCATTCGACCGGTGGGGAATTGACCTTTTACGAGTCTGTGCTTCTTAGAATAATCAGATTTCTCCTGATGTCCAGGAAGGGCAACCGATATTCTTTCTTTTCCAGGCTGAGGGCCGCGCTCCTGATTCTGGATCCGGCACGCTCAAGCTCATCGTCCACGTCCAAGCCCTTCATGGCAATCACCATGCCCGGCCTCCCGAGCAATGGAAGGGCCTGATCCAGAAACCTGTGCAGCTTTGAGACAGCCTTGGACACAATCACGCCGTAGCGGCGTGCCTCCGCTTGGACCTCTGTGGTGAGCGCTTCAGCCCGGACATGACGAGCCTCGATATCTTGCAACTCCAGAGTCCTGATGAGGTGCTTTAGAAAGTGGGCCTTCTTTCTTGACGCGTCGATCAGATTGAGGTGTAAATCGGGCCGGATGACCTTGAGGGGGACCCCAGGAAACCCGCCGCCGGACCCGATGTCCAGCACCTTGGAGTGCGGAGGGATCAAAGGGACCAGGGGCAAGGTATCCAGGAAGTGTTTTTCCGCAAGCTCTTTGAGGTCCGTAATGGCCGTTAGGTTGGCAAAACGGTTCCATTCGAGAAGCTCTTTGGCATGAAGGGCAAACTGAGTGGTGTGAGACGGGTCCAAATGGGTTTTCATGACCCTGGCACCTTCTTCAACTCGGTCTACGAAGTCAGCCCATTCCGGCAGTGGCATAGGGATCTATCTCTTGAGGTCCACGATGGTGGCACCCCAGCCGCCTCCATGGGCCGGGGCGTCTGAAAAGGATGCCACCATAGGGAGCTGTTTCAGCAAACCGCGAACCCGGTCCTTTAGCAATCCCTGCCCCTTGCCGTGGATGATCCGTACAGAATAAAGCCTGGCCTTCCGACAGGCGTTCAGGTATTCTTCAAGAAGGCTGGGGATTTCTTTGGGGGCAAAGGTATGAAGATCAAGGACATCTTCGATGGGAACCTTGACAGGCCCTGTATGATTTTGGTCGCTCGACCCTCGCTCCATGGGTTGTGAGGATACCGATTTTGGTCAAAAGCGCAAGTATGTTGCCTTCACATGAGAAAACACGGGATCAAGAGGAAGAAATAATCCTCCTTGGAGCCCATTTTTCCATTGCCGGGGGCTTGCATAAGGCCCTTTTGGCCACCCAGGAATACGGGTGCACGGCCTTACAGATCTTTACGAAAAATGCGAGCACCTGGAGGGAGCGGGGGCTTTCTTCTCAAGAGATTGACCAGTTCCAAGCTGTAAAAAAGGAAAGTGGCATCCGGTCCGTATGTGTGCATGCAGCCTATTTGATCAACCTGGCCTCGCCGGATCAAGGCAAATATGAAAAGTCCATCAAGGCCCTTGAACACGAACTCATACGCTCATCTCAACTGGGGATCCCCCACGTCATTATGCACCCGGGTGCCCACATGGGTATGGGAGAAGACAAGGGCTTGCAGCGCATTGCAGAAGGAATCAACAAGGTGTTTGACCGTGTGCCTGAAACCACCTGCCGGGTTCTTCTTGAGACCACGGCAGGCCAGGGGTCCAACCTGGGCTACACCTTTGAGCATCTGGCCGCTGTCGCGGCCATGGTGGAAGATGATAAGAGGATTGGCTTTTGTTTTGACACGTGCCATGTGTTTGCAGCGGGCTATGATTTACGCGGCGAAGTGGCTTACGGTCAGACCATGAAGGCCTTCGATGACACCCTTGGGCTCAAACGACTCCATGTGATTCACCTCAATGACGCCAAGAAGGGGCTTGGCAGCCGGCGCGATCGACACGAGCACATCGGCGAGGGGCACATCGGCCTTGAGGCGTTTCGATTCATCATGAACGACTCCCGGCTCAAGGCCATCCCAAAGATCCTTGAAACACCCAAGCAGAAAGACCCCGTGGACTGCGACCGTTTGAATCTGGAACGGCTGCGGGGCCTGGTGCATCACCGAGCTCACAGCAGCTTCGTTGCAATCTCATAAACACAGGCAAAGGCTTCACTCGATTGATCCAGCTTGGTCAGCGGAACCATTTCGGATACCATCCTGTCTATCTGTTTATCGTAGACGATGCCCCCCAAGTCTGTGGGGTGTATCATAAGATACTTTTGGGCAACTAGCTGTATAATACGACCTGCATTCTTGTCATGGGTGTCCTTGGTCATGTTGGTAATCATGGCCGGCTGGATTCTTTCAATCTCTCTTTTCAGGGCCTCCACCATATCCGTGCCGTCAGCGTCTGCGATCGCCTGAAAAAGCTCTTTGATGGTTCGCACCCTGAGCTCATTTTTCGGATTCATGGCGGTTTCAACCAAGGCCCTGAGGGACGGCTCTCGGCTGGAAAGTTGGCTTAACCTTCGGTATACTGCATTGCGAACAAAGGCATAGGCGTTCTGAATCGATGTCGGCTGTGGCGTCAGAACAGCAATCTTTTGGTGGGCAACAAGAAAAAAATCGAGGGCATTAAAAGAAGTCCCGGCTCCGAGATCAAGCACGACATGGTCGGCAGGGAGTCTGAAGATGTTCTGTATGATCTTGACTTTTTGGGCAAACTTGGGGTTGGCCAGGGAAAGAATTTCACCGGCGCCGCTGATGAGGCGAAGGTTTTCGATCTCAGTGGCAATGCAAATATCTTCTAATGAAGCAAATTTCCTAGTAATAAAATCATTCAGCGTGCGAGGCGGACTCTTGATCCCCATAAGGGTATGGAGATTCGCCCCTCCCAGATCGGTGTCCACAAGGATGGTCCGTTTATCCATACGAGTCAACCAAAAGGCCAGGAGGGTACTGATGATGCTCTTTCCCACCCCGCCTTTTCCTCCGCCCACGGCCCAGACCTTAGGAAACGATTTTTTCTCAGCTTGCCGGCTTTCTTTCAATGCTACCCCTTCCCCTTGAGTCAGGGAGGTCTTATTTTTTAACAAGAGACTCCCATAAGCTCCAGATCAGATTCTGCTCACCGTCGCTTCCATAACAATACCCTTCCAAAAGCTCCCGGTCAGGATCGGTCATCTCCTCGAATTTTATGCCTACCACCGTGCTGGTTTTTCCCTCATGAGAGACCTCTTTGCTCCAGGCAATCGTGCCCAAGATATGAAGCTTCATGGCGGCCGACGGTAACCCCATTTCAATCTTGACCTTTCTGCCTACCATGTCGGCGGACGGACCTGTTTGATACGTCGCACCTAAAATGATACAGGCCCCGCCCAGGGAGATGTCGTCGGTGAAGCCGTTGAGAAACAAAGGTGTCTTGCCTATCTCTTCTCGAAACACCTTCATGCTCACCTTGGTTGGCAGTTGATGTCTGGCCGTCTTCCGGACGGTCGGGGAAGGGATCTCTCCCCCTAGTTCAGAGCGCGCCTTGTATAGTTCATTCACCAGACGTTCGACATGTGGATATTTCTCGCAAAGCGCCATCAGCCTTGGTTTTGAGATCTTCACTAACTCCGCTCTGGTGATGGTCTCCACATCTGATTCGGATACGCGGTCTCCGTCAAAGGGATAAATATCGCCAAAGAAATCGTTGTCCACCAAGTCTATCGTGGTTTTCTTGTGAACTCTCCCTCCCTCCTCCAAAGGATGGTAGGTCGTCTCTTTCAAGGCTCCAGAAACAACCAAGTACATGTCGTTTTGTACGCCTCCGAACTTCTTCAATACCCTGCCGGCTCGAAAACGAATCCGCACCAACTGGACCATGAAAGCAACCATTTGAGGATAGCTCATTTGGGCCAAAAAACGCTGCACCGGCGTATCTTCTGAAATCCCTTTGCAGAGGGCCACATGAAAGGCTTTGCCCTCTTGCTGGGCAGGCCGAACGATACGCCACTCAGAAATCTTGGATACGATGGCCTGCAGCCCCATGCCTGCCTCAATGAAATACCTGGCAGCGGCTCTGTAAGCATCGGCTGCTGCGTCAAAGGATTTCTGTCGGGCCAACAAATCAGCAAGGGCACGATGGAGTCCTGGATCGTTGGGAAAGACTTTGAGTAGATTCTCAAATTCTCCCACGGAATCAATCGTCAAAGACCCATCTATAATGCGCTTGACGATGCTGCTGTGTGTCTCAAGGTGGTGACTCAACTTTTACTCCCCGGCTAAATGTTCTTTCCACCTTTCATGGATTCTATGATGGCATCTATACGCTTATTCATCACATCGCTCTTTTGATAAGAAAGGCGCACAATTTTGTACAATGATCTCATTTTGGTGTCAAATTTGAGCAACATTTCAACCAGCTGTGCCAGAGTCTCCGTCATGGATCCGATCTGCTTCTGAATATCCTCGGGGGTGGCCCCGGGTTGCGTGTCGGCTTTATCTTGTTTGAGGCCCGTGATCAAGTCCTCGAGGTCTTCTTTTTCCTCGTCCGAAAGACCAACATTCAACGCTGCAGGGGGTTCTTTAGCCACGGTATCCCAACATCAGGGTTGATGGTTTCGCAAAAAGTCGATTTTACTCATTCCGTGAACATTTAGGGGCACTTGAGATGTTCAGCTAAAATGCTAACACGCGGTGAAACTCTGCGCTCAACTCGGGCTAATGCCCTCAAACAGTAAGCATTTCTTAACGCCAGACATCTCACGTGCCTTTCTCCCAAAATGCTCAATGTCGTTCGGAAAACACTTCTTACGAGTCTGTCACGATTGATCAAACTTGTTAAACTCGTCCTTGATCCGCTTGTCTATGGCAGCCATGCTTTCCTTGGCTTCAAGGGTTGCGTCCAGCGTCCGACCACCTTGCCTTGAGCCGGGCCCACGTCTTTTTTGAAAAACGATAAAACTCAATAACGCGACAAGAACGATGGAAAGGACCATGAGTATAGCCAACGGGTATGTTTGCCATGGGCTGTGCTGGACAGAATGGTTCACGGACGGACCTTGTCTGTCAGGCTCTGGCTTTGCGATCTCTCCCACAGCGGTGGCTGGTTCTCTGGGCAACGTGGCAGATCGTTTTGCCGGGTCCTGCGGAGGCCTCTGTGAATGTCCCGGAGCCTCCTGTATAGCCGGTTTATTCTTGAAGCTGCGAGGTTGTTCCAACGGCTTGTCCGCCTCCGCCACTGCCCTCTCGGAGCCCTCCTGGATCGATCCTCCGAATATGACATTCTCAGGGGGTGTTTCCATCCGGTAGATGTCTAGAACAACGCGTTCGGGGTTGGAAAGAGAAAAAGACTTGAGCCTGAAATATGGAAAAGAAAGGGTAATCTGAGCAGCCAAATGGGTGTCTCGCTGGACAAATTCAATGGTATCAACCCGTTTGGTTGTTTCACTCGATATCTGCCGCGGCAAGGCGGTTGTGGTATCAAGAAATACCACGGAAAGCTTTCCCTTCCCTCTAACCTGAGGTTTCTCAAACACGGCTGGGCCACGGAATTCAAAGACGACTCTTGTGAACCCTTCGTGCTCGCCAATTCTAATATATCTTAATTGAGCCCCTTGAGCCGACCCAATCAGCCACGAAGACACAATACCGACCAATGAGACCGTCACGACGAGTTTGATCTTGCTCAAGGTCATCATTAAGCAGGCCCTTTGATGAAATCAGAATCCCTTGGAGTTCAAACTGCATACCACAGCTCAAGAGTTTTTGCCAACAGTTTGAAGCTCTCCTGCAGCTTGGGGCGGGGCAGCTGCGACCGTTTAGGGTTCGGCTGTTTTTCAGACTGGCGGGTTGTCATTTTAGATCAAAGGGAAGGGGACGGACGATGGCTGGTGAGATACACAGGAGCAGGGTGCTGCCGCCGGACGAGATCGAGTACACTTAGGCGCTCATGTCCGCCAAGCGGGTACATCTCCGGCCCCTAAGAGTGACAACCGGCGGCAAGATCAGCACTAGGGTTGCCGGTGGTAAATCTCATGGAAGATCGAAGGCATAGTGGGGTGCTTCAGTCCCGGATTTGAATGAGTCCTTGTTTTATCTGCAGATTCCCAACCTAAAATGACCCCCATGGGCACCATCAGTTTGACCGGAAGACGGACTAAGGCAGAGCCCTTTTTCTCACACTGGTGATCTTTTAACCCTAGCGTTGGTGCGCGGTTTTACCAACGCTAGGGTTAATACACGAGTACTAACCCGAGATGCGATATGAAAGGTACGTCTGATGGTGTGGTAGCCGTTCCAACGGGATAGATATCCCAGCCTGCCCGTGCTGCCATCTTGTAGGCATCCATTCCCACCGCATGCATGGAAGGCCTCCCCTTCAAAGGATGCCGGCATGACTTTTCGGCTTGCAAAGCGCTGCAATCCTCATTCAAGCAAAGGGTGGTCTTGCACGAGGCTCCGCCAAACCCAACGGCCAGATAGTAGCCATCATAATATGCCTGTGCCTCGATCTTTGATACAATTTCAAGATTCTTCACCTTCATCTCGTGGCTGCTCGCACCGTCTTTCTCATAAGGCCCGTCCACTTTGAAGAGGATAGCGTATTGGAAGCCCTCAACGACTGTTTTAACCCATTCCGCATCGGGCGTTTGAGGTGGACAATTGATGTTTGTCCCGCTTACTGGACATTTAGGAAATAAGCATTTAGCCACTACTCTGCGGTCAACAACCACGTCATTAGATCGTATGATTCTGGCGGCCGTGGCCCCCAGTTCGACAGCTTTTTGCCTGTATCCTTCCAGATCGCTACGAAGGCTCTGTTCTGAAATCTCGTGTGCAATTCTGCGAAGCATCACGTCCCAGCCCTGTCTTTGTCTTGTGAAAAGCTTACCACATGTATTGGTGTCGAGTAGGTATCAACTCGTCATCCAATGTTTGTCATCCAATATTCTGTAAGCATTCTTGATCACATCTTCCAGTCTCATTCTGTAATCCATGGGAAGGTTCTTGTAGTTGTAAAACATGATTTCTCCGGCGCCCCTGGCTATCATTTCCACCGCCTTGCGGTCGTCAGGAGTCAGGCTCTCTTTGCTCAGTTTGTTCATAGAACACTCCTGGCAGATTGATATGCATAGACCATCGGCCCTCCGGTTCTGAGAGGCAGGCCCCAGGTGAGCATGACTCACCAGGGGCCTGAAACAGGAGAAAAGAGATGAAGCCTAGCAGCTTCATCCGAACACGGGGCCTTTGAGTGGAGGGTCAGCGCCATCAAGATCCCGTATGTTTATTATCTCAACACGTCACACAAGAAGTCCAATAGCAAATATCAATCAATCGGTATGGCTGATATGGAAAAAATCTATAGAATAGACAAGAACCCTTAGGATTGTATTGTAAATTTCAATAACGATAGCCCACCATTATTGATATTACATATTTGACACCTGTGTCTAAAGTAGAGAAAATTGATCGATTTTGCCTAATGGCAGCGCTTTGCCTGCTGAGCAAAAGCAGCTGTGGACGGCCTCACTTCCGCCATGAAAAGGAAAGGTCATATGGAAACATTGAACTGCCGAGGGCTTGCCTGTCCCCAACCGGTGCTCCGGACAAAGCAGTTTATTGAATCCAATCCGCAGGCCTTAGAATTCACGGTCGTAGTCGACAATGCCGCCTCTGCCCAAAACGTGTTGCGCTTTGTGGAAAGCCAGGGTTGCACTGCGTCCCTTCAGCAAACGGGTTCTGAGTTTGAGATTAAGGCCGTGAGGTCCCAAGAGACCATGGGTGAACCGGCTGAAAAAGACGTGGCAGAGACCAGCCAAAAAACCCTGGTACTGATCACCAAAAATACCATGGGCTCTGGTGACGATCTTTTGGGAGCGGGCCTCATGTTGAATTTCTTGAAAACGATTAACGAGATGGGAGAGTCCCTCTGGAGACTGATTTTCTTAAACAGCGGGGTGAAGCTGACCATCGAAGGGGCCGAGACTTTGCCCGTCATACAACAACTCGAGGCCGAGGGTGTCAGTGTCCTGGTATGCGGCACCTGTTTGAATCATTTTAATCTGCTGGAGCAAAAAAAGGTCGGAGAAACCACCAACATGTTGGACATTGTCACCAGCATGCAACTTGCCGACAAAGTGATTAGCCCTTGACGGGCTTGAGAACCCGAACTTGAACTTATCTCGAACAGCATGAATGAACAGTACGAAAAAATGTGGGAGGAACTCGGGCTGGATATCACCGCCCATGACGGGCTGTTGAAGGTCCTTGGAAAATTCTATGGTGATATCTATCTCACCCAGGATAACCGCCTAAAAGGAATGGAATATTTAGATTTCGTGCTGTCGGAAGTCCACGGCCTTCGCATCAAGGAACTCCAAGATGCCAAAGCTGCCGGCAAGAAGATCATTGGCACCTTCTGCGTGTTTGTACCGGAAGAGCTGATTTGGGCTGTCAACGGTGTGGCGATCGGCCTTTGCGCAGGCGCTGAGATCGGCAAAGAAGCAGCTGAAAAGATCTTACCCCGAAGCACCTGTGCTTTGATCAAGTCCTTTGTGGGCTTTAAGCTCTCAAGGCTCTGTCCCTATATTGAATGCTGCGATTTAGTCGTCGGCGAAACCACCTGTGATGGCAAAAAAAAGGCCTACGAGATTTTCGAAGAATACGCGCCTATGTATATCCTGGAACTCCCGCAGATGAAAGGGCCATCCGATCGAGCCCTCTTTAGGAATGAGGTGTTGAAGTTTAAGGCAAAGATGGAAGAGATCAGTGCCCAAGAAATTACGGCTGAAAAACTAAGGGAGGCTATCCAACTCATCAACAGCCGGCGGAGGGCTTTACAGAGGCTTAATGAGCTGCGCAAAGCCGTTCCCACACCGATTTCCGGAAGGGACGCACTGCTTATCAATCAGATCTCATTCTACGATGACCCAGTGCGGTTTACTGCCAAGATCAATGAGCTTTGTGATGAGCTTGAAAAGCGTGTGGCACAGGGCAAGGGGATCGTTGAAGATGGCATCCCGCGACTCATGACCTCCGGGTGCCCCATGGCCGTGCCCAATTGGAAACTTCCTTACGTCGTGGAGTCCTCCGGGGCGGTCATCGTGGGAGAGGAATCGTGCATCGGCACACGAAACACAAGGGATCTCGTGGATGAGACGGGCAACTCAGTGGAACATATGATCGAGGCCATCGTGGATCGTTATATGCGTATTGACTGTGCCTGCTTTACCCCCAATCCTGAACGTCTCGAACACATTGTGGAGATGGCCAAGGACCTTAAGGTGGATGGTGTCATCCATTACGCCCTTCAATTCTGTCATCCTTATACCATTGAAGCTTACAAGGTGGAAAAGGTCCTGGAGACGGAGAATATTCCTGTGCTCAGGATTGAGACAGACTACAGCATGGAAGACGTTGAACAGCTTAAAACGCGCGTGGAGGCCTTCGTGGAAATTGTGAAGTAAGCGGGGATACTTAGGTGCGTGTTGCCGGCATTGACATCGGTTCCCGAACCATAGAGCTGGTGGTGTTGAACGAAAGAGGGATTGTTCTAAGCAAACGGGCGGATTCTGGCTTTGACCCAACGGCGGGTGTCAAAAAACTCCTTGAAGAGGTTGACTATGACCGGATCATGGCCACAGGCTATGGACGCCATCTCTTTGAACTTTCCTTTGTTGCGCCTACAGTCACAGAAATAAAGGCATACGCCATGGGCGCTCAGGCCATGTTTCGTGGCGTACGCACTATCCTTGATATTGGGGGCCAGGATTCCAAGGCCATTGCGGTAAACGATGTTGGCAAAGTGACCAAGTTCGAGATGAACGATCGCTGTGCGGCAGGAACGGGAAAGTTTCTTGAGATCATGGCAAGCAGCCTTGGCTACAGCCTTGATGACTTCGGGCGTGAGGCCCTGAAGGCTGAGAAGGAGCTTCAAATCAGCAGCATGTGTACGGTCTTTGCCGAATCTGAGGTCACCTCCCTGCTTGCCAAGGGGGAAAACCGGCGAGAAATTGCTATGGGTCTACACCACTCTGTGGTGCGTCGTGCAGCTGGCATGCTGAGGCGGGTTTTGGTGGAAGGACCCGTTGTCTTTGCGGGAGGCGTGGCCAGGAATGCATGCATGCGTCACCTGTTGGAAGAGACCCTCGAAAAAGAGATAACTGTTCCAGAAGACCCACAAATGGTGGGGGCCTATGGAGCAGCGTTGTTGGCAGCAGGCCAGGGATAGACTTGTCTGATCAAAACCTGGAAAAGTCCTATAGGACTCCATATGCCAAAGGAGGTGATGCCGATCTGAACGAAAGCTTTCCTTAAAGATGGCTCGTTGTCTTGCCGAGCCGAACTCAAGAACTGGAGGAATGAAAATGAAGAAATTGGTAGTGTTAACAAACATGATGATTGTGCTGTTTCTTGTTTGCACCATGGTGAGCCCTTCCTGGGCCGGAATCAAGATGGAAATTGATGAACAGACCAAGGGAGAGATCGGCATCTGGATGCAGACTTGGTATCAGTGGGTTGAAGATGGCAAGGGTGATGAAGATTTGAACGACTTCCTGATCCGGCGGGCCTATCTGTATCTGAAAGGTGATGTGACCCAGTATGTGAGCTTCTTCACCCATATTGCCTCGGATAAGGTCGGCGCAGAGGGGTTGGATAAGCCAGGTATCGGCCTTGGGAGCGGCGTTGCGTGGCGAGATCTGTGGATCACCTTGAACCTGGACGAGGCCTTTAAGATCCAGATGGGACGCATGTATGTGCCCCTGACCAGAAACTACGGCACGACATCCACCAAGGCGATGTTAACCATGGACCTCCCGTTTCTCCAGGGGGGCTCGCGGGGCGGTATCTTCTATGCCCAGAAGGTGGGGCGAGATGACAGTGTCACCCTGTGGGGGAATCCTTTTGATGGCAAGCTGCAATACCGCTTCATGATTTCCGAAGGGGTTGAGGGTGACAACAATCCCGAAGACAACCTGCGGTTCGTGGGCCGGTTGTCTTTGAGTTTGCTCGAGCCCGAAACCGCTTGGTTTAACAAGGGGACATACCTCGGGAAGAAAAAGGTCTTGAGCCTTGGCCTGGGCTTCCAGAGTCAAGACGATCTCACATTAGGTGGCGTTGAGGGTGAGGATAATCAGGTCTGGACGGCAGACGTCTTCTTTGATCATCCGGTGGGAGAGGGTGCGGTCACATTTGAAGCGGCCTACATCGATATCGACAATTGCACAGAGACCCAGCCCCAGATGTACACGGACTTGGCCGCTGGTGATGACGCCGAGAACTGGTACATTAACGCAGGCTATCTTTTCCCCGGCACCCTCGGCATAGGCCAAGTTCAACCGTATATCCGGTATGAAACAGTCGATGTTGATGAGAAGAATGAAACCGATTTCTGGAGTGGGGGTGTCAACTACTATATGAAAGGACACAATTGCAAGTTGACCGCAGATTACATGCACGTTGATCCAGACAACGACGAAAAAGACGAAAGGGACATCTTCACGTTGCAGTTCTGTATTGGATTCTAAACTGGGATAAACTTGGCCTTGGGGGAATTGAGGCCCTCAAGGCCAAACTTTTTCCAAAAATCACCCAAACGGGGAAACCTCTGGGAGACATCGCGTGAGCCCCCGCTGGAGCTGTTGGTCCATCTTGGGGCTCATGGGCAACATTTCAATGAACCTCGTTTTCGTCTGTCCTGAAAACCATAAGACCTTCGAAACCGATCATTTCAACATCATCCAAGACAACGGCGTGAAGATGACCGAGACCGGCCAGAGGGTCTGGGATGCAAAGGTCGAGCTCGTCTCAGGTTGTCCTTTTTGCGGCAAGATCCACGAATATCAGGTCAGCGACCTTCCCTGCCCCTTCAGTTGACCTCGGAGAAGCTTTTCTCTGCAAAGCTACTTTCCATCCACAAATGGCCCTTTTTCGCCTGAGCGGCGTTCTCTTCGGGTTCTTGCCTGCGATGTACGATAAGTACGCCTCTGTATAAAGGCGCCTCTTCCCGGTGCTATTTCCACAAGACATAGAAGAGGCGAGATACGCCCCAGGAGTTCAAATGGGGTTCCAGTTGTCCTCTTTTTTCTCAGTATAGATATTTTCAATGGTTTTTATAGCTTTGCATTTGTATAAGCTATTTGATTTTTTGATGCGTGTCATAGATAATATTATTGGCATATTTTTCATCCCTTGAATAAACAAGGAACCGTATGCAGCAGAGACTAACCATCTTAGGCCTAGCATGGGCGTTGAAGGAAGATCCCTTCTACGGCGAGGATCAGCTGGTTTTTGATATGAACCTGTGTCTGAGGCGTCAGCTCTTGCAGGCTCCCATGACCTTCAAATTCATCGGAACGCCCACAGACCTTGATGAACATTTTCCTGGTTCTGGGCACTCTGAAATACAGCGCTCAATACCCTATCAGGACCAGTTGGAACTGATCCACACCTGGTGCGGACTTGCAAGACTGGACACCTACCGACCCAGGGACGACAGGTCCACCGGTTGGTTCGGCTGGGAATATGAAGAACGCTGCCACCTTGATTTGGAGATTGACCGAGACGACTTGAAGAAGTTTTTGAGAAATTGGAAACTTCCCCTTCCTGCTTTTTGGTTTCCCCAAGACCCTGACAATTCTCAGCGCAAAATGGCCCTTGGAGAGCCCGACAGCGAGTTGGCGTGGGATAACTTGGTTCTTCTGGGGGAAATCCAAGACGAGATAAGCGCGTGGAAGAATACAGCAGCCTCCAGTGTGACCGAGCGTGTGGAAGGGGCACGTCAGCTGTGCAGGCTTCAAAGGGAGCGGATGGCCGTTTTGAGTCATTTAACCGGAAGGCGTGATTCCTTCAATGCCTCACTAACGGCCAGCGGTGGAATCGGCGAGCCGAATAGCTTGAGCCACCACCCTGCCGAAGCAGCGTCAAGCCCTTTTGTCTTCCGTAGCGAGGGCGATTTCTGGAACATCGTATACGATGGAAAAAGGATTCCCCCCCTTAAGAATTGTTTGGGACTGCGCTACATCGCCTTTTTGCTTGGGAGTCCCCATCAAGATATCCATGTGATGGAACTGTCGCACACAGTCAATGGCCACCAGCACGGTTGGTCAGGGGTTCCTATTGGTGTAATCAACCAAGACCAACTAATGGCAGATGGATTGAGCCTCTCCCGCATGGGAGACGCTGGCGTGGTCCTTGATGCCAGAGCCAAGGCGGACTACAGGAAGAGGATCAGAGATATTCAGGAGGAACTTGAGGAAGCTCAAGCCTTCAGCGACCTGCCAAAGATTTCGAAATTACAGGAGGAACTGGAATACATTGAAAAAGAGCTTGCCACCGTGGTGGGCCTTGCAGGAAAAGATCGAAAGGCAGCCGACACCAAGGAAAGAATCCGCAAGGCTGTCACCAACCGCATCCGAGGCAGCCTAAAAAAGCTTGAGAGAGCATACCCTCCTTTGGGACACCACCTTTCCAACGCCATCAAGACCGGCACCTTCTGCTCCTATTGCCCCGAAGAGTCTATCCCCTGGAGCCTGTAAATCTTAGGTATATGTATTCCGCTACACAGATTTTGGCATCGCTACAACATTCTTTGCGCCTTATCAGTAAATGGACAAAGGCTCGAGGGTCGCACTTGCGGCCCCGGGTTCCGCCCCAGGTTTCATAGGTTCGTCAACGGAGATGCATCGCCTGGGGAAGGCTTCAAGGGGACCGCATGCAAAATTTGGGGGGAATGGTAGCCCGAATGAGAAAGGACCACAACACCTCGTCACTCCCCTGCCTGGGTTTTCTGATTGGGAGGTCGGTTTGGCTCAGGCCCGAGGCAGCTGACGAAGGAGTGCAGTACTGCAAGAATTGCCTTCTGGTTCCATCCATTCACTGTCTATTCCCCCCAAATTTTGCATGCGGTCAGGGGTTGTTGGAGAGGTTCAACGACTCACGGGATCGTTTTTCGAAAACCAAAATGGAAAGGAGTGATGCCAAGCTTGTGATTGAGGTAAGGAGGAAAAATTTTAATGTAGCATTCAGCTGAAACTGGGTGCACGAATTGGAAGGGAGGGAGAAACAATGAATTTGAGAATTACGAGAAGGCAGTTTCTACAGTATTGTACTGCCTCTGCCGCTGCCTTGGGCCTGAGCCAAACCGACCTCCTGAAGCTGGAAGAGGTTTTGGCCACACCCAACACGGGGTGTTCGAGCCCCACCCCCTCGGTGATCTGGCTTTCAGGACAGGCTTGCACGGCTTGCCAGATCTCCATGCTCAACAGGGTGGCCATGGTTACGGGGGGCTACTATGACGGTGACATGATCGATGCTCTGTATTCGACCGCATCTCCGTTGCCGCCGCCCTATCCGCAAGCCCCCGTGGGCACGGGAACACCGGCGGACCCCGTGGGTCTGGAGCTCGATGTGGTCAAAGACGTGGCAGACTTGGTCGTTGGCGACGCGGTGAGTGCCGTGGTTCCCCAACTCCAGCCGTCCCCGGGAAGCCCGAGGGCAGGGTGGGCGCCATTTCCCAACGGCTACATCACCCTGGAGTGGATCAGCACTACCATGGCCGGCGCAGGCGAGCTGACCGTGCGTCATCTCCAGAGCATCGTAGAAGGGGGACCCTTTATCCTGCTTTTGGACGGGTCAATTCCCACGGCTTCGCCAAGCGACCCCACACTGCAGACGAGAAACGAAAAGGCCTGCTTTGTTCTTGACAATGTGGACTACCCGGAATGGCCGGCCGGAACCGGTGCCAAGGTCATCAGCGCACTGAACGCCGGGCCGGTCACGCTGGCCAACTGCCTGCGATGGATATGCGACACCAACGGTGCGAACTGCCTCGCGGCCATTGCCACAGGGACTTGTTCGTCCTATGGCGGAATCCCTGCGGCCCAGGGCAGCCCCACGGGGGCTACCTCCATGGAGGCTTTCTTTGCGCAAGAAGGAATTACCACGCCGGTGGTCAATGTGCCCGGCTGTCCGCCCCACCCGGATTGGATGGTCTATCCAGTGGCCTATTATCTGATCCACAGCGCCCTGCCGGAGCTGGATCAGTGGGGAAGGCCAAAGGCGGTCTTCAGCGGTTCTTCAGATGGCGAGCCCTTCTGCTACGACTGCCCGAACAAGCCCACCCAAGGGACTCCCGATGCGGCTCAAGAGTTGGGGGATTCGGGTTGTTTGGGCGGCCTCGGGTGCAAAGGCCCTTACACCTTTGGTGATTGCCCGGTCCGTCAGAAGAACACGGCAGACGACGGTACGTTGATGAACTGGTGCGTAGGGGCCCAGGGATCAGGTGCTCCGTCAGGTCACGTGGGTAGTGGTATCGGTGAAAGCCGTCATCCCTGCCAGGGATGTATCCAACCCGATTTTCCGGATTGGTCCGGGTTGACAACATTCGATCAAAAAACCAACAGAAAAATCAAGGGATTCTATAACCCATAATAAGGAGGTGAGACAGAAATGGCTAAGATCGTAAAGCTTGCTCCCATAGACCGAATTGAAGGGCATCTGGATATCGAAACGGTGGTCTCCGATGCCACAAAGCTGACCACTGACGCCAAGTGTCAGGCTGTCATGTTTAGGGGCATTGAGGAGATTATGAAAAAGAGAGACCCGAGGGATGCCCCCATTATCACGCAGCGCCCCTGTGGGGTCTGCCCCACGTCCCATGGTGTGGCCTCCAGCAAGAACATCGGAGATGCCTTTGGGTTTCGATGTGACAACGACTTCGTGAACGGGCCGGATCCCATCGACGTGCCCAACAACGGCCGTCTCCTGAGGAACTTGGCGCTGGGCTGCAATTATGTCATGTCTCACTTGGTCCATTTCTACCACTTGGTGGCTCTGGACTACGTGAACGTGAACAGCACAGGGCTCATCCCCAAGGGCTTTGCCTGCCCTAACTATGACGACCGGTTCTACGCCCGGGGCATTGATCCGACGGGCAGCCTGGGGGCACCGGCCTATACGGTAAACAATATCGGCGGCGCGGCCGGTACAGTGCCTTCGCCTGTTGTGGGGGACCTGACCGCCTACTTTGCGAGCCAGTACGTGCGGGCCCTCAAGTTCCGGCGGATGGCCCATCAGATCCATGCGCTCTTTGCGGGCAAGATGCCCCACGTGTCTAATTTCACACCGGGTGCCATGACCAATAAGCCCTACGACTCCTCTCCAACCGGGGCGGATCCGGCTGTGGTTCAGAAGTTCAGGGAAATCCTGTATGCCGGACCGGGTTATGCCCTTTCAGACAGGACCCATCCCCTGAACGGACAACCGATCACCGTGAGTAACCCCCACCCGGAGAGCATCCTCGGTTTCATCGGAAAACCCACGGACTTCTGGAATTGGGTCAACGGGGTGAGTGTCACGGGAACACCGCTGGGCGGTCCACTCGGCGGGCCCTTTGATCCTGCGGCACTACCGCTGTGGGCCCAGGTAGGAGACGGCTCGGGGACGGCGGGTACCAACTGGCAGCCCTACATCGGCACCCATCTCTTTGATGTCGTGGCCGCCGCCCATGTATTCCCCGAGTATTTCTGGATCGGCACCGGAGTGAACCGGCATCTCGCCTGGGGCGCCTTTGAGGGCGCGGTTGGCGATGCGCCATGGATCGGGACAGGCCATGCAGACAACCGGCTCTGCACCCGATTCCGAACCCACGTCAATCCCACCACGGGGGCTGTCATCGGCTGGTATCCCGTGGACCACCTGGATTCTGTGGAAATGGTGGACAGTTCCTGGTACGACGACACCGCGGGCAAGAAGCGGCACATGTGGCAGGGCAAGACCAAGTGGAACCCGGACAAGGCCGGGGCCTACAGCTATGCCAAATCCCCGAGGTACTACAATGCCTCTTCGGGCACGGGTCATCCCGTGGGGCACTTGCCCTATGAAGTGGGACCCCTTTCCCGGATGATGGCCAATGCCAAGTACGTGGTGGACGATGGCGGTCTTGGAAATCCCGTGGTCTTAAATGCCGTGGTGAGCGGCGACCGGACGGGCTACTACCCGGGTATCCTCAGCGACGTGGATCAGACGCTCGTTCCCACCAATCCATGGATTGGTGGATCTGGGGTAGGAATCTTCCCGTCGGCTGGGCAAGCGCCCACCGATTTCACTGCCGGTCCCTATGGCTCGATCCTCTACGGGAATTACCTGAACGCCCTGGCGAGCCCCGCCGTTTATAAGAGCAACTATACGGGCGACGGTGTTCTCGACCGGATTGCGGCTCGGGCCTTGGAAACCTACTATGTGGCCAAGCATCTTTGGTATTGGTTCAACCAGCTCGATCCGAACGAAACATCCAATGTCACGCGACGTTACAACTGGGGCGAGGGCAAGGGCTGGAAGGAGTTCGTGCCCAAATACAGTAAAGGCGTAGGCTTGACTGAGGCCCCGCGGGGTGCTTTAGGCCACTGGATCAAGATTGGCAACAGAAAGAAAAAGAAGTTGAAGGGGAAGATCTCCAAATACCAGATCATTACCCCTACGGCCTGGCTGGTGAGTCCCAAGGTAGACGCGGGTCTGGGTGACGCCCACGGCCCCATGGAGGAATCCCTGGTTGGAACGCCCCTACAGATTTTCGACGAGCCCATTGAGCTCTTGAGAATCGTCCACTCCTTTGACCCGTGTCTCGCTTGCACGGTGCATGTGATGACACCGAAAAAGGAGAAAGTGGCTGAGGCGATCGTCGAGCCCGCTGGCTAGTGATCATTAACCAAAGGGTAGGAGGCCCCAAAAGGGTCTCTTACCTCAACAATGAATGACTCTTGCCAAAGCTGAACAGCAAAGAGGGCACTGTGTCCCTTTTTTCCGAGCCCATTTCCGCCAGAAGATCACCACAAAGAGAGCAAGTCCTGGCTCGCGAAGAGCAGCGTGAGAGCCTATCGGAACGATTACCAATGGCGCACGGCTGAACATTGAAGAGGCTTGGAAACGATGAGTCCCGCTGAAAACCTGTGCCGCGGCGGATGTCAATCGGTCAGTCTGAAGGGTTCGTAATCCCTTGGAACGTAGGGCCTTTCGATCCCGCTCAGTTGGCAGCCCAGAAGGCATGATCGGTCGGTGTAATTCAACAGGGTTAACATCAATTCCTGCCCCCGCAATAGTCCTAGGCACCCCGTGGCTGCACTCGCCTCGTCAAAGGACGCAACCTCATCGCGTCGAACATTTGGACCCACGAGTACCACGGGCACGGGCTCTCCAGAGTGGATCAAAGAAGATATGCTCGGCGTGGAATGATCTGCAGTAACTGTGACCAACAAGTCATCTCTGTCTTCCACCGCATCCACCAGCTCATCCAAGCCGCGATCCAAGGTGGCGATGGCAGCTTCCTTGCGCCTTGGATCTCCTTTGTGGGCCGCCTCATCCGGGACCTTTGTATGGACGTGGATAAAATCATGGGCATTAACCGCTAAGGCCAGACGGATCCTTTCTCTGAGATCCTCATCGGCCTTGTCGGTGTCTTTTGCCCGGACGAAGGTTAGGCCAAGCTCGTGGGCCAAACCTCCATACACGGATGGTGACGCGATCAGCATGCCGGCAAGACCCCAGCGCTGATCAAAAGGCTCCTGGATGATACGCCGGCCACAACGCTGCGTGACAAGAAAGTTAGCAGGCGGGAGCTTTCTGGCCTCACGCAAGCGGTTCGTTTCGTGGCTGATTAGCACCCTGTGGCAGTGAGTCAGATACTCGTTGAGGGCTTTTGCCGTGCGCGCCGCGTCCTCAGGCTCTGCATTGTCGCGAAGAGGCACGATACGGGCTACAGTGCGACCGACCAGGATAGGATCGGAGTCAGATACGTAAGGTGAGGCCTGGCCGTTCAGGACGAGTATGGCATCATTTCGGCGGGTCTGCTGGAGGCGGAAGTCGATGCCCTCTGCTTCATAGGTGGAAACAGCAGCGAAAAGTCCTCCCATTTCTGGTGAATCCGCCTCAATATCATCACGCCCCTGAGTCAGGATCGGTACGCTGCCTTTCCAACTCACACCTGAAACGTGCGCCAGGCACAGGACGTCTCTGTCATCAAAGGCCACACCCTCTCCCACCGCCTCCAGGAGCCCCCGGCCAGGAAAATTCTTCAGATCATAGCCAAAGAGCAGGTAGTGGGCGGTCTCGCTCGGTAGACACTGGCCAGGCAATGCAGCATGGAAAAGCCCGTTACTACCCAGGCGAGCTAATCGATCCAGATTGGGCGTGGCGGCCGCTTGCAGGGGGGTGCGATGATTCAGTATCTCATACGATCGATCACCGAGGCCGTCTAGAAGAATAAGGATGATTTTCATCAGAAACCTGGAGGGGACAATTCTGGATTCTTACTTGCCTTAAGCATGAGATATGAGGCGTGCTGAGGGCTCTTGATGATCGGACCTGCTGTCATGATCCGATTGTGTCAAATACTCGTCTATAACCTTCTTTGTTTGCAACAATCCGTCAGTTTCTCTAACTTCAAGAACCCACCACTCGCAACCAATATCCCGCAGGATGTTCAGACGGTCTTCGATGTCTTCCAGTCGCTCGGGTGGTATATGTCCTACCCCGGAAACTTCCGTGTAATATACATGGGCATTGAGAGCGCGATCTGAATGAGGACTAACAAAATCCTCAATGCCATAGGACTGACTCCGGACCGACTCGCACGCGTGGGCGTGACCGATATCAAAAGTGACTGCAGCGCCGCTTCCTCGGATGAGTTTTTCAAAGAGGTGGGGCCTGCTCGTCCATCCCCAGGCGAGGTTCTCCAGGCAGATGGTTACCCCCCTGCGTGCACCGTATTGAACCAGGTTTGCCAGGTTCTCAATCGTTGCCTCCCATGACAGGGGCTCTGTGGAATCGTGGCCAAGGCCGATGTGGATTGTCAGGTATCGTCCTTCCACTTTAGAAACCAAGCGGATGATACGACGAAAAACGGCCTCGGCCGCCTTGGCCTCCCGTGGGTCCTCGTGGCCCAAGTCTATCTGATAAAAAGGACAGTGAAAACGAACCTCCAGGGAATCCAAAAGGGACAGGCTCCTCACCCATTTTGATTCTTCTAAAGGTGTTGCAGGCAGGATACTGGGATCGAACGACCAGTCGATGCCTGAAAACCCGTGACGAAGGGCAAATGCCCTGATCTCTGTGACCTCTTTCAGGAAATTGCACATGGCCAATTTAGGTTTCATAGTGTTATTCATATTTGAAATGCCGATCCATCTCTTATTTTAGGTTCAATATAATTTTACATCGAATCAGGCAATAAAACAAATAGAAAATATCCATAATATTGGATACGATACCATAGGCAAAATCTATGGAGGGTTAGGTCAGGCAAGAACGGACCCTTTTCTTGGGTCGAAGGCAGCCCCCCCATAACAGAAATCTATGTGGGCCTCTTGAGTAGTTCTGGCTCGACCTCGTCAGCTAAAAAAACTTGACTTGGCTGGCCATGAAAAGCATCTATACAAAGTATGTATACCTTGTGAAAGGAGGATTTATCATGAAAGGAACACACGAACACACCCATGGGCAAGATGAGCACGTCCACGATCACGATCACAACGGAGACCATGGTCCCCACAGCCATGTGCATCCAGCTCATGAGACTGAACTGCATGATCACACGCACTAAATTTCTTTATTAGCTGCTTTGAACACAAGGCGAGCCAAGGAGGTACCCTTGTGTTCTTTCCAAAAAACCAAGCCACTGTTCATTCCCCTGGGTTCCTATGAATAGTAGAGCCCTCGGGGTAAATGAGGGCAGGTACTGGAATCTGGGGTAGCGGGACGGGTTTTTGCTGGCCCCAAAAAAGATTGACAAAAGAGGGAAGGCGTGTTATTTTAAAAACGTTTTGAGATAGGTATGAAGCCTGTCACAAGTTAGCTCAAGCTTGTCTTCACAGTTAAGCGAATCTAAGCCACGGAGGCAGTCTTTCTCTGAAGAGGAAGAATCCTTGCGTGGCTTTTTGTTTTCTTGGTGGTTCAACGAGCTGATGGAATAGTTCGATTATCGACTTTCCGAGGTATAGTCCCTCTTTTATACAGGAGATCTATGAAATCGACGAGCGATCGGGAAAAGCTGAGGGTCCTTTTGGTTCACTGGGTGGCGCACAACCGCGAACACGCAGAGACGTTTCGACAATGGGCTCGGCGTGCTGGGCAGTTGGGATCTAGAGAAGCCGCTTCAAAACTCGAGGCTGCAGTTCAGGAAATGGACGTCGTGAATAACCGTCTCCTGACCGCCCTGGACATACTCGGAGGACCTCTGGAACACCACCATTGATATCCGGGGCAGCACATGGAGAATGACATCAGCTACCGCATCTAAAACACACCAAATGAGGAAAGGGGGTGGGATGAAACAGAAAGCCCACAACCTATCATCTAAAGGCGCTTACTCCGGTTCTGTCCATCATAAAAGCCATCTTTTAAAGAAAGAGTCATGAATTCTCCATCCTTTGTTTTTATCCAAAACCCCCCCCTTCTCCAGGTTCGATAACGCTGCAGTGACTTGTGATGCCGCCCTGAAACCGAATCTGTCCAGATTGTGCGCGGCAAATATGTTTTTCCCTGCTGTTCCCGCTATGAGTTTTAGCGCCCTCCTTTGGTTTAAAGTCAATGAATCCCATACATAAGAATATTCAGGTATCCGCTTTTCCACTATTCTGCGTTCTACCTTGTCAAGGAGATCAAAAGATAATTCCTCTTCCATCCAAATGTTGAAGAAGAACTCCTGGACATACATCGGGTGATTTTCGCACCTTTCTATGACATCCTCAATTAATCTATCCTTAATCCTCCTATTTGCTTTTCGATATAACCTCTTAATCCAATCCACATAATGAATGGTTTTGATTTTCCCTAACGGATAACTCGTAGCCAGCATATAAAAGGCCCGGTTCCTATCATTGAACATCTCAGTAATTAAGTGCCTTTGACTTCCAGCGAAAATGTATGAGATTCTTTCGTGTCTTTGTATCGACCTTCTAAGGCGTTTCTCAAAGGCATTCCCGCCGTAAGCTGCCACTTCCTGGAACTCATCGAATGCAACAACCATTTTTTTCTTTTTTGACAGGTCCTCTATAATTGCGAATATTTCATCAATCGTTCTATCTTCTACAGCCCTGTTGAAAACCGGTAATGCCGTGGGCAGCCCGGTAACGGGGTCGACACTGAAGTTTACCCCAATACTCCTGACCCCTTCACGGATCATCTTTATAAGGCGGTTCATCTGTGACTCGACAGCGCTTAAGCCTCTGAGAAAGGAAGCGATAAATTCCTCGGTACGCGTTGTCCCATAGAGATCTATGTATACAGGCTTTACATTTCTAAGACCCTTAAATATTCTTAAAATTAGCGAGCTTTTGCCATGGCGCCTGTGTGAGTACAACAGCACGTTTTGAGAACTCTCTATGTACTGCCTTAATTCCTTCTGCTCCTTTTCTCTGTTGCAAAAGGCAGGTTCTTCAACGACACCTGAAAACTTGAACGGGTTATCCATTTTTTTCACCAAAATTTACGTTGCTATCGACTCATATTATCGGTAATCTTATTACCCTATTTACGTAATGTCAACAAAATCCTTATCGCCCCGGGAATTAAAAATGGCATTTTGTTGATTGTTGAAACACTGCCACCTCCTCCTATTGCTCAGCCCAGAGATGCATCATCGTTTATGGCAGGGAATTGATGATTGGCGATCTGGCAATCCAGTTGTTAATGGCCGTGGGTGTTGCTTCGTCGCCTTGCCGGTGTACAGCGTGCACATCGGGTGCCTACTTGGAACAAAAGGGACGAGGTGAGGGCTTCGTGGTAGGTGTTGCTCAGTGCCATTGTTCCTTGAGGATTCGAGGTGTGTTGAGGAGGAGAAGCCCTCCCTCCTTATATCCCTTTCGTTCTTAGACAGCGACCATGTTGCATACAAGGCTTGGGGAGACAGACACTGACGGCGTATGCATGTCACTAGAAGGCAATTCTTGCAGTACTGCACAACCTCCGCACCTGCTTTGGGTCTGAGCCCGACCGACCTCCTGAAGCCAGAGAAGGCACGGGCAGAACAAAATGATTGTTTCCATCCGTCAGCGCTATTCCCCCCAAACTCTGCATGCGGTTATTTGCTTTTCTTCCCCCTCCACCAAACGAGAACCCCAGAGACTCCAAAGATGATGCAAATCCCCATCAAAGCCTTTTCGTACCTGGAAAGTGGACTTTCACCGGTCTCCCCACGTTGCTCGTTTGCTTGCAACACCAGCGCCTCGTTAACTGGCACCCTGACCTCTAGCCGATGCCCCATTTCATCGTCCACGACCACCTTCCAATCGCCCGGCGCATCTGGGAAAAAACAGAACCGACCGTTTCTATCTGTTCTTCCCGATTGAAAAGTCAACCCTTTTGATCTTGCCATCCTCATAGTACTGGAATTGGTCCATGACCTCATCTGCATTGCTGTCGATTTCCAGCTTGATGAGCTTGCCACCCTTACCAAAGTGAGCGATCTGGTCGATCCTGCCATCTCCGGTGGTATCGCGCTTAAGGACATCTCGGCTTGCCCACCCTGATTCAGGGCGCAACGGAATCACCAAAGTGAACACAATCAACAGGGAGATAAAGTAATTCACAAAGGATGCCTCGTCAGGAGCAACAAAAAAAGCCAGGTAGCACTGCAAGCTTCTGCTCGCTTGCCTTCCTGGCTTCGCGTTTCTTTCTACTTAAATTATGTGGTTTGGTAAAAAATAAGACGCAACTTCTTGATGCGCCTTTATTTTAGAATGGCAGAAAAAGCAGACTGTGTCAAAATTGTTTTGGATGCCGTGTCTTTACGCCTTCGCACAAAGGCCAACTCAAGCGATTTGCAGTTTGCCCTTCGCATCTAAGCCAATGACCTCGCCGATAATCGTCGCTGATCGCACTCCCTCATGTTTTAATTCCTCAAGGCAGGCCTCCCCCTCATCCGCACCAATGGAGATAACCAACCCGCCTGAGGTTTGGGGATCAAAGATGAGGTCCATGAGAACCGTTTCCACGCCAGGCTTGATTTCCACCATGTGCTCACAGAAATGCCTAGTCGCATAACTTCCGGCCGGTATCAGACCCATCAAGGCATACTCCTTGGCCTCAGGAATGATCGGGATCTTGTCAGCATAGACAGCGATCTCCACATGGCTGGCTCTGGCCATTTCCAAAAGGTGTCCCCCGAGGCCAAAACCGGTCACGTCCGTACAGGCATGAGTTTTGTATTTCAGCATAATCTGTGATGCCTGGCCGTTAAGGGTCGCGGCGATCTCGATCATCGTCTCCAGCGCTTTTTCGCTAGCCAATTTCCCCTTAACGGCGGTGGCAATGATACCCGTTCCGATGGGTTTGGTCAGTATGAGTTGATCCCCGACCTCGGTACCTTGATTGGCCAGGATTTTCTGGGGATGGACAACGCCTGTCACAGAAAGGCCATACTTAAGCTCCTGATCATCCACACTGTGTCCCCCTAGCAGGACCGCACCTGCCTCGTGAATCTTTTCCAGACCCCCTCGCAGGATTTCTTTGAGGATCTCCTTAGGCATATCCGTGATTGGAAAACAGACGATGTTCATAGCGGTCAGCGGCCTGCCACCCATGGCGTAGACATCGCTTAAGGCATTGGCTGCCGCAATGCGGCCGAAGTGATAGGGGTTGTTTACGATAGGCGTAAAAAAATCGAGGGTCTGTACCAGGGCCATATCGTCGTTCAGCTTATAGACGCCGGCATCATCAGAGGTCTCTATGCCTACAAGGAGATTAGGGTGCCTAATCACGGGCAGGTCCCTCATCACCTCTTCCAGGTCCCCTGGACTCAGTTTGGCAGCTCAGCCCGATGCCCTAACCTTTTCGGTCAAGTTAATAGGGTCATCGAGGGGGCTCAACGCATCAGGCATATTTCTTGGCAGCGCACCTTCCATCGCCTTCCTTTGCTATCTCCTCCAAGACCGACTCCAAGGCCTTTGGGATCTCCTTGACTATTGCAGCCACCTGTGTTGCCGGGGTTGGATTGGCAAGGGCACCCGCCAGGCGATTCACCCTGGCAGCGATGGTCGCCGCCTGTGCCACGGGGTATCCAGCGTAGGTGAGTGCGGCCACGATGCCCGTCAGCGTATCTCCTGTGCCACCAATGGGCTCCAGGGTCGTCACGTTCGGGGTGTCAACAGCAGCCAACAGCCCGTCCTTGGTGCATATATAATCTTTCGACCCCTTGATCAATAGTGTTTTGGCAGCATTTTCCCCTTCAAATGCCCTTTTGATCAGATCAGGAACGTTCTTCTCCTCGTGAAGAATGAAACTCCGGGTGTAAAACGGGTGAGGGGCCAACTCGTCGGCCAAGAAGGCCAATTCTCCGATGTCAGGAGTAAAAAGGTCGTAACATGGCGAAAACCCGCTCATTTTGGCCGCATACATGTAACCTGCATCGGCAATCAGCAGCGGGAGTTTGCCTCTTTCTTCCAAGGCCAACAAGATCCGGTTATGCCAGTCAACATCAGGCTGAAGGTAATGAAAGGTAACAACCTTAGCACCCATAGCTGGAAGCCGGGTCTTCAGATGCTCGTATAGCTTTCTGCTGCCGTCTCCTACCCCCTCATCTCCTACGAGAAAACAGAAAGGCTTGGAGAGGCCAAGCGTCTCACATGCCATGGATGTGGCGGCAATCATGGCAGGTGTCCCTCGGTTGACCGACGTTTCATGGCCATCCAAAAACAAGCAATCCCCCTTCAGTGTAACCGTCCCTGAAACCAGGGGGTAATACTTATCCGGAACCGTACCGATCAAAGCGAGCATTGACGCTTTATCTCTTCATAAGCCAATTGCAGGGCATACCCGCAAAGGGTATGACCAATTTCCCTCGGAGCAGGCGACTGTCGAAGATCTTTTCCCACCAGCATGGCCCCCAGGTATGGCACATCCGGGCAACCGCCCCCGGAAATATTCACAATCTCAAGGGTCTCTTTCTCTATCGTAAGTTTCATGTTGGCCGCGCGCACCATAAGGTATTGCCCATAATCTGTTGTCTTGAACAGTTCAACCGGTTTGAGGAGCGGATCATCCACAGGCACTGCTTCCAACGGTTGAACCTTATTAGCTTCCAGTACCCTCAAAATATTCAACTGTTCGACCAGGGGAAATTCGATCACCATGTCACAGCCGGTCCGCAGCTCGGGGGGCGGCCCCATGACACGAACCTTCCACCCCTTTTTCTCCAAAAGGGATTTGGCCTTGATCACTTCGCTGGTATTGTGAAAGGAAAGAAACCCTCGATCCGGGCTCTTTTGCTGGGAGGCAGCCCTTTTTCCAAATGCCATGGCTCTTTACTCTTTCTTGATCAGGATCTTGTACCCTGTACCTGATTCGGCAACGCCCGCTACCTCCCAACCCTGGCTTTCGGCCGCACGGCTCACGTTTTCCTTTGACGTGTCCGTGTCCACCAGGACCTCAATTTCCCCTTTGTTAAGGTCCCTGATTCTATTCAAGGTCATCAGCACAGGTTGTGGGCAAGAAAGGCCGCTTGCATCAACGATTTCAGCCATCGTAATCTCCTTCCTTGTTAGGCCTTTTGTCTCATGGTCAGTCCAATGAACGAGCACACCAGAAGGCCAATAATGACAGCAGCAATACCGTGAGGACCAACCCCTTTGGGTGAGCTTGCCAGCCCAAAATTGTGGGCAAAACCAGCACCAACAATCATACCCAGGACAAAGACGGCCGCATCACCATCACCTTCTCCTGCCAGGAATAACTGGCGGCCCGGGCAGCCACCGGCAAGGCAAAAGGCTAGCCCCGCCACGACCATGCCCCCGAAGTTCCAAAGCTGCATAGTGTGAGCAACGGGTTGTTTGGCAAATCCTGGATGAAACTGTCCCACAATCAGGTTGGTGAGAAAAGCGAAGGCAATCAGTGCCAGCACACCGTAGAAAAGATAAGGTATGCGAAACAAAATCAGGTCTCGAAAGGCCCCCATGGTGCAAAATCGGCTACGCTGTGCCAGAAAACCGATGGCAAGACCTATGACAAGAGAAAGTGCAATAGACGCATGCATGGCCCCCGGACCCTTCATGCTGTAAAAAAGGATCCCGCTTTTTGGCTCCCCTTTGATCTGGGGAAAACTTAGGAGCAGCACCAGAAAGCCAAGCATGATCAGGGGCATGAGCCAGCCCACAGATACGTATGTCTTGTTGCTCCGGCCAAGGTTATATCCGCCCTTGAGGAAAAAGGTGCCGATCCATATGCCAACAATCAATCCAAGGAGGCCAAGGATGGCGTTCCCGTCACCCGCGGAAAGACGCAGCATGGCACGCCAGGGGCACCCCAAGAAAACCAGCGCCCCGATCATGGCAAAGACTCCCAGCACAAAGCGCACAATAGGAGCAGAACCAGCCCTCGGCCTGAACTCCCTGAACGCATAGGCTGCAATCAACGCCCCGAGGACAAAACCGATGATCTCAGGGCGCATGTACTGAACCACGGCCGCCCGATGGATGCCGATGGCGCCTGCGATGTCCCGTTCAAAGCAGGCCACGCACACCCCCATATTTCCCGGGTTGCCAAATTTTTGCAACAGAGGAGCAAACACGCCAATGAATGCCCCAACAGACACGATTCCCCACCGCGTGCCCAGAAAGTTTTTGACTTGCCCCATCAGCTCTCTCCTTTCTTTCTGAAATCGAATAGACTGTATTTATGGGCACATAGTCACACCAAACATGAAGTCAACACGACAAGAGCGCAAACAACTACCTCCATTCACGAGACTTTCAACTCCTGTCTAACTGGCGTTCCAAAGCCGCGACTATTTGTATTTTAGATTACTCCAAGAATTTGTAGGCGTCCAATACGTAATATCGATACGAAAGGGGCAATTATATAGAAAATATCAATATATGCCTCTTATAGTGCGGTGAGCTCCGGGAGACACGAAGGGTTGCCACAAGCGATAGATAAGGAACAAGACGGTTGTTTCAAAGGGCCAGCCTTGATTGACCGGCCTCCTTCCTGCAAACTGGGTCCTTCAGGGAGCGGGGAGTCACCTGTCCTGACATCATGGCATGGGTTGCTTGCGGGAGACTTCATACTTATTGTTAGAAAAAGACCATGTCCAAGAGAGTTGGTAGGATTATAAGGATTCAAGTGGTCAGGGATTCGAGTAAAATGCTTAAGAATTATGAAGAATTAAAAGTCTGGCAACGGTCCTATCACCTATGTTTAGAAATTTACAAAGTAACAAAAACATTCCCTAATGAAGAAAGATACGGCCTGACATCGCAAATAAGGAGGGCCGCGGCATCTTTTCCCAGTAACGCACCGGAGGAATACCGAACAAAACCACTCGAACCCTTGAATCCTCGAACCCTGTGCATCAACTAATCGGGAAAAGAACCTCAAAAAAGATCTCCGAAAGGAGTTCTCAATTGACAAAGGAAAAAGGAGCGAACATGCTTGAAAAGGTCATAAAGAGTGATAAAGAATGGCGGAAGATACTGACAACAGAACAATACAGGATCACCCGGAAAAAGGGAACGGAAAGAGCGTTTTCTTGTGTAACCGATGTGACGCCCACCTTGGACATGTATTTCACGACGGGCCACCACCCACAGGACTTCGCTACTGCATCAACTCCGTGGCCCTGAAATTTGTTGGAACCAATTGAGACCTTTGAAAAACTCCTTTTTCCTTATTCGCATCGTTTCTGGTTCAGGGTATTAGGAGAAGAGCGTGGTTCGGAAAAAACGCCCACCCGGTCGGCGTGAGACTACGGTTTCTTGGGTCATCATGGGCACGCTGGCCGTCATTGCCATAGGGATTTTTGTCAGACAATCCCACTACGACCCAGCGCTGTTTGTCCCCAGGGTTCTCGAGGCCCAGGCGCCCGGCGAGGGTGTGCCAGCGTCTCTCGCCTCATCAGATTTTTCCGGGTTTGTTCCTGAACAGTTAAGCGCGCTGAGTCCCCTGGAAGCCTTTGGCCCTGAAACCCTGTCAGACAAGATTGACGGCAAGGCAGAACTGTACCTTGCCGCCGGTTTTTTGGGCTTACGATGCCAGCGGTTTGGGGAGCCGCTTGATCCCCAGTCTTGGATGGAGGTCTTTGTCTATGACATGGGGACACTTTACCAAGCCTTTGCGGCATACGGCAGCCAGAAGCGTGAAGAGGCAACACCTTTAGACCTCACGCCTTTTTCCTACAAGACAAGAAATGCCTTGTTTTGGGTCCACGGGAAATACTATGTGGAGATCATTGCCTCGGCGGCTTCAAAGGCCATGATGGAATCCATGCTTGCTTTTGGAAGAAAGTTCGTCTCGAAGACGTCTGTTGAAGAACATGGCCTCGATGAACTAGCGCTTTTTCCAGGGGACCATTTGGAACAAGGCAGTATCGCTCTTCTCATATCCAATGCCTTCGGCTTTTCCGGCCTGAAAAATTGCTTCACGGCCCGTTATCATGTGGAGGGCGGAGAGCTGCTGGCCTTCCTATCCAAGAAAGAGGCTCCTGAAGAGGCGGAAAGGGTGGTCAAGGCCTACCACGCCTTTCTGTTGGAAAACGGCGGCACCTCTGTGCCTTTGAGCACGGATCTCACGTCAGGCGCGTTGGCCGAGATACTGGATACCTTTGAACTCATTTTTCGTCACGGCCCGTATGTTGCCGGCGTCCACGAAGCACCCAACCGAAAGGCGGCTGAGAAGCTGGCCTCGATGCTTGACAGGCACCTTGCTGAGGCGATCCGATGATCCCATCCTCCGAAAAGCGATCCATGACCCGGCGGGCTTTTCTCATTCGTTCGGCCAAGGCCGGCGCCTGCGTTGCGGCGGCCACAGGCCTGGGTCTGTCGCTGTACGATTCAAAGGCGCCCCAAGGCTCCCAAGAAAAAGGGGCTCTCGTCACCCTTCCCGATTTTTCTGTTGCCGGCAGGGTCGGTCAAATGAGCATCGTGACGGGCGAAGATCGCGTCAAGACGGTCCAGCGTGCACTCAAGACTCTGGGAGGCATTGAAGCCTTTGTCCGCCCTGGCGACCGGGTTGTTGTCAAGGTCAACGCTGCCTTTGCCACGCCTCCCATCCTCTCAGCCACTGCAAACCCTGAATTGGTGGCCGAAGTCGCCAGGCTGTGTTTCAGGGCCGGGGCGTCTTCGGTCACAGTGACGGACAACCCCATCAACGACCCGGCAAGCTGTTTTACGCTCACGGGTATTGCTCAGGCGGTCCGCTCGGTAGGGGCCCAGGTGGTGATGCCCAGAGAAGGCAGTTTCAAACCCACAACCTTGAAAGACGGAGCCCTGATCAAGGATTGGCCTTTGTTTTACACCCCCCTTGAGGCCGCGGACAGGCTCATCGGCATCGCCCCCATCAAGGACCACCACAGGAGTGGCGCATCCATGACCATGAAAAATTGGTATGGTCTTCTAGGGGGCCGCAGAAACCTCTTTCACCAGGATATCCATAACATCATCAAAGAACTCTCCATGATGGTTTCCCCCACCCTGGTGATCTTGGATGGCACATGGACCATGATGACAAACGGTCCCACCGGCGGGTCCCTGGCGGACCTAAAGCAAACAAACACCATGATCGTGAGCACAGATCAGGTGGCTGCAGACGCTTTCGGAGCGACTCTGCTGGGAAAAACCGTTTCGGACCTCCCGTACATTGGCAAGGCCCAGGCCGAAGGGGTGGGGCAATCCGACTATGAGTCCATCAAGCCCTTTCGAGATCACGTGGGCTGATCGGATGGAAGAGCGCCTGTGAGAATCGTTAGAGCCCGGCAAATCAGTCAGCTATTCTTTTTCCTGCTTTTTTTGTGGTTCTGCGTGGTGGCATCGGCTGGGGAAAGGTGGTGGCAACTGCGGGGTTGGCCGGTGGACTGGCTCCTGCAGCTCGATCCCCTGGTTGCCCTCGGGACCGTACTCACCACCCGCGCCCTGTATGCGGGGTTGCTCTGGGCCTTGCTTACCGTGGTTTTGACGATCCTTTTGGGAAGATTTTTTTGCAGCTGGGTCTGTCCCTTTGGGACCCTCCACCATTTCGTGGGCTTTCTGGGAAGCCGTAAGAAAACTCTTGCCAAAAAGGCAGCCACAAACCGCTACCATGGCGCTCAATCTGTCAAGTATGTCCTTCTCGTCTTTCTTCTCGGGGCCGCAGCCGGGGAGCTGCTTGCCGATCTTCCGGGGCTCTCGCCTGGCCGATCTTGGCCGGGGTGGGTCCTGTTTGTACTTGCTTTGTTGGTGGTCCTTTTCCTCGCCTTACGAAACGTCGCTTCAAAGAAAGCCAGGACGCTTTGTTGGATCTTGGTTTGGGTGGCGGTTTGGATCCTTGTGGCATGGGCCTTTGCCGATCATTCGCTTGTCGGCGCATCCCTTCAAACCGGGCTCTTGGATCCCATTCCTCTAATCCACCGCTCTGTCAATCTAGTGATTCTACCGATTGTTGACGGGGTCACGCATCAGCTGGCCGTCGGCCAGCGTCACACACAAGGGGCATGGCTCATAGGGGCGGTCTTTTTGACCGCCGTTTTGTTGAACCTGAGCACACCTCGCTTCTATTGCAGGTTTGTGTGCCCCTTGGGGGCCCTGCTTGGTGTCCTTGGCCGCTATGCGTTGTGGCGCGTGGGGAAAAACCAGAGCGAATGCAGTCAGTGTGCGCGCTGTGAGGCTGCCTGTGAAGGGGCCTGCGAGCCTTCGAAGAAGATTCGGATCAGCGAATGCGTGCTTTGCATGAACTGTCTGGACGCCTGTCACGAGGATCTCATGGGCTATGGCACAACGCCTTCCGAATCGGGAGAAGAGGTCTCGCCGGACCTTTCTCGAAGAGGTTTTATGGTGTCGCTGCTTTCGGGCGTGGCTGCGGTGCCTGTGACACGCCTTGGCGGCGCCTTGGGTACAAATTGGTCTCCCATGCTCATCCGCCCCCCAGGGGCTCTGATGGAAGAAGATTTCCTCAAACGGTGCATTAAATGTGGACAATGCATGCGGATTTGTCCCACCAACATTATTCACCCCGCCTGTTTCCAGGCAGGCCTGGAAGGCCTCTGGACGCCCATGCTCAATTTTCGGGTCGGCACCAGCGGCTGCCAATACAACTGCGTTGCCTGCGGGCATGTCTGTCCCACGGCTGCCATACGGCCCATCACCGTCAATGAAAAACAGGGCAAGAACGATTTTGCCCAAGCCGGCCCCATACGGCTGGGGACCGCTTTCGTGGATCGAGGCCGATGCCTTCCTTGGGCCATGGACAAACCCTGCATCGTTTGCCAGGAAAACTGCCCCGTGAGTCCAAAGGCGATCTTTACGCGGGAACATTTCAGCCCAGTGAGGGAAGATCCGTTCTTGGTTGAGTCGGTTCATGGGATGAAGGTGACGTTACAAGGCCGCCACTTAAGGCCGGGGGTTGTGGCAACAGGAGACTATTTTTGTCGCGTGATCACTCAGGAAGAAAATGGGCGCTGGAAGATCCTGGAGAACACGAAGAGCGTCTTGGTGCTTTCTCCAGACCCTACCCAGAAAGCCCTGCTGGAGCCGGGAAACAACCTGGAAATTGAGCGTCGGCTGAAGCAGCCTCACGTGGACCTAAGACGCTGTATCGGCTGTGGAATTTGTGAGCACGAGTGCCCCGTGAGCGGCCGACGGGCCATCCGGGTGACTGCCGAAAACGAGTCTCGGAGCGAGGCGCACAGGCTTCTTTTGTCATAAGACCATGAAGGCAAAGAGGAGGGAAAACTCATGAGCAAGAAAGGCAAATATCTGTCACGAAGGCAATGGCTCAAAGGTGCAGGCGCAGCAGGCTTGGGGTCCGTGCTTCTTTCCACAGGCATCCTGGCCGGGGCTGCCACTGAAACGCCTGCGGACAGCGCCAAGCCGCGGGTGGTGCCCACTCGACCGTTCGGAAAGACGGGCGTGCAGGTCTCCTGTCTCGCCTTGGGCGGCATGTTCGACATTCCATCCAACCAGCTTGTGCTCAAGCAGGCCTTAGACTGGGGTGTCACGTACTGGGATACGGCAGACTGTTATGGCGGTGGAAAAAGTGAGAAGGGCATCGGAAAATTTTTTTCCCGATACCCCGATACCCGACAAAAGGTCTTTCTGGTGACCAAATCCGATGCCCGAGATCCTGAGGGTATGACTCGGCTTCTGAATCGATCTCTAAAAAGGCTGAAAACGGATTATATCGACCTCTATTTTATTCACGGGCTCAGCCAGATCAGGGAGATGAACTTGAAGACCCGAGACTGGGTGAAAGAGGCCAAGGCACAAGGAAAAATCAAGTTTTTCGGTTTCAGCACCCACAAGAACATGGAAAAGTGTATGCAGAACGCGGCCAAGCTGGGCTGGATCGACGGGATCATGATGCGGTACAATTTTCGGCACATGCACAACAAGGAGATGATAGCTGCCGTGGACGCCTGTGCCCGGGCAGGCATCGGCTTGACAGCCATGAAGACACAAGGTGGCGGACCGGTACGCTCGGAAAGCGAGACAGAACTTGAATTGGCCGGTCGGTTTCTGAAACAGGGCTTTACCGACAAACAGGCCAAGCTCTTGGCTGTCTGGGAGGACCCCCGCATGGCGAGTCTGTGTTCGCAAATGCCGAACCTGACCATTCTCATGTCCAACGTGGATGCTGCTTGCAGGCAGAAGAAGCTTTCAGCCGGAGATAAAGAGCTTCTGAAAAAACATGCCCGTGAGACCACCGGGAGTTACTGCGCGGGATGTGCCCACATCTGTGAGCCGGCTGTTGAAGGAAAAGTGCCCGTCAGCGACGTCATGCGATACCTGATGTACCATCACCATTACGCAGATCATGACCAGGCCAGAGCGCTTTGTGCAGAACTCCCCAAGGAGATCTGCCATCGCCTTTTGAGCCTGGATTTTTCTGCCGCCGAGCAGAGGTGCCCCCAGGGCCTCAAGATCGGGAAGTTGATGAGGCGAGCGGCTCAAGTTTTGGCCTAAGGCAGCAATGGGGTAAGGCATTGACCTCCAGGAGCATTTTATATATGCTGATCTGTCAAAGGTCCATTTCGTTCACTCCGTGAACATGTTGGGCGCTCACAAGAGACTTTTTGCGCGTTCATCCCATGTAGACGTCCAGCAGAGACAGGAGAAAGGAGAACACGTGCATGGCGGCAAAGGACGGGCTCGTTCTTGAAGACTTCACGAGAGTGACCGACTGCATTGACATGGCACTTGAGAGAGTCAACACCATATATCAGTCATCGGACCTGACCGAAGAACAAAAATCTGAGGTGGGCAGGCTCGGGCGCTTGCTCCACCAGACGGGTCATGACATCGGTCACTTTTTTATGACCTTGGAAACACTGCCCGATGAACTTAAAGAAAAATTGCATGAATATTACGGGCATTAGGCCATACCATTGATGAACGGACAATACTTTCCAATGATAACAGATTCCCAATCGGTATAGTAAACTTCAGGGGAAAATCCCCATGGCACCCAAAAAGGCTCTGTGCATTGTACAAGACATATATCTGCACGGGGCCTGTTTTTTCTGACAGGAGTTGTTCAAGTGGCAGAAAGAATAGGCATTTTTGTCTGTGAATGCGGTCCGAACATCAAGGAGGCCATGGACCTGGATGAAGTAGTGACATTCGTCCAAGGCCTTGAAAACGTGGTCCTGGCCAAAGCCTTTGGGCTGTTGTGTGCAGTGGAGGGTCAAGCGCTTATCGCAAAAGACATCAAAGAGCACGACCTCACGAGAATAGTCATTGCAGCCTGTTCGCCAAAGGAGCATGAAAAGACCTTTAAGCAATGCCTGGAGAAGGCCGGTCTCAATCCTTTTCTTTTGCAAATCGCCAATATTAGAGAGCAATGCGCCTGGGTGGTTGAAGACAAGGCCCTTGCTACGGACAAGGCCAAGGCGATCATCCGCGCAGCGGTCAGGCGAGTCGCTCATCATGAGCCCTTGGAGGTTAAAGAGATAGAATGCCAACCGCATGCTCTGGTGGTAGGGGCCGGCATAGCCGGGATCAGTGCCGCACTGACGCTGGCACAAAAACATAGGAAGGTCTATCTGGTTGAGAAGTTGCCGTGTATCGGGGGCAAAGTGGCCCGATATGAAGATGTGTTTCCCAGCCTGGAGTGCGCTTCTTGTATCCTTGATCCCATACTCGATGAGGTCTTACATAACGAGCATATCGAGATTCTCACATTGACCGAGGTCCAGGAAGTATTGGGCTTTTATGGCAACTTCCTGGTCAAGGTGAACCAAAAGGCAAGGTTTGTGGATACTGGGACCTGTATCGGCTGCGGAGCGTGCCTTGAGGCTTGCCCGGTTAAGGTAAAAAACGAATATAATGAGGGCCTTGATGAACGAAAGGCCATCTACATCCCTTATGCAGGTGCCTTGCCGAATGTGGCGGCCATCGATAAGAAGCACTGTTTGCGCTGGCAGCAAGAAGCGTGCAGCGCCTGCAGGGAGGCCTGCCCTTTCGGGTCCATTACCTATGAGGACACCGACCAGGTGCGCCAGTTGAGAGTGGGCGCCATCGTCCTGGCTACGGGTTTTGATCTCTTCGACCCGGCGAGGGCGCCCCAATACGGATACGGTAAGATTAAAGATGTGTATACCAGCCTTGAATTTGAAAGACTGGTCAATTCCACCGGGCCAACCGAGGGAAAGATCGTGTTACGAAACGGCCAGGTTCCTGAAAAGATTGCCCTGGTGCATTGTGTGGGCTCCAGGTCGAGCAAGTTTCATGAACATTGCTCTACGGTCTGCTGCATGTATCTGCTAAAGTTTGCTCATCAGGTCAACAGCCAATTGCCTGGTGCTTCAATGACCGGGTTTTACTCCGACCTATGCCTCCCGGGGAAAAAAGCACAGGGCTTCTTTAACAAGATCTCGCAAGAGGGCCATATGGAATGGATGCACATGAAGGATCCGGATTCCATAGAGATCACGCAAGTGGACGAAAAGACACTCATCAGGTTTACGGATGTGACTGGAAGCCCCCGCGAAGTCACCGCAGATATGGTCGTCCTGGCGCCCGCCATGGAAGGCGCAAAAGATGCCGGGGCGATGGCTCAGATTTTCGATATATCTCAAGGCGGAGCAGAGGGGTTTTTTGCTGAAGAAAACAGCCAGGTGGCCCCTGTCTCAACAGCCATGGAGGGCATATTCATTGCGGGCTGTGCCCAAGGCCCAAAGGACATTCAAAGCTCGGTGGCCCAAGGGCAGGCCGCGGCAGGCAGGATCTTGTCACGCCTTGTCCCGGGAGAGAAGTTGGCCCTTGAGCCCGTAACCGCTGAAGTGGATGCAGACCTCTGCTGCGGGTGCAAACTATGCGTTGGCCTGTGTTCCTACAAGGCCATCACCTGCGATAACTTGAAAAACAATGTGGCAATTAACAAAGTGTTGTGCAGGGGTTGCGGCGTTTGCGCTGCCGCGTGTCCCAGCGGGGCCATTAAGGCTCACCACTTTACGGATACGGAAGTGTCCGAAGAAATAAAGGGCCTGGTGCGACATGGTTGATGCAGTGACAACCAGTTTTGAACCCAAGATTATTGGTTTTCTCTGTAACTGGTGTTCTTACGAAGGGGCCGATGCTGCGGGAAGGGCTCGCAAAGTCTATCCTGCGAACCTGAGAGTCGTTAGAGTGATGTGCAGCGGCAGGGTCGATCCTCAGTTCATCCTTGAGGCCTTCAAAGAGGGCGCTGACGGGGTGATGATCCTGGGCTGCCATCCGGGTGACTGCCACTACAAAGAAGGTAATCTCCAAACGCTTAAGAGATACCATGTATTAAAGAGGGTGCTGAGCAGATTTGGCATAGAAGAAGACAGATTAAGGCTTGATTGGATCTCGGCCGGCGAGGGGGACAAGTTCGTCCAGGTCGTTTCTGAAATGACTGAAAGAATGAGGCAACTCGGTCCCTTGTGTCGCTGATGCCGGACGGGCGACATCGAGATGACCCTCCGGGTGCCGTGTTGACCCTGTTGGCAATGTCTCCTTAAACAATGGTTGTAGGTTCCTAAACATGACGGAAAAACCCAAGATTGCGCTGTATTGGTGTTCAAGCTGCGGCGGCTGCGAGGAATCCGTCGTTGACTTGGCAGAGGATCTCTTAACGGTTGCTGCGGCTGTCGATATTGTATTTTGGCCGGTAGCCCTGGATTTCAAGTATAAGGATGTTGTCGCCCTCAAGGATGGCGAGATCACCGCAACGCTGATCAATGGCGCCATCAGGACGGATGAACAAGAGCATATGGCCAAAATCCTGAGAAAAAAATCCAGATTGCTCTTCGCCCACGGAAGCTGTGCACACCTTGGCGGGGTGGTGGGGCTGGCCAATTTTTACGAACGTGAAGACTTGCTGAACCGTTTATACCAAGAGGTTCCCACGATAAACAATCCTCAGGCAATCTTACCACAACCCGAAACCATAGAATCCGGCAAAAACCTACAACTGCCGGATTTCCATGATACCGTCAAGGCGTTGGACCAGGTCGTAGAGGTGGATTACACGATCCCGGGTTGCCCCCCGACGCCAGAGCTCATCAAAGAGGCCGTGATGATGGTCCTGGAGGACCGGCTCCCGCCGAGGGGGAGCGTATTGGCGGAAAAAAAGGCACTTTGCGATACATGCCCTCGAAGAGACAGCAAGCCCGAACCATTGCGGATAAAGGAGTTCAAACGGGTCTATGAGGCGGAGTGGGACCCAACAAAGTGTTTCTTGGCTGAGGGCATTATCTGCCTTGGCCCTGCCACCAGGGGAGGGTGCAATGCACGGTGTATCAATGCCAACATGCCCTGTCGAGGTTGCTTTGGGCCCACGGACAACGTGAGGGACCAGGGCGCAAAATCTTCCTCCTTCGTCGCGTCCATCATTGATGTCACAGACAAAGAAGCGTTGGAGAAGATTGTCGATTCCATTCCTGATCCTGGCGGACTGTTCTACCGGTACGGCCTGGCCTCATCCATATTGAAGCGAAAGATGACCAGGGACGGCTCATGAGCAAACGAATCACCATTGACCCCATCACCAGATTGGAAGGACACGGCAAGATTGAAATCTTTCTTGACGACCAGAAGGACGTGGAGCGTGTCTATTTTCAAGTCCCGGAACTGAGAGGGTTTGAGAAGTTTTGTGAAGGCAGGGCGGCAGAGGAGATGCCTACCCTTACACAAAAGATTTGCGGGGTGTGTCCCACAGCCCACCATACGGCGTCGAGCAAGGCGCTGGATGATCTGTTCGGCGTTGAGCCGCCGCCCGCGGCAAAAAAGCTCAGAGAGCTCATGTATAACGCCTTCATGTTTGAAGACCACCTGTTGCATTTCTTTTTTCTGGGAGGCCCTGATTTGATTGTCGGTCCCACAGCGCCAAGGGCGAAAAGGAATATTCTTGGCGTCGTAGACAAGGTGGGTATCGAGATGGGAAAAAAGGTCGTTGATATCCGGAAACGGGTCCGGGGCGTCAATGCATTAATTGGCGGCAGCGCCCTTTATCCTGTTTGCGGGCTGCCAGGCGGCGTTTCAAAGGCCATGACCGAGGAGGAGAGGACCCAAGTCCGGGTCGTGACAAGAGATGCAGTGGAATTTGCCAAACTGACGTTGGATCTCTTTGATGATATCGTGCTCAATCATAAGGGGTTGGCCAACTGGCTCACCAGTGATGTCTTCTGTCACAAAACGTACTACATGGGCCTGGTTGATGATCATAACAGGGTCAACTTTTATGACGGGAAAATCCGGGTGGTTGATCCCAACGGCGAGGAGTTTGTCAAATTCGAGGCAAGAGACTATCTGGAGCACTTAGAGGAACGGGTTGAACCGTGGAGTTATCAGAAAATCCTCTATTTGAAGAACGTCGGCTGGAAGGGGTTCATCGATGGACCGGATAGCGGTGTTTATAGGGTAGCCCCCCTTGCCCGCCTCAACGCCTCTGAAGGCATGGCCACCCCCTTGGCCCAGGCCGAGTATGAAAATATGTTTCATACCCTGGCTGAAAAACCTGTTCATAATACCTTGGCCTACCATTGGGCCAGGCTTATCGAGGTCTTGTACGCGGCAGAAAGAATGGACGAGCTTGCCGCAGATGAGGAGCTCACCAGTCCCCGGGTACGCAATCTTCCACATCAAACCCCCAAAGAAGGCGTTGGTGTCTGCGAAGCGCCGAGGGGAACGCTTTTTCATCACTACAAGACCGACGAGAAGGCCATTGTAGAGAGGTTGAACCTCTTGGTGGCCACGCAGAACAATGCCGCAGCCATTTGCATGTCGATTGACAAGGCGGCTCGAGCCGCCATCAAAGGCGGCGCTGTCTCCGATGGCAAATTGAATGTGGTAGAGATGGCCTTCCGAGCCTATGATCCCTGCCTCGCCTGTGCCACGCACTGCCTCCCTGGCAAGAGGCCAACGGTGGTCATGTCCATGATAGGAGTAGGAATCGACAACGACGTTAAAGATCCCCGCAGTCCAGATACATCGGGACGGGGAACGCACTCGCTTTTCGGGTTGAACCGTAAGATGTTACGCAAGGAGAGGTGACGATGGCAGTGGAAATTCTAGACACCCTGGGTCAGAAGTGCCCTCAGCCGGTCCTAAAGATCGCCGTGAAGGCTCCGGACATGGAACCCGGTGATATCTTGGAGGTATTGGGAGACTGCCCGACCTTTGAGAAAGATGTGCGCACCTGGTGCCAGCGGCTGGGCAAGGTCTTTCTTTCCATAAAGGAAGAAGGGAGAAACAGGAAACGGATCCAGATACAGTTTTGACGGCTTCGTAAGAAATCCCTTTCCGGCGTTGTGCTTCATTTTCCGTCTGCCTGTGCGTTGCACGCAGAGAGGCCATCGCGATGCACCATGGCAGTGCCCATCCATAAATGGCATCTTTGGGTCCGATGCGGCGTTCTCCGCGGGTTTGCGCCTGCGGCTTGTGAAAAGGCCGTCCTCAACGTAGCGCTGCTACGCCTGCGGCGTAAACCCTTGTGCGGCCTTGCCTCGGGCCAAAGTCTACCATTTCTGAATGAACACCTTGCAGTGCTCAACCGAGCCATGTTGGCTCGGTTGGCCGCATTTGTGGATGGACACTGGATCTTATTGCTAGAGATTCTGGCGCCTTGCATATGGTCCGCCGCGGATGGATTAACTTGCCGTCGTCGATTTTGTGAACAAGCAACGTTTCAATGAACCGCTCAAAGGCGTCCCTGTTCGGGCAACAGCCCGTCCATGATTGAAGGGAAATTTCAGAGGTGAAAGAAAAGGTGAACTGCTGGGAATTCTTTCAATGTAACGAGAAGGAATGCCCGGCTTTCAAGTCCAAGGAGCTGAATTGTTGGCTCGTTCCAGGGACCCGTTGTCGCAATGAGATCCAGGGAAAGCTTTTGGAAAAAATCGAGATGTGCCTTGAATGCGAGCCCTTTAAAGCGAACATCGATGTCTGTTTCATGGCGGAGACCTTGAAGGTGATCAATGAACAACTCTCAGCGTACAGACATCTGGTTGACGAGCGAGACAGGGAGTTGGAGGGCACCAGCATGGAGCTGGCCCTGGGCTTGTCCGAGGTCTTTGAGGCGTTAAGAAAGATCGCTTCAGGCGATCCTGAAGTCAGGATACCTGAAACCTCAGGACTCGAGTTGATGACGAAACTAAAACACATGGTCAACCTGACTGCCGAAGAACTGGGAGAAATCGTTGGTCTTTCTCATGAGTTCGCCATCGGCCTGGCAGAACACTTCGATGTATTGCATCGAGTCTCACAAGGTGAGCTGAGGGCCCGCATATCCGGCTCTTCACCGGTCGACTTGTTGGAATCCCTAAGAAAAGTAACCAACGAGATGATTCAGAGTGTATCCACGGAAATCAGCGACCGCAAGCAGGTGGAGAAGGCGCTGCGGGAGACGGAGGAGCGGTTCCGACAAACGGCTGCGCTATCTCCCTTTCCAATCTCTATCATCGACGTAGACGGACGATATGTGTACTTGAACAAGAAGTTTAGTGAAGTTTTTGGCTACACACTGGAGGATATCCCCTTCGGAAGGGATTGGTTTCACAAGGCCTACCCAGATGCAGAATACCGGCGAAAAGTCATATCTGCCTGGAAGGGGGACCTGGATAAGTTCGGGCCACTGGAGGCCAGGGTTCGAGAGTGCAGGGTGGTCTGCAAGGACGGAACAGTGCGGGATATCGTCTTTAGGCCCGTATCCATGGACAACGGAACACAGTTTGTCACCTACGAGGACCTCACCGAGCGCAAGCAGGCGGGGGAGGCGTTGCGGGCGTCCGAAGAGAAATACCGCACTCTCTTCGAACTGGCGGCGAGTTCCATTGCGCTAATTGATGGAGAGACGGGTGCGTTTGTGGAATTTAACAAAAGGACGCATGAAAACCTTGGGTTCACCCAGGAGGAGTTCGCGAAGCTCAAGATAGCCGACTTTGAGGTGATGGAAAGTCCTGAGCAAGTCCTGAGCCACTTCAAGAAAATCACCAAGGAGGGGGCTGATCGATTTGAGACGAAACATAGGACAAAGAGTGGAGAGATACGAGATGTCCACGTGAGTGCCAGGACCATTACCATCCATGGGAAGGACTACGTTCAGGCCATATGGCGGGACATTACCGATTTCAAGCGGACAGAGGCAAAGCTGGAGAAAATGTTCACGCAGATCAAGAAGGGCCACGACAATCACTTGTCGATTCTGAATATGCTGCGCCTGGGAATCGCAACGGTAGACCAGGACGGTCGTGTCACATTTCTCAATCAGACCGCCCAGCAGCTCATCGGAAGGAATCTGACGGCCGTCTCCGGAAGGCATTGGCAAGCGTTGTTTCATTTCAATGCCCACGACAAGGCCAGGCTCGAGGATATGTTGAGGCATACCCGTGCAGGAGGCAGGAAGCTGCAAGCCCAGGTCGAATTCCAGCCGGGCCGGCGTTATTGGATGGACATCGAAGTGC
>CAZCXI010000002.1:0-60360 GCA_964502635.1 uncultured Desulfobacterales bacterium
ACACCCAGAAGTATCGGTCTCTTGCCAAGAGATGTTATCCAAAAATAGTAACCATTTCAAATGAATATTGAACTCATGCCCTCGGAATCCTCACATGGGCTCCGAAAAGGCATATAGGCCTATCTCTTCTTGGACCTGCCCTTTATTAAGGACGGATGAACGGGCGTCCATGATTTTATGCTTTGATTAGAACTTCACTATCTTGCCTTATGACAATCGCCTAATTTCATAGACGCTTGAGTCGCAAGCGAGCCCTGCCTTTCCATACGGGGCCTCAACTACCTCTTACCCTTCATAGGCAAAGCCGGTTTCAAGAACTTGGTTATGGCGGGCTCATCTTCGATGACCAGCGTCCTGGGCCCAGGAGAACCTCCTGATGAGGCATCCCGAGGCGTTGCCATGGCTTCGCCTTCCCACCTCCTTGATGAGGACAGTCATTCATATCCGTATAAAATAGGGTAAGATCACGAGGCAGATGCCGATGAGCACCAAAATATATACATTTGAGATGAAATATGGGAACACGAAAAGCCCCACCCCACAAAACAGGGGGACGACCTTTCGCTGTTTTTTGCCATAGGTAAAAAAACCCAGGCCGATGGCGCCAAACAACACAGCCCATAAAATTGTCGCTGTACTGCTCATCATAGACACCCCGTTTTTTCCGGGGAAGGTAAAGAAATGAAGCTCCCCGACCAAAGGTCGGGGCTTGCGGGAAGCAGGCCGGTCAAGCTCCTCTCCGCTGGTGGGCTGCCGGAGAAATCCACGCCCCTCGGCGGAATCATCTATTTCCAATAGTATTGAGCAGTCCCCCCGAGTTCGTTCTCGATCTCCAGTAAGCGGTTGTATTTTGCAATGCGCTCGCTTCTGCTGGCCGATCCCGTCTTCAGATGACCGCCGTCCATGGCCACTGCAAAATCGGCCAGGAAGTCGTCTTCCGTCTCGCCGGAGCGATGGGAGAGGAAATATCTCCATCCGACCTCGCGGCACATCCGTATAGCTTCTATGGTCTCTGTCACCGTGCCGATCTGATTCAATTTGATCAGTGCTGAATTTGCCGTCTTTTCCCTAATACCCCGGGCTATGTACTTTGTGTTGGTGACAAAAATGTCGTCCCCAACGACTTCGATCCGATCTCCCAATTCTCCTGTAAGTTTGCGAAATCCATCCCAGTCATCTTCCGACAGTGGATCCTCCCACAGGACAATAGGATATTTTTCCAGCCATTCCTTCGCCATTTCGATCAAATCAGCGCTTGTCTTTGTGCCGCCTCCGGACCATTTCAGGTCATAGTGGCCTTCTTTATCAGCGGCAAAAGAGGTGGCAGCCGAGTCAAGGGCAATCGCAATATCTTCTCCAGGTCTGTAGCCTGCCTTTTCAATAGCCTGAATGATTATTTCAATGGCCTCCTCGTTACTGCCCAGATTAGGGGCAAAACCGCCCTCATCACCCACGCTCGTCGCAAGACCGCGCCCTTTCAGAATCCCTTTGAGCACGTGAAATGTCTCCGCCACATAGCGCAGACCCTCGGCAAAATCGGGGGCGCCCAGAGGAACGGCCATAAATTCTTGCAGATCAACACTGTTATCGGCGTGCTCGCCGCCATTCAGGATATTCATACAGGGTACGGGAATCCGGCGAGCTACGGCACCACCCAAATATTGATAAAGCGGGAGCCGGCATGCCATGGCCGCCGCGCGGGCCACGGCCATTGAAACCCCTAAGACGGCATTCGCACCCAAATTCGATTTATTTTCTGTTCCATCAAGATCCAGCATTAAGCGGTCAATCTCAGCTTGGTTACTGGGATCCATTCCCACCAATTCCGGGCCTATTTTTTCGTTCACATGAGCAACAGCCTGAAGAACACCCTTGCCCCCATAGCGCTTCAGGTCCCCGTCCCGTAACTCAAGAGCCTCATTTTCACCGGTGCTGGCGCCAGATGGTACAGAGGCCGACACGCGTATCCCGCCGCTCAATTCCACGAATACCCGGACGGTCGGGTTTCCACGGGAATCAAGGATTTCCATGGCTTCAACAGATTCGATTCGTTCGCGCATAATTTATTCCTCCTTTGTCGTTCTACAGACATAATGGTTGAAAGTTTGTCCCCCTGACGCCTCCTTTCACTTTGCCTATTCGCTTCGTCTTGCCAACTTCGTTGCAAAGATGGCAATTAAGCCGCCAAGCATGACGTAACCAATGATAACCTCAATCGTTAGCCATATTTCAGCTGCTAGGTTTTTTGGAACCACGTCACCAAAACCGAGTGTTGTAAAAGTCACGATGCTGAAGTAATAGGGTGTAAACCATGTTGCTGATCGGCCATGAAGATCAACATCGGGCGCCATGTGAACAAGCCACTCGGGAAACCACGTTGGTGCAGAGTATTCAGCGTAAGCAACGCCGCAAAGCACCGCAATGAACAACGACCATCCAACCCAGAGCAACATGGAACGTCCGCAATCCGAGCTAACAGCCCATATGAAATGTTTTATGGGATGATTGATTCTAACTTCTTCGATAAACTCATTGTCCTTGGCATCCCGTATGAACCTCGGGCTACCACTGCAACCCTGAAGATTTATCCCTCTACACCTGCCCAACTTCTTATATTGGGCCCCAAGAACAAAGACATTTTGTAAATCCGCACCCAAAAAACTGGCTCTTTCGAGGTGCGCACCTCCAAGATCGGCTCCTTCAAGGCGTGCACCCATAAAATCGGCTCCTTGAAGGTGTGCACTCCGAGCATTAGCTCCTTCAAGGTGTGCATAAAGAAGATTGGCCCTTTCAAGGTGGGCACCCCCGAGATCGGCTCCTTCAAGGTGCGCATGAAGAAGATTGGCCCTTTCAAGGTGCACACCCCCAAGATCGGCTCCTTCAAGGCGTGCACCCCCAAGATCGGCTCCTTCAAGGCGTGCACCCGAAAGATCGATCCCTTCAAGGTGTGAAAGCCCGAGATTGGCTTTTTCAAGGTCGGGCCTGATGTCGGGGTGTTCCTTCCGCCATGTGTTCCAAGCCTCGACCCCTTCCCCAAGTTTATTGTAGTGCTCTTGATTCACAATACCTCCCCTTTTGGCCCCATCGCAAACCTTCGGCCCATTGAGTTTTGCCGATGAGGCTTCATCATTTGCCTCCCAATCGCGAAAGCATCCGGATGGAGGACGGAGGGCGTCATCATTTTCACAAGCAGACCCATAACATATTCTGTTTGGTTGAAAAAGAACCGTTTTCGGCCAAGCCATGCTGTCGAAATTGGGCCTAAAGGGGCTCCGTGGTGCTTATCAATGTCAGGTTGACAACCCTTCTGGATTGTGAGAAACAGGCAATCAATCAAGGGAAGGAGGGCCGATTATGAAAGGATTTGTGTGGGGCATCGTTGATATCATCTGCTTTACTGCCGGCCCATTTTGTACGCTATATTTTCTTAGTGATTTTAGTCACGGACCGGCCGGCCCAGGTCCATTTTACTATTTTTACACCTATAATTCACGGCTTGGCTTGGCCCTCGGGGTGACGCTCATATGTGTCGGTTTTATGATCCGATCCTTGAGGAAACATGAATGAAAGCCGGCCGGCCCAGGGATGATTATACCGAAAGGATCAAAACAAACATCCTCGCCTTGGGAGCGGACCTTGCGGGAGTGGCAGATGCCGAGCCCTTAGAGGCGTTGAGACTCAATCCACCCCACCTGTTAGACCCCTTCAGTCGGGCCATTTCCATCGCCATCCGGCTGCCCGCAGCGGTCTTCGAAGAGATCCTGGATCGTCCCACGCCGAACTATGCTACGGCTTATCAGAGCGCCAACCGCATACTGGACGAAATCGCCTTTCGCACGGCTGCCATGCTGGAAGACGATGGCTTCCCGAGTCTGCCCATTGCCGCATCGCAGGTCCTGGACACAAGAAACTGGTATGGCGCCATTTCTCACAAGGCCGTGGGTCGTATGGCTGGATTGGGATGGCAGGGCAAGAGCCTTCTTCTGGTGAACTCCCTGTGCGGTCCGCGCATCCGTCTGGTCACGGTGCTGACCAGTGCACCGCTGAAGGTTGACGGCCCGATCAAGAACCGTTGCGGCAGGTGCACGATGTGTGAGGATGCTTGCCCGGTCGGGGCGATCAAAGGGGTCGGCACCCAGGGCCATTACACGAGGAGAAGCGACGCCCTGCATTTTTCCCGGTGTGTGGAAAAACTGGTGGGTGAGTTTTCGAAACTTCCCAATGTGGGGGCGCCCATCTGCGGGATTTGCATCAAGGCCTGCCCCTTTGGACAAAAAGGTTCGAAAAAGGGATGGGAGTAAGAAAACCAAGGGGAAAAAGGAGCTGCACCTTATGAAAAAGCATGTATCTGAAGAACTCTTTGCCAAGGCCAGAAAGGTCATCCCGGGTGGCGTCAACAGCCCGGTGCGTGCTTGCCGCTCGGTAGGTATGGATCCGGTCTTTATCCAGCGGGCAGAGGGCTCCAGGGTGTTCGATGCTGATGGCAATGAGTATATAGACTATGTGGGGTCCTGGGGCCCCATGATTTTAGGGCATCGGCACCCGGAGGTCATTTCAGCCATTGAAGGCGTGCTGGCACGCGGCACCAGCTTTGGCGCACCCACGGACCTCGAGGTGGAGCTGGCCGAGATGGTGATTGAGGCGGTTCCATCCGTGGAAATGGTGCGTATGGTAAACTCCGGCACAGAGGCCACCATGAGCGCCGTTCGCCTGGCAAGGGGCGTCACCGGCCGTGACCTGGTCATCAAGTTTGACGGCTGCTACCACGGCCACGGCGACACCTTCCTGGTGCAGGCAGGTTCCGGCGTGGCCACCTTGGGCATACCGGGGAGTCCGGGTGTGCCGGAGGCGTGCGTCAAAAACACCCTGTCCCTGCCGTATAATGATATAGAGCGCCTGGCGGCCGTGTGTTCGGAAAACGGGGATGCCATTGCGGCCGTCATTGTGGAACCCGTGGCCGGCAACATGGGCCTTGTGCCACCCAATCCGGGATTCCTGGAAACCTTGAGGGAACTGACTCAGGACCGCGAGATCATCCTGATATTTGATGAGGTCATGACGGGTTTTCGCGTGGCCTATGGGGGTGCCCAGGCCCTGTATGACATCAGGCCGGACCTGACCTGCATGGGCAAGGTCATCGGAGGCGGACTGCCGGTGGGGGCCTATGGCGGCAAGCGGGAGATCATGAGCAAGATTGCCCCGGAAGGGCCTGTCTATCAGGCCGGCACGCTTTCCGGCAACCCGGTGGCCATGGCTGCCGGCCTGGCCACGCTGAAATGCTTGCAGCAGCCGGGCTTCTATGACGGCCTCGAAGCCAGGTCAGCCATGTTGGCGGAGGGGCTGAAAGAAGCGGCCGGCAAGGCAGGCCTTGCGGTGGTGACGAACCGGGTAGGCTCCATGTTAGGACTGTTTTTTGCGGATCAGCCGGTTTCAAACTTTGCCGAGGCCCAGAAGAGTGATGTGGCCATGTTTGCGAGGTATTACAAGGAGATGCTCCAGCGGGGGATCTATCTGGCTCCATCTCAATACGAGGCGGCGTTCGTCTCAAGCGCTCACAGCGAGGCAGACGTACAGACGACCGTTCAGGCCGCTGGGCAGGTTTTTGAGCAGTTGATAATTTAAGGATTGACTTGAAGGGTGTCATGTGGTAGGCAGGGCCTTGTTTTTCCAAAAGGCCCGCCATGTGTCTTAAAGGGCTTTTCGGAGGGACTTTTGCACAAGCGCTCTTTGTCATGAAAAACGAGACAAAGAAACTGTTTGGGGATCTCTGGTACTACAGTAGCCTGAGTTTTTCCATTGCGCTGTCCATCATCATTGGACTAGGGATTGGGTACTGGCTGGACGCGCGGGTGTTTCACAGCTCACCGTGGTTCACGCTTATTTTTCTTGGTCTTGGAGTCATCGCCGGATTCCGCAACATATACCTGGCCATGAAAAAGAGCCGGGAACAGTAACAGGAAAACGTCAGGTCGTGCGCATGGAGAAGAAGCTTCTCAGATTCGTCATCTTCACCAACTGGATTCTTTTTTCTGCGGTGACGCTCTGTGGCTTTATCCTGACGTCAGGGCGTTTTGCCTGGGGGATCCTGGCAGGCGGTCTCCTTGTCACGGTTAACTTTCATCTCTTGTATCGGTCTCTGAAGCGTGCATTGACACCACCCCATCTTGCCGACACGAGGGTCGTTTTGGGCAAATACTATATCCGATTCTTGGCGACTGCCGTTATCATCTATGTGTTGATAGCAGACCATTACGTTCATCCTTTGGGGCTCATCATCGGGCTTTCTGTGGTCGTTTCGAGCATTTTCATAGCGACGCTTAACGAAATAAGGAAACTCATCTTCAAGGAGGCGGCGTGACATGGAACATCCGATCCTATTTCTAGTACAGCTGTTTGACCTCATCGGCCTGGGACATTTCGCCCACGAGTATCCCCACGTGATTTATTCGTGGTTTGTGATGCTCCTTCTCATCTTGTTTGCGTTTCTTGGCACCAAGGGGATCAGCATGATTCCCGCAAAGGGGCAAAACCTTTTCGAGATCGTGATTGGAGGAATGGAAGACTTCATCGTGGACATTACAGGGGAGGAGGGTCGGCGCTTCTTTCCCATCCTTGCCACGGTCTTCATCTATATTCTCATTTGTAATCTTCTGGGTGAATTCCCTGGTCTTTATCCGCCTACTGCCAAGATTGACACGACCCTGTCGTGCGCCCTTGTAGTGGTCCCCATGACCCATATCATCGGTGTCATGTACCACGGGCCTAAATACATCAAACACTTTATGGGTCCCATCTGGTGGATGGTTCCCATTATACTTCCCATTGAACTGATCGGCCACGCCGCTCGCGTCCTTTCACTGAGCATCCGTCTTTTTGGAAACATGGCGGGCCACGAGCTGGTTTCGGCCATCCTCTTTATGCTGGCCGGCGCCTTTTTTGCCCCTCTTCCCATCATGGTTTTGGGCATCTTTGTAAGCGTGGTTCAGGCCTTTGTGTTCTTCTTGCTGTCTACCATGTATTTTGCAGGTGCTATGGAACATGCCCATTAATATAAACTGGTGCTATGGAAGAAGCCCATGAACAAAAATCTTAGAGTAAAGGAGGGAGAGTCAATGTTGAAGAAACTGTCATTTTCAACCCTGGGGGCCGCGTTGTTGGTCTGTGGCATGTCAACGGCGGCCTTTGCTGCAGGTGACGAGATCGCCCTGGCGGCCTTGAAGTACTTCACGGTATCGGTCTTTACCGCCGGCTTTGCCATCGCGTTGGCAGCATTCGGGGGCAGTATCGGCCAAGGCTGGTCCATCAGGAATTCCGTTGAGGGCATTGCCAGAAACCCGGAGTCCTCGGGTAAGGTGACCGTGACGATGCTCATCGGCCTCGCCATGGTCGAGTCACTGGTTATTTACACCCTGGTTATCGCCCTGATTCTGATTTATGCCCATCCGCAGGCTGGAGCGATTGCAGCCCTGTTTGGCGGTGGTCATTAGTCAACATGAATTAACGGACGGGAAAAAAGAACAGGGTTGCAACCGCTGTTCCCTGTGGCGGTCGCAACCCTGTCTGTCTTTTTGGGTTAGACTAGTGCCCATCCATGAATGCGGGCTACCCGAGCCGACATAGCTCGGTTGAGCCCTGCAAGGTGTTCATTCAGAAATGGTGGATTTTGGTCCGAGGCAAGGCCGCACAAGGGTTTTCGCCGCAGGCGCAGCAGCGCTGCGTTGATGATGCAAACCCGCGGAGAACGCCGCATTGGGCCCAAAGATGCCATTTATCGATGGACACTAGACTACTCTTCTTCAATCTATCCCGTAACATTTAAAGCCCTTTAGCACACACTGGCTGACCAGCTGTCCGATGAAGTCTGTCAATATTCCTGCCATTGCCGTCCAACGCCTGACACTGTACGCACGAAATCTTGCCCTGCTCGATCAAAAGGGGATGGAGGTTGTTTCCTCCGCGGGCCTGGCCGATATTTGCGGGGTAAATCCCGCCCAAATAAGAAAGGACCTGGGATACTTTGGCCAATTCGGCATTAGAGGTGTCGGCTATTACGTGAAAGAGCTTGCGTACGAGATTCGCAAGATCCTCGGCTTGGAAAAGGAATGGCGATTGGCTTTGGTGGGTGTGGGAAACCTGGGCTCAGCCCTCCTCAGGCATGCCCAATTCTTAGACCAGAGCTATACCTTTGTAGCAGCCTTTGAAAGAGACCCGAAAAGAATCGGTATGCAAGTTGGACAGATCACGGTGGCCCCGGTGAAGGCCCTGAAGCGTTTGGTCAAGGACAAAGGCGTTGAGATCGGCGTGATTGCAATAGGCCCCCGATGGGCACAACAGGTGGCTGACGAGTTCGTCGGGGCCGGGGTTCGCGGCATCCTCAATTTCACCCCTGTCCAGCTACGCTGCCCAAGTGATCTTCATGTCGAAAACGTAGACTTCACGCGGATGCTGGACATGCTTTGTTATCGGCTTACGTTAAACCAGTGACCGTAGTGCTTCGCGCAAGAATCGACCGGTATGGGAATCCGCAAGTTGTGCGATCTCCTCCGGCCGACCGCACCCCACGACCCGGCCCCCCTCATCCCCTCCCTCGGGACCGAGGTCAATGACCTGATCAGCGGATTTGATCACATCCATGTTGTGCTCAATGACGATGATCGTGTTGCCCGCATCAGCCAACCGGTTGAGAACATCAAGGAGTTTTTGAATATCGGCGAAATGGAGCCCCGTGGTTGGTTCATCCAGGATGTAGACCGTTCGCCCCGTGCCTCGCTTGCTCAGTTCTCTCGACAGCTTAAGGCGTTGGGCCTCGCCCCCGGAAAGGATCGTGGCAGGCTGCCCCAGGTGGATGTAGCCGAGGCCGACGTCGGCCAAGGTCTCCAGTTTGGTCCTTATGTTTCTGACCCTGCCAAAGAATTCCATGGCCTGGTTGACGGTCATATCCAGCACATCCGCAATGTCCTTGCCCTTGTACCTTATCTCCATGGTTTCCCGGTTGTAACGCTTGCCCCGGCACACATCGCAGGTGACAAAGACATCAGGCAGAAAATGCATCTCGATCTTCATGATCCCGTCCCCGCGACACGCCTCACACCGGCCCCCCTTGACATTGAAGCTGAATCGTCCTGGTTTGTACCCTCGCATCCTGGCGTCTGGCGTTCTGGCAAACAGCTCCCGAATAGGCGTAAATAGCCCGGTATAGGTGGCCGGATTGGAGCGCGGCCTTCGTCCTATAGGAGACTGGTCTATGTGAACAACACCGTCGACCTTTTCAAGGCCGGTGAGCCGGCTGTACTTTGCTGCACCTTTCCTGGCATGATAGAAGCGCCGAGCCAAGGCCCTGTAAAGGGTTTCAATGACCAAGGTCGACTTGCCTGAGCCGGACACCCCGGTCACACATACCAAGCATCCCAGGGGAAAGCGAACGGTGATGTCCTTAAGGTTATGTGCACAGGCCCCTTCAAGGGTCAGGCAGCCCTTTGTGGCGGGACGGCGCCTGGATGGCAAGGGTATGGTCCTTCGACCGGACAGGTACTGGCCTGTGATAGACGTCTCATGCTCAAGGAGCGCGGATGGTGGTCCGCTGAAGACCAGCTTTCCCCCTTTGATGCCGGCTTCGGGCCCCATGTCGATGACATGGTCGGCCGACAGGATGGTCTCTTGATCGTGCTCTACCACTAAGACGGTATTACCCAGATCACGCATGTATTGAAGCGTCGACAAGAGTCTTTGATTGTCCCGCTGGTGGAGTCCGACACTAGGCTCGTCGAGCACGTAAAGAACGCCGGTCAGCTTGGAGCCGATCTGGGTCGCAAGCCGTATACGCTGCCATTCCCCTGCCGAAAGCGTGGCTGATGCACGATCCAGCGTAAGATATCCCAATCCGACCCGGGTCAAAAACAGGAGCCTTTCGCCGACCTCCTTCACGATACCCTTTGCAATGGTGTTTTCTCGAGGGCTGAGCCGGAGGGAATCGAAAAATCCGATCAACTGGCTGATGGAACGTGTGCTCACTTCATTGATAGACTCGCCTCCCAACTTGACGGCAAGGCTCTCCGGCCTAAGGCGTGCCCCATGACAATCAGGGCACGGACGTATGTCCATGAACCGTTCAATCTCTTCTCGCACCGGCTGTGACGAGGTTTCCCTGTAACGGCGCTCAAGACTCGGGATGACCCCTTCAAAGGGCCTGCTATAGGTGTAGCGCCTGCCGTCCCGCTCCAGATAGAAGGCAATCGGTTCGCCCTTGGAGCCGTAAAGCAAGAGCTGCTCAAGGGGTTCTGAAAAATCCTTATAAGGCGTATAGATGTCCACTCGATATTGGCGCGTGATGGCATCTAATACCTGGAAAAAATAAACCGAGTGGCGATTCTCCCATGGGGCGATGGCCCCGTTACGCAGGGAGCGTTCGGGATCAGGCACGATGAGGTCAGGATCAAGGATCTTCATGGAACCGAGCCCGTTACAGGTCGGGCATGCTCCATGAGGACTGTTAAAAGAAAAGCTGGCCGGCGTCCATGGAGGATAGCTCATGCCGCAAAGCAGGCAGGCGGCCTTTTCGCTGAAAACAAGCGGCTGTGCGCCCAAGACATCCACGCTGACAAGGCCTTCTGAAAGCCCGATAGCCAGTTCAAGGGAGTCAGCCAATCGATTCCGAACCGGGTCTTTAACGACCAGGCGGTCTACCACCACCTTCACCGTGTGGCTGGTATTTTTATCCAGTGAAAGGGTGTCGTCCAGGCTGAATGTCTCACCATCTACCTGAACACGGGCAAACCCCTCTCTTCTTAGCCTCTGAAACAGCCGTTGATGGGTCCCCTTCTGGTCGGTCACAACCGGAGACAGGATGATGACCTTGGTGCCCGGCTCAAGGGCCATGACCCGGTCTACCATTTGCTGCACGGTCTGGGTCGTAATAGACCGCCCACAGCGGTGGCAGTGGGGTATGCCGATACGGGCAAAAAGAACGCGGAGATAATCATGAATCTCGGTCACGGTTCCCACGGTGGATCGCGGGTTTTTGGTGGTCGATTTTTGCTCAATGGCGATGGCGGGTGACAGGCCTTCAATGGTGTCCACATCCGGCTTGTCCATGCGCTCCAGGAACTGGCGCGCATAGGCGGAAAGGGATTCTACATATCGACGCTGACCTTCGGCATACAGCGTGTCAAAGGCGAGCGTGGATTTGCCGGACCCGGAAAGACCCGTGATCACCACGAGTCGATTCCGGGGGATGTCCACGTTGATATTCTTGAGGTTGTGCTGGCGCGCGCCGCGCACGATGATCTTGTCAAGAGACATAAGCTGATTTACACGTGATTCATGCGGCTTTCGGAGATCCAAATCATATAATCAGGATCATTTCCAAAAGAGTTGCTGGGACCATAAGGGTTCAAGGATTCAAGGGTTCAAGTAAAATGCTTGAAGAAAAGCACTCGACCCCTTGAACCCTCGAACCCTTTGCATCAACTAATCGGGAGAAGAACCTATAATCAAAACAAGCCGGGCCGGCTCCGTCATGTTGGGCGAAATGAACGGCAATGTTCATATATTGTATCGGAAATCCGCTATCGTCAACCGATATTGAAGCTCCCTGTAGCAAGCTACGGGGAATCTTCACCGTAAGGAACGCTGACTTTTTTGGATGCGCTCGCTAACCCCGCCGCAAGCAGCGGGGGATGCGCTCGTTTTTGCGGTTCATGGACATCCATACGCTTTCGGATGGGAGGCGGGGTATCTCCGTAATCCAAGGCAGACCATGCCGCTGTTGCTTTGTCACGGTTGAAATACTGAGAAAAAACGAGTAGTATCAAAAAGGTGGTTTGAGATAAGTATGATTCACAAGAGCGGTTTGACTGGATATTGGAACAAAGACGCTTTGTTTGACAAGTGGCACCGGGTTGGTAAACGCTAAACCGTTGCGGAGCTGTGAGGCCCGAAAGGAGGCAACATGAACAAGAAAATACTGGCAGCCATGATTTTGTCATTGGTCACCCTGTCCTGCTCTGCGAAGAAGCTTCCTGTAACCGGGGGCGACTACGTTGGATCGGATGCGGCCAAAATAGTGGTGATACGGGAGGCTTCGACCAGCAAGTGCCCGGCGTACGTGAGAGTGGACGGCGAGGTCGTTTGCCCGTTACCCAAAGGCGGCAATTGGTCCAGGTTTACTTTGGAGCCTGGATTGCACAAGTTCGAGGCGTTTTGCAGCGAGCGCGGAGCCAAGTGGGAGCCGAAGACCTTCAAAATCGAAGCCGGCATCACGCACTACTTCAAGGTCCACCACCGCCTGGCAGAGTTCGCGGCGCCGAAGATGCGCATCTCACAGATTACAGAAGTTGAGGCGAGCAACCTGATGGGCCTGAAGAAAAAGTACAAGTATGTTCCACCCCGAGGAGAATAAGACTGAAGGGAAGGCAAACTCGGCCGGGATGTCTTTGAGAAAGTAAAGAAATGGCGATTTCAAAAACACTGTTCAGGCAAAGCCCTATGACTCTGACCTAGCCCAAAGGGCCCGGGTCTTGAGACCGTACTCAACGGTTACTTTTCTTTCTTGATTGCCTGCAATCCTTTTTCGATCAGGGCACTAAACCCTTCAATGGTTCTTTGTCTCAAGAGCCTTCCGTTTACAAATACGGTGGGTGCTCCTCTCACCCCGGCTTTCTTCCCGTCCTGGATATCCTGGCTGATCTTAGCCGATATCTTAGGATCCTTCATGTCCTTCTGAAGTTTGTCCTGATTCAAGTTCAACTCACGCGTAATTTCCTGGATTTTCTTGTCATTGAGTTTGCTGAAATTCTTAAACAGGCGGGCCTGAAACTCCCAGAACCTCCCCTGGCTATTGGCAGCAAGGGCAGCCGCCGCGGCCATCCTGGCATATTTATGGTTTCTCAGTGGAAAATTCTTATACACCAGTTTCACTTGGTCGGGATACTTAGCGAGCACCTGCTCGAGTAAAGGCAATAGCCTTGCACAGTACGGTCATTGAAAATCGCTGAAAACAGTGATCACTACAGGGCCATCGGCCGGTCCCTTGAAGGGAGAATCTGAGACATCGATGTCATAGATGAACTCAATATGAATCTGTTGAATCGTCTTGTCCTTCCGGCTGGTGACGAAAAGGATGTCCTCCTTCGGGCCGGCCTTGATAGCATCTATATGGTTTCCGACCGTAATGCTGTCTTTCAGCTTGCCGTCCGCCGAGTAGATAAGGATGTTACTTTTGTCGGTAAGCACAAAAATCCACCGCCCATTGGCCGAAAATGCTACGTCGCATGGAGATTTCTCTAACTTCAATGTGTTGTGTACGTCCCATTCGACTGAAGCCATACTGCCACTGATCAGAGCCAGGCCAATAACCCATATCACCGCCAACGTAACGCACTTGCTTTTCACGTTAAGACCTCCCTCCTTGATGGCTGTTAGTAAGGTTGCTAGCAGCATGCACCCTGACAACCCGGACTCCTGGGACATTCGCGCGGGGTCAACGCGGGTGTGGCTGACCTGGTAGCTTTTGTCACAATGACGGACGCGATGTCAATAAGATAGACGCCACGGGATCTCTTGAGTTTTTCAAAAGAAACCTATATGGTTTTGCCGACAGGCGGAGCATCTTTCGTGGTCCCGGTTGGACTCAGTACCATACCGGCAGGCAGGGTTGAGCCTTGACAGCCCGGCAACGAACGCCGCCATGTCGGGGACGGCCATTTGTATCTCAATGTCTGGCGGGAGCGAATTCGCCCGCCGGGTATTTTGCTTATGTTCAATCCAATGCTGGAAAACAGTAGCTATGCCAACTAGTTATCTGGAATGGACCGATGAAAACGGCCAGGTTTGTCACCTGGAAGTCGTTGACAAGATTTTTGTTGGACGCAGTTGCCGGGGCATTGAAGAATCAAAACGGATTATTGTCAAAGATCCCGGAGTATCCCGGGATCATGCCATCATTAGCATGAGTGGTTCAGGTCTTCAGATCACAGACATGAGCAAAAATGGTGTCTGGATAAATGATGTACGGGTGGCGCCCGGTTCATCACAGGACTTGAACCACGGCGATGTCATCCGGGTGGGGAACGCCTTGCTCTATGTGAGATGTCCATGTCCTGGGCCCATTGAGGCAGATATGGACAGTACGAGGAGCGGGCCCATTGAAATGGTAGTGACCAGCCTGGTTGCTGATGTGAGAGGATTTTCAGCCTTGTCACAAAGGCAGGATTCGTCTGAGGTCTATGCCTTGATGAAGGATATCTTTGAGACGTTTACAGGGATCGTATGTGATTTCAAAGGCACGATTAAGGACTACGTTGGTGACGCGGTTTACGCCTTCTGGGATCATGGCTTTCAACCGCGCCAGGAACAGGCTCTGTTGGCCTGCCGCGCAGCGCTTAAACAGTTGAAAACTCTAGACCAAATGCGCTCCTCCACGTCGTCCGGCAGATATGTGGCTGTCGAGGGTTTGCCCATGGGGTGGGGGATCACGACCGGCAGGGTGACCATGGCGCACTACAGTTCGAGGGTCGCTGATTTGGCCCTGGTAGGAGACGCCACCAATCTGGCGTTCCGCTTGTCCGGTATGGCGAACAAAGATCTTTCCAGTCCAATTGTCATCTGCTCTCAGACTGCCGACCTGGTGCAAGACACCCTGTCGCTGGTTGATCTCGGATGCTCCGCTGTCCGAGGGCGCAGGGGGCGGGAACATCTTTACGGAATCAGGTAGAAGGGTTGCCAAAGAATAGATGCTAGTGCTATAGGACCCTGCACGAGGCGAGGCTGAGAGACACCACACATGAAATGCCCGAAATGCCAATCTGAACTCTTTGAGAAGGCAAAATTCTGCCCTGAGTGCGGTAACCCAGTCGGATCAGACGAACAGGGTCGGTTCCGTGCGAACACCTTGTCGCCCTTGGCCGGAGAGAAAATCACGGGCACGAGCAGTGCTGGCGAAGCGTTGGGAACCCCCACTGGCCTAAAACGGACGTTGTCTACGGAACTGGTTGGCACACACGCTGAAAGGGATACGTCCGTTGAGCTGAATGCATTAGTCGAAAGCCAAACATGGGAAGCGGGAGAAATTATTATACGGAACGGAGACAGGAACAGGGACCTTCTTTTCCTGATCAAGGGTCATGTTGAAATATTAACGAGCCCGGAGGGTGGGGATCTTGTACTCAATGAAGTTGACGCCCCGCACATCCTCGGAGATATCGCCTTTCTTTCCGGCCTTCCCAGAACGGCTACCGTCATGGCAAAAACGCACGTGAACGCTTTCGTCTTAAGATATGATAACTTCAAAAAACTGTTTGGAGAATTTCCCGAGTGGCTTCATCTTCTCTTAAGTTCCTTTACGAGTGGCATCAAGTCACTTCACTATAAGATCGCAGAACTGGAAGGACAAGCTGAAGCCCTTAAAAACCGTTCGGACTGAGATTGCGGCCCGAACCCGATATGCCGGACAACCTCTTTCATTTTGTAGGGTACAAGGGCAGTGGAAACCCCATTGATCGAATTCAGGAACGTCAGCAAGCGTTTTGGAGACCGAACGATTCTGGATGACGTGAATGCGCAGATTTTCGAGGGCCACGTAACGACCATTATAGGCAAGAGCGGAGGCGGCAAGAGCGTACTCCTCAAACACATCATAGGCCTGCTCTCGCCCACTGAGGGAACCATCCTGTTTCGCGGCAGGTCTGTTGATGAGATGAGCAAGACGGACTGGGACGTCTTCAGGAGTCAGTTCAGCTACTGCTTCCAGAATAACGCCCTTTTCGATTCGCTTACGGTCTTCGAGAATATTGCGTTGCCGCTGCAGCAAACGACCAAGTTGACCAAGAGAGAAATTGACAGCAGAGTTATGGAGAAAGTGGATCACCTCGACCTTGCCGAAGTCCCGCACAAATACCCGTCTGAACTCTCTGGCGGGATGCAGAAGCGGGTGGCTTTGGCTCGTGCGCTGGTCACAGATCCCAGTATTGTTCTTTTTGACGAGCCCAGCACCGGCCAGGACCCGATCAGAAAGAATGCCATCTTGAGCATGATAGTGCAGAACCAGGAAAGGTTTGGATTCACGACCATCATGATCAGTCATGATGTTCCGGACGTCTTCTTCATTTCAGACCGCATACTCGTTCTCTACGAGAAACAGATCGTTTTTCAGGGCACGTATAACGAACTTGACCAGTTCGAACATCCCATGGTCGACGAATTCGTCAAGAGCCTTGAAGGCATCCGGGACGAACTCACTGGTCTGCGTTCAAAAAACAGTTTCATGAAGCTCTATGAAGATGTGAGGGACAAAGCACCGCATGAGAGCACTATCGTGGCCACGTTTGCCCTTGACGACACGGATCGGCTCAGTGAAGAACTGGGACACACACAGGTACAGGGGATCATTCAGAGCCTCGGGGAATGCGTGAACAGACACTTTGGGGATGCCGGGATTTCTACCCGGATCGGAAGAAATCAGATAGCAACGATCCTTCAATGCTCGGACCCGGACAAGGCCGAGCTTGTGCTGGACGATTTCGCCGGCAAGCTTCAGGACAAGGGATTGGGCGCCTTTGAGGGTGAAGTCCACGCCAACGTCGATTCGCTGAAACCCTATTCGTTTTCGGTCTCTGTTGGACTGGCCGAAGCCAATCCCGGCGAGGACATACAGGTTACCGCGAAAAGGGCAGGATCGAGGACGAAAAAAATAAAACTGACACATTAGGGCTATGAAGGACAGAGATAGGGCTGAATGACATGGGAATGCAATCGTCAGATCCCGAAAAGACTCTCCTGGCGCCTTTTGCGCTACTGGGTCGGACCGTCACGGGTTGGGTGAATGAACTTGGGGCCGTAGCTATCTTTCTATGGAGGGCCTTTGTCATGATCTTCAGGCCCAGGCAGGTTTCCAGCATCATTCAACAAGTCTACTATATCGGGGCCAAATCCACGACTATTGTCATGCTGGTGGCACTTTTTACGGGTATGGTCCTGGGGCTGCAACTCTACTACGCTTTGGTCCAATTTGGCTCGGAGGGGGTCCTGGGCACCACCATATCTCTCTCGCTGGTCAGGGAACTAGGGCCCGTGCTGGCGGCCATCATGATTACGGCTCGGGCAGGTTCCTCCATGGCTACGGAAGTGGGCATCCAGCGTATCTCTGAGCAGATCGACGCCCTCTATACCATGCGCATCGATTCGTTGCGCTACCTGGTAAGCCCTAGAATTGCTGCCTCGGTCATCAGCTTTCCCCTGCTGACGGCCGTATTCGACCTGATCGGGATTGTTGGCGGATACATCAGTGCTGTCTTGCTCCTGGGCCTCAACGCCGGCACATACTTACATGGCGTGCAATCCGGCGTGGAGATGAAAGACATCACCGGTGGCTTTGTGAAGTCTATTGTCTTTGCCATTATTGTTTCCACGATTTGCTGCTTTCAGGGCTATTTCACGCACATGCGCAGGGATAGCTACGGCGCGAAAGCAGTTGGACTCTCCACCACGTCGGCCGTTGTGCTGTCGTGCGTCCTTATCTTGGTGGCAGACTATGTTGTGACGTCTTTTCTCATGTAAGGGTCCATGACAAACCATCCCTTGATCGAATTTAGAGACGTCACGAAGCGCTTTGGGGAGCGTACCATACTGCACAAGGTCAATCTGAAGATCTACGATGGCGATGTAACCACCATCATTGGCAAAAGCGGTGTGGGTAAGAGCGTGCTGCTCAAGCACATCATCGGGCTCTTAAAGCCGGATGAAGGTAGCGTTCTGTTTCAGGGCGAACCCATCGACAAGATGACGAAGGTTGAATGGAATGAATATGTCACTCGGATAAGTTACATGTTTCAAAACAACGCCCTTTTCGATTCGATGACGGTCTTTGAAAATGTGGCCATGCCCCTGCGACAAACCACTAGATTGAGCGAGAAAGAAATCAAAGAGAAGGTCATGGCCCGGGTTGAGCAAACAGAGCTGATGCCGGTGGTGAACAAATACCCGTCGGAGCTTTCAGGGGGGATGCAAAAGCGGGTGGCCCTGAGTCGGGCCCTGGTGACTGATCCGAAGATTGTCCTTTTCGACGAGCCGACGACCGGCCAGGATTTGATCCGGAGAAATGCTATATTGGGGATGATCGCTGAATGCCACAAGAGCTTCGGGTTCACCGCTATCTTGATCAGCCACGATCTGCCTGACGTTTTCTTTATCTCAAACCGCATTATCGCCCTGGATAAAGGAGAGGTTGTCTTCGAGGGCACACCGGAAGAACTGGAAAACTTCGAACATCCTTTTCTGGATGAATTCATTGATAGCCTGGAAGGATTCCAGGAACACCTGACCGGCCTTTACTCCAGGCGAAATTTTAGGGTGCGATATCAAAAGCAAATAGGCCAAAAACACGCTGATGAAACATTCGTGCTACTCACCTTTTCTGTAGAAGACATAGGACTGGTGGGTACCACTCTGGGGCAAGAAACGTCACAAAAACTGATCAGGGCCTTGGGCATATACTTGAATAAACACTTTGGCTCGGTAGGGGGATTCTCGACGCGGCAAAACACCGAGCAGTTTGTCACCGTGCTGCCGTTTTCGGATCTCAATGAAGCGCAGAAGATTCTGGACGATTTTGCCACGGATCTTGTGGAACGGGGGTTGTCCAATATTCAAACCAGTGCCCAGATTCCTGAAGGAGAATGCTTCGACTTTTCCATCTCTGCCGGGCTGGCCGAGGGTAAGCAGAACGAGGAAATTGGTTCGGTATTGGAACGGGCCGGGGCTCAACGGAAAACCATTGCACGATTTCAATGTGACAAGCGGAGGTAGAGGCAAATGCAAAAGTACGCCCATGAAACAGTGGTGGGAATCTTCGTCATCATCGGGTTGGTGTGTGTGGGGTATATGGCGGTAAAACTCGGCGATGTTTCTCTTTTTGGTGACAATTCATACACGATATACGCGCGGTTCAACTCGGTGTCCGGCCTGAAAGCGGGCAATCCCGTGGAAATGCTTGGGATGGAGATCGGAAAGGTAGCAGCCTTTAAGCTGGATCAGGATGACCTGCTGGCCATGGTGGAGTTGAGAATCAAGCCAGACATAAAGATCTATGAGGATGCCATTGCCTCGATCAAGACAGCCGGACTCATTGGAGACAAATATGTCAGCATCGATCCTGGGGGCGGGGGGGGTCTCCTAAAACCCGGCGACACCATCACGGAGACTGAATCGCCGGTAGATATTGGGGAACTCATCAGCAAATATGCCTTCGGAGACGTGAAGAAAGAGGAGGTGGAAAAAGATGAATGAGAAGTCAAGAAGCGTGGACATGAAAAGACAGGTTCTCGCATGGATCATGATGACGGTGATGGCCCTTTTTGCTTTTCCCCTTCAGGTGAGTGCGGGCACGCCGCAGCAAATCATTGAGGCACAAGTGAACAAAGTGCTTGATGTGTTGCGGGAGCCCGCCTCAGAGGGCGAATCTGGTAAAAAGGCCAAGGAAGAGAAGATCTGGTCTATATTCGATAGCATTTTCGACTATGCCGAACTTTCAAAAATGACCTTGAGTCGGAATTGGAAGAAACTGAATGGCGATCAACAGAAAGAGTTTGAAGAACTCTTTAGAAAGCTTCTTGGAAATGTCTACATGGACAGAATATTGGCCTACAAGGACGAAAAGGTCGCCTTTGAGAGGGAGACCATGCTTTCAGCGGACAAGGCCGAGGTTCAAACCAAAATCCGTACAAGCACCAAGGAGATCCCCATGAACTACAGGATGATCGCCAAGAATGATCAATGGAAGGTGTATGACGTCATTATCGAGGGCGTGAGCATGATCAAGAACTACCGCAGCCAATTCAATGACATCCTCGCGAAGAAACCTCCCGAAGAGTTACTGAAAATCCTCCGGAAGAAGGTGGGCAACGCATAAATCCCTGATCAATGACGAAAGGAGCCATATATCCTATGAGACGTCTATCATCTGCCGTTGTCATCATTGTTGTGTTCTTTATCATCTCCGTCTTCAAGCTGATCCCGTCGTCTTCTCTTGCATGGGCGGATGCATGGAATGTTGACAGACAAGAAACAGGGGCCTCGCTGGTAGATCAAGCCGTGTCCACACGGCAGGACATCGCGCTGGCCTCTGTTGACGATGATCCTGCCTCGCTGGACGAGGAAGAGGAAGAAGAAGTCGTGGAGATAGCGGATCCTATCTATTACTGGAACAAAGGCATGTATCATTTCAATGACAAGCTCTACTTCTGGTTATTTAAGCCCGCGGCAAGGGGATACAGGTGGGCGGTGCCTGAGTTGGTCAGGACGGGAGTCAGTAATTTCTTCTATAACCTGCGGTTTCCCATCCGGTTTGTCAGCTGTCTCCTTCAGGCCAAGGGAAGTGCGGCAGTGGGTGAACTAGGACGATTTGTCGTCAATACGACTGCAGGTGTCGCCGGTCTTAGAAATGTAGCCAAAGCCCACCCCAAGTTGAACCCAAGCGAGGAGGATTTAGGACAGACCTTCGGCCGGTGGGGGATCGGCAGCGGCTTTTATATCGTCTGGCCCTTTCTGGGCCCTTCCACGCTGCGAGAGTCCGTGGGGTGGGTGGGAGATCTGTTTCTGGATCCTGTCACCTATGTGGACCCGAGAGAAGCGTCTGCAGGGATCATGGTATACGAAGTGCTGAACAAGGCCTCATTTACGATCGGAGATTACGAAGCCTTGAAGGAAGCGGCCCTTGAACCCTATGTGGCCATTCGTGACGCCTACGTCCAACATCGGAAAAAGAAGGTCGAAGAGTAGCTTCACGGCTGGATCTTCCCTGGCAGGATATCCAGCGACCGGGCGGCCGGTAAACCTATGATCCTTCACGTGCCCTGAATGATCTTTTTTGGCCAGACGGATGTTGGTCTGAAACGGGCCAAGAACGAAGATAGCTTCGTTGTGAAGCCTGAACTGGGTCTTTGCCTTGTGGCGGACGGCATGGGTGGGGCTGCTGCCGGGGAACTGGCGAGCCACCTGTTTGTTGAGACCGCGGTGGAGGTGTTTTCGAGATCCCCGAGTCGATCTGAAAAGGAGACCGCTGACCTTACTCAAAAGGCTTTTCAATGGGCAAATGAACGAATCCTTGATCACGTCGGGACGGAGCCTCGGCACAAGGGCATGGGCTGTACAGCAGAATTGGTGGCGTTTTGTAAAGACAGTTTTGTTGTAGGACACGTAGGAGACAGCCGCACCTATCTCCTTAGAAACGGGCAGCTGAAGCAATTAACCGAAGATCACTCTGTTGTCCAAGACCAGATAAACCGGGGCATCATCAGCCCGGCCCAAGCAAAAAACCATCCGCTCAGAAACGTCATACTTCAGGCAGTGGGGGTTAAAGAAAAGATAGAGGTGGACGTCATGACAGGCAAAGCACTTGCGGGCGACCTCTTTCTACTTTGCTCGGACGGACTCACGGATATGGTTGATGACACATCGATTCAGGAAACGCTTTCCGTGACCGGCGCTGTCCCTGCAAAGGCAAACAACCTGATTGAGCTTGCAAAATCCGCTGGCGGCCACGACAATATTACCGTGGTCCTGTCTCAAGTAGTCTGATCATCGGCGATCTCGTCCTCCGGCGCGTTGTTGTCCTCCGACGCGTTGTCGGTTGCCTGAAATTGTTTCCGCATGAAGTCTGAAAGATTGACCCTGTCGTATCTCTGAGTCAAATCCTGTCTGAGGGCAGTCATGTCCTGTAGAAGTTCTCCTGCGCTTTGATATCGGAGCCGCTTGTCTTTCTCCAGACATTTCATGATGATGTGATTCAACGCGTCCGGAACATCCTGCCGGCAGTCTGTTATGGGTGGTATCTCCCTTTCCGGGATGGATCTGATGGCTTCTATATCACTGGTGAATTTATAAAGTCTTTTGCCTGAAAGCATTTCATAAAACACGATCCCCAGGGCATATAGGTCTGCCTGGTGGTTCACCGTTTGCCCCAGGGCCTGTTCGGGAGACAGGTAAGCAAGCTTTCCCTTGATAACGCCCGAGTGGGTCAGGCTCGGTTCAGAACTTGTCTTCGATATTCCGAAGTCGCTTATTTTTACTTCTCCTTGAAATGAAATCAGAATGTTCTGAGGACTGATATCTCGATGGACAATGTTGAGGGCCTCCCCTGACTTGTGGTCTTTTTTCGAGTGGGAGTACTCCAGCCCCATAGCCACTTGAGAGGCAATAAAAACGGCTTGGTCGACGGTCATTTGGTCCTGAAGTTTGGCCATCACCTCGCCCAGATTCTTTCCCCGGACATACTCCATGGCAATAAAATAAACGTTTGCGATTTTACCAAAATCAAGGACCTGGACCACGTTCGGGTGCTGCAACAAGGCCGCCAATCTCGCTTCTCGGATGAACATGTTGACAAAATCCGAATTCTCAGCAAGGTGGGGCAGAACCCTCTTGACAGCCACTGTCTTGCGAAAACCGTCCTGGCGTTCGTAGCCCGCCACGAATAGTTCAGCCATCCCCCCTTGTGCCACCTTCTTTTCCAACAAATAGGGACCCATCCTGGTCATACCCTCCATGGCCTTTTGTGCCTTTAGGGCTCTTGCCATGGACAGGCGATCCATGGTCACAAGTATGGCTAACAACAAGACAAGGCCGAAAACCACCCCGAAAACAAAAACGGTCCTGTACCTGCTCAAAGAAGCATGCAGGTCGGCTGCCGACAGGGCCAAATAAACCTTGCCTATTCTTACGCCCGAATAGACCACGGGAGCTGAGAACCGAACGGTTTTTTCATTCTTGACGGACACGCCCTCCTCAACGGAGACCCCCTCAATGGTCCCTTGGTAGCTTTCATGTCTTAAGGAAGGCAGCGTCCGGTTGACCAATCTCGCGTCCGTGTGCGCCACGATCTTATCCTGGTGGTCCACGATGGCACAAAATATCAGGCCTGCACTGCTTTCAAGCTCGCCGATGGCCATGTTCAGGGATAAAACATCATTTTCCAAAAGGGATGGGCCGATTTGAGCGACAAGATTATGGGTCCGTTCCAATCCAACCTGGTAGAAATCGTCCTTCAGGCCTTTCACCGTCTTTTGGAGCGTCACATAGCCGGCCAGGCAGCCGACGACCCAAATCAAAAGACACAGGTTGATTCGTTTCCTGTTGCGCTGAATCGCGTTTATTCTGAATACCCCCCTGCCAAACTTCAGGAAGATATTCGTCGAGAAATCCTTGACCCACAACATAGTCGTTGAAGCTGTTTCGCGAACCGTCATGATCAAACCTCTGTCCCTGGCAAAACCCCTCAGTTTCCCCTCTTACACAGCCAGTTTCCTGATGATCTCAGTGCACCTGAAGACCACCTGTCGTTTCAACCAACCCAGACCTTCTGTCTCACCGATGTCTGTCAAGGACATCCCTTCAGATTTTGAGCTCTTTGCGGTTCCTGGTTCGCCATCTCCCGCGCGAAGACATACAAAACCATCCAAATTGATGCGACTCACCGCTTCGTGCGTGAAGGGCTTGTCCAACCCACATAGAGGGCACGCCATATGGGAGGTTTTTCCCAGAGGAACATGCTCGGCCTTCAATGCGCTCTTTGGGCCCCTTGACCCCTTGGCTGTAAGGGTAAAATCACTAAAGGACAACGCAACAGCGAGCAGCAAAAGCACACCAAAGCTTGAAATCGTGATCAAACTGAACCGGCGCTTGAAGTGGTTGATCTCAATAGCTGAAAGGGCCAGATAGATTTCGCCAATCTTCGTCCCAGCATAGGTGACATTCGTCGAAAAGCTAAAGATCTTTTTCCGGTCCGCTGCAAACCCTTCCCAAAAAGACACCCGGTCAATGGTCCGGGCAAAACCCCCTTTGTTCACAGGCATGATGAGTTCAGCATTGGTATAGGCGACGATATTATTCTTGTGATCGATAATGGCCGCGTAAACAACACTTGGGTTGTCTGTCGCTTCATGGAGCAGACCACTCAGCGTGGCCATGTCTCGCTCTAGCAGGGGCATGCCGACCTTCTCCGAAAACGCTGTGGCCATGGCGATTCCAGATTGACTGATATTGCGCTTGACCTGGCCGATGCTGATTCTCACAATCACATACGTGATGAGGACAAGCAAAAGCCAAGCCAGCAGGCAGAACATGAGAACGCGTTTGTTTCTACGGTTCGGCCCCACTCCAAGCATCTTCTCCCTTGTGCAAACCAAGAACTTCCATAAGGGGTTTTTCCGGCGCCACATTGAATGGCCAGTCATCCTCTCACCCGCCATGATCCGTCACGATTTATTGGGACAGCACGGGTTCTCTGCGGACCCCGCCCAGGGGCAATGTTTCAAGTGAATCACATGGATGGTGACAGAAATAGAAACCCTTTGGTCCTTCTTCCTTTTGCCGCGAACAACGTACGACGGACAATCAACAAGTGAACATTTATCGCCCCGTGAATATATAAGAATCCTATAATCATCTTAAGGTGTTGTCAAGCAACTTGACCACCGGCATCCTCTCTGGTCAGCAGGGGTTTTCCTTCAGCCCCTGCCATCTTTAAGATACCCCCCAACGACAGGGCGCCGTGACACCAAAGGACCACGAAAAACCCCACTATCGGCGGCCAACTCTGGGCGGATGGTCAATATTTCCTTGATATTTTGATGCCTTTGTGTTCTTAATTTAGACGGCTTCTAAAAAGTTATTTCCTCGCTCCGTCGACATTTTATGGGCAATCTTGCATGCCTATTCGTGGTTTGTCATCATGGGCGATTTCAACAAGAAAGGAAACGATCCCTTGTCCAGAAGAAGCCTAACAAGCTTGAAGTCTCTGGTTGTGGTGGTGTTGATGGTCGGAGGTGGCCTCGTCCTGCTGTCGTCCTGCGCCATGACGAGTAGGACACCTCTGTTCGTCAAATCAGAGGATTATATCGTTTACAGGCTTCAGAAAGGGGAGACGCCCGTCACACTGGCTGAAAGATTCTTGGGCGATGACAAGAGATCATGGGTCGTGGAGGAGGCCAACAAGGACATTTCTTTTAAAAGGGGACATGTCGTCGTCGTCCCTTTAAAAGAGGAAAACAAGGCAGGACTCAGACCGGACGGATTTCAGATGGTGCCGATTCTTGCCTACCACCGCTTTGCCGATGATTGTGAGGGCCCTCTCTGTCTGCCTGCCCGTGTTTTTGACCAGCAGATGAAGTATCTGAAAGAAAACGGTTACAGGTCCGTGACCTGCCGTGAGCTACTCGCCTTTCTTCAGTATCAACACGCCCTTCCCGAGAAGGCAGTCGTTATCACCATAGATGACGGCTACAAATCGATCTATGACATTGCCTACCCCATCCTGAAGAAGTATGGTTTCACCGCAACGCTTTTTATATATACCGATTTCATAGGTGCGTCCAGAAATGCCATGACATGGGCCCGGCTCAGAGAGATGAAGGCACATGGTTTCGAGGTGGGTGGGCACACCATGTCTCACGCCGATCTGACGCAACAAAGGAAAGGGGAGGATCTCCAGACCTACAAGGCCAGGATTGAGAGAGAGCTCCGGGTTTCGAAGCAGATCATCGATAAGAATGTGAGGCAGAACACGATTCTCCTGGCGTTTCCTTACGGACGTTACGACGAGACCATACTAGCCATGTGTAAACGCCTGGGTTATAAGATGGCAGTGTCTGTGAAAAGGGGAAGCAACCCTTTCTTTGCGGACCCGCTGGCCCTGAGAAGGAACCAGGTACTGGGAAGAGACATGAAAACCTTCGTTTCCAGATTGAAGACCTTTCAGAAGGCTTCATTGAGGTAGACTGCCCCATGAGATACAACCGAGTGCTCTTTGGGCTTGTCCTTGTGTTAGCCACCGCCGCCGGCTGTGCCGGCCTAGGTAAAAAATCGGCGGACCTGGGCAAGAAATCGCTGGAATTGGGCAAGAAACCGCTGGACAAGATCTTTAACAGTGAGCAAGAAAAACTGCTTCACACGTATTTAGACAAAGGGCAGGATTACGAACAAAAGGGGGATCTGAAGGAGGCACTCACGCAATACAAGCTGGCGCTGGCGATGAGTCCTCAAAACCAACTGGCTATTGAAAGGCATCATAAGCTCGAAACAAAGTTGCGGGCGATCGCACAAAGGCACTATCTAGCGGGGTTGAAGTTTCAAAAGAGGGGTAAATATGCCTTGGCCCGCCTCCAGTTTTTGACGGCGCTCAGATTGTGGCCGGGCCATCCGTATGCGAAGAAGATGCTCACCACCAAAGAACAGATCCGGGCAGAAAGGTATGTGATGCATCAAATTCAGCCAGGTGAAAACCTTTCAAAGTTGGCCAAGATCTACTACGGGGATTACCACAAGTTTGGCGTCATAGCGCAGTACAATAACCTGGCAGATGCCACCCAGGTGAAGGTTGGTCAAGAAATCAAGGTTCCGGAAATGGATGGCTTGCCATTCTTGGCTGGCAAGAAAGACATTGAGATCGAAGAGAAAAAGCTCCCCGGTTTTGTCGCTTCCGTAGAAGAAGCCGAGGACATGGCACCCCCAGAGGAAGAGATACAAGAAGAGATACAAGAAGAGATAGAGGGTGTGACAGAGGAAGAACCGGAGCCCGTTGTGGATGTGGTCGCCATGTACCGAGATCAGGGCATTGGTCTGTTTAACCAAAAAAAATACCAGGAAGCTATCGTTGAATTCACCAAGGTTGTGAACGTGGATCCTGAGGATGGCACGGCGCTGGAATATCTTTACAAATCACACTTTCAACATGCCGTGACATTATTTGATAAAGAGGACTACCTGTCAGCCAAGAAGGAATTTGAAGCGTGTCTCCGATTCAAACAGGACAGCCGGCAATGCCGAGAGTACGCCGCAAAGTGTCAGCAAATGTATAAGGACCTTCATTACAACAGGGGGGTTTCATACTTCGGGAAAGAACAATTGTCAGAGGCCATCAAGGAGTGGCAACTGGTGCAGACCGTCGATCCCGGCTATAAACAGGTTGAGGACAATATCAACAAGGCCCAGGCACTCTTGAAACGATTAGAGGAGATAAGAAAGCTTCAGGGGCAATGATGGGCGAGAAGTCGTTAGCCCCGATCCGGGCGGCTGCGACCATGGTGACGATTCATACAAAGGTTGTTTTGTGACTTCGTCAACGATGATGGTTTCGTCAACAATGAGAATTCATGTGTGAAAGTCATGCTGAAGGGGGGCATGGATGGCTATTGCGGAAATTAGCATTGTCCCTATCGGGACCGAGTCTACGAGCCTGAGCACCTATGTGGCTGCGTGCCTCGAGGTATTGGAGGGCTCGGGTCTCACCCACGAACTCCACGGCATGGGAACGATCATCGAGGGAGACCTCAAGGATCTTTGTGAAACCATCTTGAAGATGCACGAGGTGCCGTTTAAAGCCGGGGCTCTTCGGGTGGTGACGACCCTCAAGATCGATGACAGGCGGGACAAAGAGACGTCAGCCGAAGAAAAAGTCAAGGCCGTATTGAGAAAAAAATCCAAGGCCCAAGCGTCCTGACCATCTTTGTCTCTTCCACGGGGCGTAAAGCGATATCGTCGGTTTTTCAGTCGGTTAACAGCAAAGTCGCCGGAATCAGACTTTCACGATTTGCCCGGTGAGTTTCTCTCCCAGGATCAGGATACCCACTGAGCCCCCTGACAGAAACGGGGCCCTGCCATAAAAGGCCCCTGGATTGAAGAAGAGGATCCCGTCTCTCACCTCATTGTCGGACCTATGGGTATGCCCGTAGACAATGGCATTCACCTCGTCAAAGCCGGCCATGAGTCCTTTCACAGAAGCAAATGACTTTCCCCAGCCGTGGGTTAAGCCGATGCGAAAGCCCCCAACCTCTACGATCCTTTTGGACGGCAGTTGATTCTTGACCACCGCAGAATCCATGTTGCCGCTCACAGCCAAGACCTCTTTGTCGCAAAAAGCCTCCAGCACATCGAGTTCGGTGAGGTCGCCTGCATGAAGAATCATTGAGACATCGGCAAAGGCACCGCGTCGCAGCTCGTAGAGCGCTTTTGTCGGCTTTCTGAGGTGGGTGTCCGAGATCACGCCGATTTTCATGGCAATGCCTTGATAGAGTGCGCGAAAGGGTGGTATGGGTTCACCACTGGGGCATCTGTGAAACGTATGTCGTCCAAGCTATGGGTCTTATAACACATCACACACCTTACATACAATTTGCCTTGGCTGAAAACAACTGTTTAGAGGGTTGTTGTGAAACCTCCCCTGATCGCGCTTAATTTCTGGGCCATACCGCCCTTTGTCAGTTTCATCACCCTGTTCGCCTTGGCCGGCCTGGCCGTGGTCAAGGGGAAGGGTAGAAAAGTCAACCTGCTTCTTGCGGCGATTTGTTTCCTGGGAGGGCTTTTGAGTCTGGACAAGGCCTTCGCATCGGTGGTGACCGATCCGAACCTGGCCCTACGGATCAGTCGCGTAGATCACCTGTTCGTCGTCTTTTTTATCCCGGTCTACCTTCACTTCACTTATTCTTTCCTGGGCATGACTAGTCGAAAATGGCTCATCCGTCTTGCCTACGTCTTCAGCGGGTGTCTGAGTATCTTCTCACAAGGGCACTATCACCTGTCAGGGGTGAAGCATTATTTCTTTGGTTACTATGCCCAGGGAGGCCCCTTGATTTATGTCTTTGGGGTCGCCAGCACGACAAACACGCTGTATTGCCTCTATCTTCTTTTTCGCAGCCTGAGGCAGGAGAAGGATCCGGACCGCAAGAACAAGACAAAATACATTATCTTGGGCCTTGGTGGGGCGGCCCTCATGGCCCATTTCGACCTGTTGCCCCTGGCAGGGATCAGCTTTTACCCGTTGGGAAATTTCGCTTTCATTCCCATCCTCCTCCTGGGCTTTGCAGTACTGAAGCACGACTTGTTGGACATCGGGTTCATGGTTCAAAAGGGCCTGACCTACTCCGTGCTGACAGGTCTGCTCACGGGGACCTATGCCCTCATGATTATCTTGTTCAATCAGGTCTTTGAAGGAGTGGGGCAGAGATGGTCTATCCTTTTTTTCATCTCGTTTTTCCTTGTGATCGTCTTTGTCTTTGAGCCATTGAAAAAGCGAGTACAGCTTTTCATTGATCGACTGCTCTTCAAGGGAAAATACGATTACCAAAAGACACTCATGGCCTTGAGTGATGCCATGGCTTCCATGCTGAACCTGGACGAGATCATGCACAAGACCCTCGGGACCCTGACCGAGGCCATGTATCTTGATCGGGGCTATGTCATGCTCGCCGATGATATCGGGGACGAGTTTCGGGTCCGCAGCCACATGGGCACCCTGTCAGACATTGAGGGCCTGTCCATGACTCATGCGAGCCCCCTGATTCGGGAAACGGCTCGTCTGAATAGAGAGGTCACCCGGTACAACATCGAAGAATGGTCAGGCGCTTGCGATGATCCCTCTCGTTTCAGGGAAGATTTCGACCGCCTGGGCGGTACTGTGCTACTGCCTATCGTTTTCAAAGGGGACATGAAAGGACTTCTTGTCCTGGGAAACAAGAAATCAGGGGACCTTTTCACGGCCCAAGACTTTGAACTCCTTCGCACCCTGGCCAACCAATGCGCTATCGCCATCGAGAATGCCAAGTCCTACCAGCTTATAGAAAATCTGAATGAAAACCTCGAGGCCATGGTGGACGAGCGGACCGAAGCACTGAAAAAAGCCCTGGAGGAGAAGGACAAGACGCAGGACCTCCTCATCAGATCCGAAAGCCTGGCTGCCGTGGGTGCACTGGTGGCGGGCGTCGCCCATGAATTGAACAATCCCCTGGCCAGTGTTTCCAGTCTGGTTCAGTCAGCCGTGGAAACCATGGAAAAGGCATCTTCCGAGCCTGTTGCCGGGGCAACGGATCGTACGGAACAAGACGAGGAATTGGTTGATGATTTGAGATTTAGCCTGAAAGAATTGAATCGTGCCAAGGATATTGTGGCAAGCCTCCTTGGGATATCCCGTCAGACCCAAGAATACTCTGAACCTGTCATACTGAACGACGTGTGCAGAAACGCCCTGAAAGTCCTCTACAACCGGTATAAACGGACCGGCATCGAGATGAACGAGGCCTACGAAGACGACCTGCCTGAAATTAGAGGAAATTTTTCCAACCTGGGGCAGGTCTGCCTGAATATTATAACCAATGCCATCCAGGCCGTGGACAGCGATCAAGGGAGGATCGCCCTAAGGACCCGGTCCGATAAGGAAAAAGGGCTGGTCATCTTCGAATGTGAGGACAACGGCCCCGGAATCACAAAGGACGTCATGAGCAATATTTTCAAGCCGTTCTATACCACGAAGGAGGTGGGTAGAGGCACCGGCCTGGGGCTATATATCTCCTATGAGATTGTCCGCCGCCACAACGGCAACATCTTTGCCCATCATAACGCCCGAGGTGGTGCTACCTTCCGTGTGGAGCTGCCCGTCAGCTAGTGTTCATCCATAAATGGCATCTTTCGGCCCGATGCGGCGTTCTCCGCGGGTCTCCGTCCTCGACGTAGCGCTGCTACGCCTGTGGCGAAAACCCTTGTGCGGCCTTGCCTCGGACCAAAATCTGCCATTTATGAATGAACACCTTGTCGTGCTCAACCGAGCTATGTTGGTTCGGTGGCCCCGGGTTCGTGGATGGACACTAGCTGGCTCTCATCCTTGTTATTGCCTGGTGGGCGGCCATGTCTATGGCGGCCAGCAGGCTCCCGGGGTCTGCCTTGCCGGTGCCTGCAATATCATAGGCTGTACCATGATCCACAGAGGTCCGCACGATGGGAAGACCCAAGGTTGTGTTCACGCCGTCGGAAAAATGGACCATCTTAAAGGGGATAAGGCCTTGATCGTGGTACATGGAGATGACCGCATCCCACCTATCTTTCAAAGCCCGATAGAACAGGGTATCTGCCGGGTAGGGACCCGACACATTGACCCCCGCCCTGGCAGCCTGCTGGAGAGCTGGGGAGATGACCTGGATCTCTTCATCTCCGAACAGGCCATCTTCCCCGGCATGGGGGTTTAAGGCCGCCACGGCAAGGGTGGGTTTGGGGATACCAAAGGAGTCTTTGAGGGCCTGGTTTGTAATGAGGATCGTCTTAAGGACGGCGCCGGTCGTCAGGCTGGTGGAAACCCGAGCCAGAGGCAGATGGGTCGTTACCAGAGAGACCCGGAGCCGAGTACCCGCGAGCATCATGACACAGTGTGAAGTTCTTGTCTGCTCAGCCAGAAGCTCGGTGTGGCCGTCAAAGTTGAACCCGGCTGCGTGCATGGCCTTTTTGTTGATGGGACACGTGGCCAGGCCGTGGATGCGGCCCTCCATGGCCCACTTCACACCCTCGATGATATAGCTTACCATGGCCCGGCCGGTTGCTTGAGTAGGCCGGCCGGGTCGAAGCTGACTGCAATCCAGATCAGAGAGCCCCACGACGTCTATCCTGCCGTATTGCCCGCCTGCGGCCTCGACGCCTTCAACGCCTCGAATGGTCAACCCGGCCCTCAGGAGCTGGTTTGTTGCAGCCAACACCTGGACATCGCCCAAAACAAAGAGGCGGCAGGTTTCATACGCAGATTGGCGGCAGAGGGCTTTGAGGATGATTTCAGGCCCGATCCCCACGGGATCTCCCATGGTGATGCCTATAATGGGACGGTCGGTCATGGTGGCTTCCTTTGAGCCGTCGTACAACGGGCTGTGTTGGGCACGCTGCAATGGTTTCCCTACAGGTTCGGAACACAGAAGTCAAACGGCCGGGCAACTGAACACAACCCCTTTGCCGGCGCTGCCGGGGGTTCACGGTCCAGACCCCTTCAAACCGCTCCATAGGTCCTCTCGTCGGTCGTGTAAAGACCTTTATTTCCAGAAAAACAAAGTGTTAGGATATCACGTCATATTTAGTTACAATTCTTAGAAAACAGAAGAAAATGCGAGAAAATAGACGTTTTCTCAAACCGGGACAGATCTATACATGCACAACAAAATGCGCTATGGCTCTAAAATACTTCGACATAAGGGGGCTCGCAGGAAAAGGTGAGTGATAGAGCCTTTAAGAGCAATAGCGACATAACACAGTTCAATATTCGGATGTTATGACATGTTGAAAACTATTTCACGAGCCGGCCAAGACTCCCTCTTTTTCGGTTTGACAATGGATCGTTCCTGTTCTACAAAGCGCACATCCTTTCAGGGTGCGAGGCCGCACTTTTTGAATTTCTAATCAAAATCCAATATTTTGGCGTTTTTTTAGACAAACGATGCGTCGACCCGGGATGCCTTATGCGCAAGATGCATGAAGACGATTGCGTGAACACCGGGCAATCGGGCAAGGCGCCCTCACCGTGATTTGGCATTGTTAATCGTTATGAAGGCAACAAGTATTTCAGAAGGTTCCCAGACAGTGAGTGACGCCATGCAAGCCGCTTGGAATCGAGCCAAAACCGGCATCCACAAGAAGGTCCCTCACCACAACTTCATGCTCTGGGTTGAACCGCTGGCGTATGTCGCCCAGCGAGAAGAAGAATTTGTCCTAAGTTGTCCGACGGTTTTTTTCAAGAAGTGGCTCACGCGTCACTATCTCGGTCTGATCGAAAGAGAGCTGGAAGGGGCGTGTGGGAGACCATACCGTGTCACTTTCAAGATTTCTGATGAGCCCAATGGAAATGGTTATCATGGGCACGAGGATGACCAACTCTTGCTTCCCCACGTCACCGACCGGCAACCCCAGCTGTCTGCACTTCATGCTGATTTCACATTCGATCAATTTGTCGTGGGAATATGCAACGATTTTGCCTACAACGCAGCCCTCTCATTGGCCTGTTCGAAAAACGTCTGTCACAATCCCCTCTTCTTGTTGTCCAATATCGGCCTAGGGAAAAGCCACCTTTCCCAGGCCGTAGCAAACCACATCTTGAGAAGTGACCCCACCCTCCGGGTTTGCTACATCACGGCTGAGGAGTTTACCAATGCCATGATTTGTGCGCTCCGCCATGACAGGATCGAGGAGTTCAAGGACAAGTATCGAAGGCAGTGCGACGTGCTGCTGTTGGAAGATGTGCAGTTTCTGAGTGGCAAGGTGAAGACACAGGATGAAGTGGCCTTCACGTTGGATGCCCTGTTGGAAGCCAAGAAGAAACTGATTTTTACAGGGACCTATCTGCCTCGTGACATCCCAAAGATGGATGAAAAACTGGCGTCACGGCTTTCGGCCGGTATCATTTCGAGCATTGAGTCTCCGGACCACGACACCCGTGTGCGGATCCTCAAGAAAAAAGCTTCGTTGAAACAACTCGATATTTCGGAAGATGTCGTGCATTACTTGGCGAGCAAGCTTACCCAAAATGTGAGGCAACTTGAAAGCGGCTTGATCGGCGTTGGGGCTAAGGCCTCTTTGCTGAATCTCCCCATAGACACCGAGTTGGCCAAGAGTGTTGTAAAGAACATTGTGCGGCGGTCGCGAGAGATTACCATAGAACGGATTCAAGAACTCGTGTGCAAGTATTACAAACTTACTATGGAGGAATTCCTGTCGCGCTCCCGTAAGCGCCGTATTGCCCAGCCGAGGCAGATTGCCATGTATTTGGCACGACGCTATACAGACAAATCCCTCCACACCATCGGCCGAAGCTTCAATCGGTACCACGCCACCACGTTGCATGCCGTAGGAACGGTGGAGAGACTGATTCGAGAAAACGGGCCTGTTCAGAAGCAGGTAGAGTTCCTTTCCACGAGGCTGGAATCAGGCGGTCTCTAACATCTCCTCACGCTTTTGCGGTTCAACGTGACCCATGAACAGGTTCCTCTATCCGGCCAAGGCCATCGTCCTGGGACTGTTTACAACACAGATCCTGGCCACCCTGCACGTGTATCTTTCCGATGCCGACCTCTACCGCACCGTCACGGCTATCACAGAGGCGGGCTATTTCCCTATTCCCAACCAGCATGTCCTGCACACGCTCAAGGAATTCGGACCTGCATTTTTCGGAGGGTGGTTCTTCACCCTGAGCCTTGGCGCAGGGCTGTCTGTCGTTTCTGTTGTCTGCGCCTGGATCTGGGATCGAATCCTGGGCCGAAGCCGGGCTTCGCTGATACTCATTGGGCTCCTGTGGTTGGGCGCGGTTGTCGCCGTCAATAGCCACGGCTTTTGCCCTATGGTCTCCTCCTATTTCCTCGCCACCCCCCTTGTGGTCTTTGCATCCGCCTTGATGTGGATGCCGAAACAGAGTGCGAAAAAGGGTTGGTTGAACAGGCTTGCCCTGTTGCTGCCCATCGTCCTTCTGACTATCATATGGTCGGCTCATGCGAACCGCTTCTTGTTCCTGGATCTTCGAGACTTCCTCCTGTTATCCAACCCCATCGGAAAAAAGGTCGATGATTTTTACTACCGTTATACCCTTTACCCGGCACAGGTGTTCAAGTCCTTGGAGCAAAGAACCCTCAAGACGTGCCGTCTGACAGCCATCGAGGGCCAGGCCGTTGGCCGACGCATGGAACGTGTCTTGATCGACTATGACTATCTGCCTGTGTCCCAAGAGGCCCCCGTTGATCTGGAAGTCGCGGGATCGGCGAACGCCCTCCTCTTCAAACATCAGGGCAAGGCCGTTCTTCGAATCTCCTCCAAGACATTTTTCCTGCACCCCGAACAGACCCTGAGGCGGTTTTCTGCGGCAACGGACAGGCACGCCCTCTTTCGACAAGCGACCATGGTCTGCCTGCTGATCGGCTTTCCTGTCACCTTGTACATCATTGTCTTTGCCCTGTTTCAGTTCGTGTTGGGATCTTTCCTTGGTCCAACACGCTCTCCGGTCGTTGCCGGGGTTGTCTGTTTCCTCATTGGCCTGGCTTTACTCGTCCCCCTGCATCTTGCGAGGATGCCGGCACACGATCAAACCGATTTGTCTAAGGCCTTGGATTCTAAGTCCTGGCAGCAAAGGGTCGCGGCCCTCAGAACTGTGGTAAACCGAAGGCTGGATATTGCGGACTTTCCGGTCTATCGCCGCATACCGGCGAGCCCGAACGTGCCCGAGCGCTACTGGTTGGCAAAGACGTTGGGGATAAGCCGGCACCCGGAGACCTATCCAGACCTGCTGGCTTTGCTGGATGATCCCCATCCCGACGTGGTTTCCATGGCATTTTGGGCCTTGGGGCAGAGAGGAGACAGGCGGGCCATCAAGGAGATCTTGAGGAGGATAAAGGCGTCCGATCACTGGTACAACCAGTGGTATGCCTACAGGGCCATGAGGGGCCTGGGGTGGAGGCAAGAACGTTCCGGCTTTCGGCCTACACGTCTTGGAATACCGTGGCAATGAAGCAACCGGTACCGCCACCGTCTCCAATGCCGGCCTCGCCATCTGCTGGAGGGGGTCCCTGCGCAGTGTTGGGCTCCGGGGCAGAGATCTCGCCGCCCGGATAGGCTGCCCCGTTTGACACGCCTACGGCGTCCAAGTCCAGGCCCGCGCTTCCAACGGTCGGGTAAGGGTCGTAAATGACATGCCCGCTGGTGTCCTCGTCCGCGCCGTCGCCAACGATGTCGATCAGCCGTACGTAGCTGACTTGGTCGAGCCCCACATCTTCCAGGTCAAAGGGGGTGCCATATCCTTGCCTGTACTTGCCGGCAAAACCAGCGATGTTCGTGGGATCCACGGCACCGAATCCGGCTACAGGCTCCGGGGTTAACGAGTCATTATCGAATCGGACAAAGGTTTTGCCGTCTGCCGATACCTCCACATAGGCCAATTCCAGGAACGTGTCGCTGAAGGCGTTTTCAAACACGGCAAAATCCCATCCTTCCCCATTTTCAATGGGCGTATTAAAGGTCATGGTGATCTGCCCGCCCCGGCCCAGAGACACCACGTCAGAAGCGGTTCCAGACGCCTTCCCAACCGCTTCTTCAGGCGTTTGAAAGGCGGCGTCCACCTCTGAGCCGGGCTCGTAATCTTCCCACCCTGTGGCCCAGGCCACAAAGGCTGAATCATCCTTGTCTATGGCCGTGGAGCCGGGCTCCCCTGCGGCCGGGGGATAAGGCCCGGCCATGGCCGACATCGACAAGAACGGTGCAGCCAGCAAGAAGGCACACCAGAAAACCCATCCTAAACGAAGCCGGCGTCTGGTTTTCTTCAGAAGATCCACGTTATGCCTCCGAAATAGTTGCGAGTCGGCATGGGATAATAGGTCTCACTAAAGGCAATCGTTGAGTACAATTCATCAAAGATATTATTCACCCCAACAAAGCACTCCACCCCTTTGTAGCGGTAGGTCAGCTTGCCATCGAAAACCTTGTAGCGGTCCAGGACATCGAACCGGTTGTTGTCCTGGTCATTACCGTCAAATCTTGGGCCCACATAGGTCCCGGTCAGAGATAGCACCAGCGGCTCAAGGATCTGCCATTCCAGCCCGACCGATGCCTTATGCTCCGGAACCAGGGGGACCGTGGTGTCTTTGTCTTCAAACTTGGCTTCCGTGTAGGTGTAGTTACCCCAAACATAGAGGGACTCCGTCGCATAAAGCCTGACGTCGGTTTCCAGTCCGCGCCGTTTTGTTGTGTCCCTAAAATTGCGATTCACCCGGGCGTCTTCGTCAAAGAAGATTTCATCTTCCATCTCGATTTGAAAGACGGTGAATGCGACTTCCACGAGACCCTTAAAACCATATCGCCCTCCAATATCGATGTGGGTTCCCTCCTGAGGTTTTAATTCCTCTTCTGCCTGGGCGAATTCATCCACATTGGGGATGCGAAAACTCGTGGCATAGCTCGCAAAAATACTCACTTCAGGACTCAGGGTGTAAACCATGCCGGCATCGTAGACGTTATTGGAAAAATTTCTCTTCAATACGTCCCCGTTTACCCATCTTTTCACATCGCCGAAGAAGAGCAGTTGATCCGTCCGGAAGCGACCGTCGTAGTCGTTGTACCGGTACCCCAAACGCACGCTGAGATCCTCTGTCACGGACCAGTCGTTGGTCACAAAAAAGCCGATGCTTTCCGCGTCACTGTTCTCACGATTCTTTGCCGCGAGCTCTTCCCTGATGTAGTCGGTCTTATCATGATCCAAACCGCACTCAAATTGATGCTCGAGCCCCTTGATTTCGTATGCCTTATGATAGGTCACATCCAAGTTTCTCGTGTCTTCATCGATGTTGCTTGTTTGATCCGCTTTCGTGATAAGGGGACTAAAAGCCAGAATAAAGTCATTGTCCCGAAAACGGTATCCTCGGTGGGCCTTGACATCACCCCACCGACCCAGGTCGATTTCAATGCCACCCACGCATCGCTGGTCAGAGAGTTCTCCGAAATCTTCCGGACGATCGGTTGAGGTGCGTCGATCCCTTGAAAAGAGGTCCTCTTTACTCACAGGGCCGGGCAAGCCGTACCGATCTTCATGGTAGGAAGCGGTTAACGTCAGTTTGACAACATCCCTCCAATTGTAGTCCAGATGGCCACCGGCATCCTTCTTTTGAAGGTAGCCGTTATCCCTGTATCCATCGGAATCATAATAATCCGCATTCAAATTAAAACCGAGGTTCTTGACCTGCCCTCGCTGGGACGCCCGCCCGTCAAAGGTGTCATAGCTGCCGTACGACGTGTACAGGCGTGTCTCAGGCTCTTTTTGTCCTTTCTTCGTAATGATATTGATAACCCCGCCAACCGCCCCACTTCCATAGAGCACTGAGCCGGCACCGCGTAAGATTTCTATACGTTCGATCTGATCCAACGGAATCGAAGAAAGATCGGGAGGCAGCAAATCAGGTGTGTTGAGCTTCACCCCATCAACCATGACAATCACGTTACTCACAAAGCTTTCCCCCATGCCCCGCAGATCGACCCCCGCCCATTTATCGTGTCCGAAAAAGCTCCGGAGGTTTACGCCAGACTCTCTGCCGAGGAGGTCCACGACGTTGTTGCTCGGTGCCTGCTCAATATCGTCTCTCGTGATCACGGTCACGTTTCTCGGGATGTTGCGGACTGACTCTTCAATCCTGGCCGCCGTCACCACGACCTCATCCATTTCAAACCGAGGCTGCTCTCCCTGCCCCCCACGAACCTGACCCGCGTTCTGAGCGTGGGACACACCCCCACCAAAAAGGACACACGACAACAAGCAGGTCAAGCACCACCCCGCTCGGAGGATGCCGGCCAGGGCAAGGCGAAACTTCGACATGGACATTGACTTTTCCAAAACAATCTCCCAACCCCGCCTCATAGGTTCTTGTACCCCTTCGCAATCATGTGAAAGGAGGCCGGATTGATTGGAGGGGGTATGCAGATCCATTAATTGTTTATGATTCTTAAGCAGTTTACTCGAACCCTTGAACCCTCGAATCCTTGAACCGCGAAAGCGAGCGCACTCCCCGCTGCTTGCGGCGGGGTTAGCGAGCGAATCTGAAAATGAAAAACTTCCTTACGGTGAAGCCTCCCCGTGGCTTGCCGCGGGGAGGCTTCAATCCTTATGATCCTACCAACTCTTTTGGAAAAGAACCTTATGAATGCCCCCAACGTCAAGCAGCCTGCCGCAGCAATCGCCCAGACCAGCATCGCCATAGGTGTGTTGAACCGCAAAAGCGAGCGCATTCCCCGTAGATTGCTGCGGGGTTGGCGAGCGCATCCAAAAAAGTCAGCGTTCCTTACGGTCGAAGATTCCCTGTAGCTTGCTACAGGGAGCTTCAATGTCTTGGGCGCCCATCCCGAGGCGGCCGCAGCCACAAAGCAGCCGAGGCTGCCACGGCCGCTGCCGTCAGCCCCCTCGCTGGGAGCAGCGGACTCCGGCGGTGCCGTGGCCTCAGGCAGCAATCCCATACCACTGGGATCAACGATCATGCCGTCTTCAATCCTGTCAGCATCACCCAAGTCAAAGTCTCCATCCTTGAGTTCGAGGTCAACATATGTGCCGTCAGGACTGAAATGGGCGTGCGCGTATTCCCGCCAGCCGTCTATTGCATCATACTTGTACCATCTGGCTCCGGTTGGCGCCGGTTCAGAAAGATACACCCTCACGGTCACCTGATCCCCGGGGTCCTGCACCTGCAAGGTAAAGCTCAGTAAACCCAGCGGGATGGTCACATCCTCGGGAATCGGTGACGGGGGGTTCACGGACTCGATATCGACGATTTCAGTCACATGCGGCGAATTTTCGATGCTCAACCCCATTTGCCCATTTCCCACGACCGTGTTCACGGACTTGATCTCAGACTGGAACAAATCGGGGATGCCGTCCCCATTCAGGTCGACACGGACATCCACCTCCTGATCATCCGGTATGCCGTCCCCATCCAGGTCCGTGCCGGCGGCAAAGGGCAAGCCATTCAAGTGGTCCATGGCAAAGTAGGCCGGGGTATTCATGCCAAAGTCCCCCGTGTCGGAGGAACTCAAGGCAAACTCAAGGCTCATGACATCACCCAGACTGCTCAGATCCACCCAAGTCCACTGGTCCACGATGAAGTCCTTGGTGTTGTCATCAAAACGGTAGTCCGCCAGATAAAAGTCGACGGTGCCCGTCGGGTTGTTTTCCTCGTCCGTGCCGGTGATCGTCAGCTTGAACCAATCCGGATCGTCTCCGCCGTCACCGCCAAACTTCTTGCTAAAGGCCCCGCCCTCCATGATCGTCCAGAAGGCGTAGGTCGTATTCGTCAAATAGGCGCCGGACACGGTGATCGGTTCAGAAAAAGTGACCGTGGGTATAATCCCATAGAACCCTGAGTACGACACCCCATAGTTGCTGGAGCTGTTGATCCCAACGCCCGTGATCGCGCTGTACTGGTTGCCGAAACCCCGGGTTTGTGTATCCGTCATGTTCGAGTATGCGAACCCTTCCCAGTACGGCCCATAGGTATCATCATAAAGGTTGTTAAAACCGGCGCCGCCGCTGGTGAACCCCCCCGAACCATCAGAACCGTTCCAGTAAGAATCCGTGCTTAGGGAAAGATCTTCAAAATCGGTGACTTCAGCGTTTGCTGTGGCTGTTGTCAGCACAAACAGTGAAAGCAATGAAACAAGGATGTGTTTCAACGTGAGCCCCTCCTTCAGCAGTGAAGCCGTCTGGTTTCTTTCCGGCCTCTCCATAGGCAGCACGACCGCGCAAGCAAAAAGACCTCACCATGAAAAAAAACGGTCCCGGACACCAAAAGGCAGGCAGCGCCCCACGGGTGGTCGCTCCTGACAAGCGCTTCACGCGATGGGCACAGACAAAACCAGCCAAATATATCCTTTGACAGACTCGTAAAAAGTATTTTGCGAACGATATTGAGCATTTTGGGAGAAAGGCACTTAAGATGTTTGGCGTTAAAAAATGCTAACTGTTTGAGGGCGTTAGCCCGAGTCTTAGCATTTTAGCTGAACATCTTAAGGGCCCCCAAAATGTTCACGGAGTGAGTAAAATCGACTTTTTACGAAACCATCACCCTTTGGGCCAAAAAAAACCCCAGACTGATTGCTCAGCCTGGGGATGTCCCTTTTTTATCCTCAAACCGTTCTTGTGTCCACAACCCTGGCTCGCGAGGACGTGAGACGCGGTGTCTTGTGGCAGGTCTTCTGGCTCCCCCACCCTTCCAGCGGCCTTCCCATCCCCGGTCATCAGAACAGTGGCACAAAAATGCTAGAAAAGCTCCCTTTCCAAACGGAAAAGGGCGGGGTCACAGCGGCGGGCCCGCTCCCGATTCCAACGGGATTCCCTATTAAGCCCCAAAGGGCACCACAGTTTGCCGTTTATGCCAAAACGGTTGCCGTGTCAAGGGAAAAACGGCCGGCATGCATCACACGGCCTGGTGTACCCAAAAAGCATTGCAGATCTTGGCGGGTTTTGATACGTGTTATTCTTGCTTGATCCTGACACCACGGAGAAAGGATAGAACACCCCATGAACATCTATGTCAAAGCCATGCGCCTGCCCTTCCTGACAGGTTCTCTTCTTCCCGTGATTCTGGCGGCTGCCCTCGGCTTCTCGCACGGAGCCATTCACCTGGGGCGTCTCATTGTCGTCTTGTTCGGCGTCGGCGCTCTCCACCTGGGTGCCAATTTGATCAATGACTACTACGATGATCCAGGAAGCGACCGTATCAATCTTCACCCGACCCCCTTTAGCGGTGGCAGCCGCGTGATCCAGGACAACCTCATGGACGCCAAGACAGTATGGACCATGGCCATGGGTTTCTTTGTCCTGGGCACGGCTTCAGGCGTGTGGCTGGCCCTGACAGGCCGCCCCTTTGTGGTCGTGATCGGGCTGATGGGGTTTTTGGCTGGATACCTCTATTCCGCAGCTCCTGTGAGCTTCATGTCACGGGGGCTTGGAGAGGTGACTATCTTCCTGGCCTTTGGCCCCCTGATCACGTGGGGGACCTATTATGTCATGACCGGGCTTCTCACCTGGCAGGCCTTCACTCTGGGCATTCCCCTGGGCTTTCTGATCGCGGCGGTGATCTGGATCAACCAGTTTCCAGACTACGGCGCAGACAAAGGCGCCGGAAAACGCAACTGGGTCGTTCGACTGGGCCGCAACCGGTCGCGCTGGATTTACTATGTGCTCATGCTGGGCCCTTACGCAGTGGTGTTCTACTGGGTTTTGGCCCAGAGAGGCTCGTGGCTGTATCTCATAGCCCTTTTGACCTTGCCCCTGGCCTTAAAGGCGATGAAGATCCTGCACCTTCACTACCAGACCTATGACGAGATCATCCCGGCCCAGGCCCTGACCATCCAGACCCATCTCGCCCTGGGCTTGGTCCTGACGGCTGCCCTGGTTGCTCATAAGCTGGTCTTTTAACGCCCACGGACCGAATGCTTTTGGGGGACCGTGGGCTCTGCCTTTGCCCGGTTTATTGTGCTGGTGTCATCTATGAAAAGGCCCGCATATATCCTAACTGCTCTCCTTGTCCTATCTGCCGCCGTGGCCGTGGCCCAAGATGATCCCATGAAAGGTCCATGGCAAGGGCCTGAGGCGACGGATATCCACCGAGGCAAGGCAGCTGGCCCGCAAAATGTACCGGTCGCCCTCGTCAGGTTTTTCAGAAAGTATCTTTCACCAGTTGACGGGAGCGAGTGCCCCATGTACCCATCCTGCTCTCAGTACACTATGACATGCTTTGAAAAACACGGCCTTTTCATGGCCTGGATGATGACATGGGATCGCCTCTACCGATGTGGCCGCGATGAGTTAGAGCTCTCCCCAAGGGTCATGGTTCATGGGAAAGAGAAGTGCTACGACCCCGTGGCAAACAATGATTTTTGGTGGAAGCATGGAAAATAGCAAATACTGGAAGGTTCTCGTCACGGCCTTAGGGCTTCTTTTGTCCGTTCTTGCGCCGCCCCTTGTCCATGCGCAGACAACCATTGTCATAAAAGCCGACGATCAGTTCCAGTTTGCCGAAACCTATTTTGCGAAAGGCGAGTATTACAGGGCCATCGGAGAGTATGAACGCTTCATGCACTTCTTCCCTCAAGACCCTCGGGTGGCAATGGCCCGGTATAAAATCGGGTTATCATACCTCAAAGGGGCGCGATTCACACAAGCCGTACAGTCCTTTCATGCCATGATTGAAGAGTGTGAGGACGCAGGGCTCGTCATGAAATCGTACTTCAAGATGAGCGAGTCTTACGTCAAACTTAAGCAGTTCAGTAACGCCCTAAGTGCGCTGGACGGCCTGATAAAGAAATCCTCGGATCTGGATGTGAAGGATAAGGCTTACTACAAGCGGGGATGGATCTACCTTGAGATGGACCAATGGGAAAAAGCCCGGGCCTCCTTTGACAGCATCAGCCCAAAGAACAGGGATACCTACCGGCTAAAACAGCTTTCAGACGATATGAACAAAAAAGAATCCCTGGAAACTAAGAACCCAGCCACGGCAGGCTGGCTTGCCGTGGTCCCCGGCGCCGGCCACGTCTATTGTGAGAGGTATCGCGACGCCTTCATCGCCTTCTTGTTAAACGGAGCCATGATCTATGCCGCCTACGAGGCCTTTGATCACGACAACGAGGGTCTCGGCGGTCTCATCGCCTTTTTTGAAATCGGACTTTACTCCGGCAATATCTATAGTGCAGTAAACAGTGCCCATAAGTACAATCGCAAACAAAAACGCGACTTCTTCCAATATCTAAAGGATCACTCAATGGTAGAGGCCTCGGTGATGAGACTGCATGAAGGTCAGGCCTTGGCCCTGTCGTACAGGATCACTTTCTGAAGGGCGCATGTTCGGCAGACGGCCTGCCTCTTTCAGCATTCTCGACTCTTGCTGCGTTTTGGTTCACTTGCATTCACCAATACGCCTTCCACTAATGTGATTAATTATCTTCATTTTTCCCTCGTCCGGATCATTTGATATCATGGTCATAGTGCCCTCGAACGTATCACCGTGATATGTCGTCCGACCAGTCACTTCCATAGCACCTTCGCCCTTGCATTTCATAATCCATGTCACCGTATTGCCGCTTATCTTGGTGTCTGTAATCTTGCAGTCTTCTTCCTCATCCTGTTCTCTCGGCACCATCGTCTTGAGCATGTTGTTTTTTGTCAGACATTGTGTGTGCTTTCTCGGGGGCATCTTCATCGGCATGCCTTGCATTTCCATCCTTGTGGTGATTTCCCACAGTCCTTCATGCATTTCAACTCCTGCAAACGCAAGTGTTCCCCACAGAAATACCCCCGCAATCGCTACGGCTAAAGCTACTCTCTTTAACATCTTACCTCCTCCTTTCATTTGATTGTTGCTTCCTATCAAGATATTCCATTGGCATCATATAACCTTACGGCTCAACGCCGCCAACGGTGTCCGGTGGAACCGGTGGTTGGCTCTTGTATGACTATGCCCTTTCGCATAGGACATCAAACGTTGAAGCGAATATCGAGAATGCTGTTCATTGGGATGACGTAATCGCGGTCGACGAGTTTGGTCAGTTTCTTGGAGCGTGCATCCTGCATGTTGTGGACTGTCATCATATCCTCACAGCGCACGAGTTCCGCCTTGACAAATCCCCGGGCCAGATCTGAATGAATCTTTCCGGCACACGTTAAGGCGCCGGCGTCTTTCTCAACCAACCATGCATGAACCTCCTGCTTGCCCACTGTGTAGAAAAACATCATGCCGGCTTTCTCCATTGCGTCACGGCACAAAATATTGGCGTCCGGTGAGGTGTCCTTGTAAACCAGCGTAGGTGTGAAACTCAATGGTCTGAGCGCTTTGACAATAGTCCGCTCAACATTGTCAAGGGACAGATCACAGATTGGCTTCTGATCCTCAATTTGCGCCAGGCATTTTTCCAGCACCCCCTTTTCAGACGGGTCCTGTGTTCTCGACAGTCTGCCTTCGATTTTCTCCATGTCAAGAATAAGCAAATCCAGAACATATTCATTCGCCATTGCTATGACGTCAGCCGACTCGTAGTCGTCTGGCAAAAACTCGAAGTAGTACGGCGACACCTTTGCCGGCTCAAACTTCTCGGCAAGGCCCACGAAGATCCCATCATTGTACTTTATCTTCCCCTGCGGTAGATTTAATCCTGTATATGCTATTTTCATTCCGTAGAAAGACCCCTTTCGTTGTTTAACCCGTTTCTTTATAGTACCAAATTAAGACCGATATCAAGCACAGAATTTTAAGTGCAACGCAGCAGATTGCAAGACAGCCAAGCTTGTTACACGTCCGCTGCGGCGAAGCTTAGAAGTGTTTATATCTCTAGTCCAAATGACGCGGAGGGGACGCTGGCGACTATGTGAATCATGGTTTTGACAATCTGCTAATGGCCTTGGAAATGGCAGAAGTGGTAACTCCCAGTTGGCGACCAACTTCTGACAGTGGAAATCCATAGTTTTCAACCAATTGGCTGGCTATTTGCGCCCTTACATTCGCAATGCGGCCGCGCCGACTACCCATGCGGAGCTCTTTCGGATTAATGCCTTCGGCTTTGCACGTTTGCTCTATCTCCTGTTTGGCTTTCCTATTCCTCCACTCATGGCCTCCAAGTTGACATTTGATCCGTTCATCAGCCTCACCAACGATCCTTTGAACGAATTCGCCAGTGCCCAGTATTCGCTGATCTGAAAGCACCCGCCGGTTGTCTCTACGAAGAGAAAGCACCTGAGACCAGCCGCCTAAAGACCGAATCAGACCGCCACCAACCAGATCAGGGCGTTTGCCCTCATCCATGCCATCCTGAACATACTTCCGATACGCCCTCCTGGCATCGCCCTGCCTTTCGCCAAACCATGACAAGACATAGTCCCGGTCCTGCCACTCATTGTTGATCTTGCCCATTAACACGCCATGGCCGCACCAGTGGTACTGGTCAAGCTCAGAAATGCTCTTTACCACCCCGGCCCGTAAAGGATTCAGGTGGATGTACCGCACAAGTTCCCGCAAATAGCTATCCTCATCACACACTATCGACTTGTAACGATCCTGGAAAAGGTGACCATGGCGTTTGTGGCGCAGGTTGTATGTAATCGCGTAGCCAGTTAAGAAACGCCGCATAAATCGGGACAAGCCATGCCGGCTGCTTCGCAAAAGAATATGGGCATGGTTGGTCATCAATGCCCAGGCATAGATGGCCGTCTCAGTATCAGACGCCACCTGACCTAATCGAGACACAAAATTCCGCCGGTCCCATCGGTCGTCAACGATCCTGCGCTTTTCTATCCCCCGGACTATCACATGGTGCAGCGTCCCAGGTGAGTCCAGCCTCGCTTGTCTTGGCATACCACCTCCAACTCCGGCCTGTTACCCCTGCCTTATCACAACAATTCAATATAGAATGTCCCCTTTTTTCCTAAGGCCAGCTACCTATCTGTTGGAGAAATCACAGATTTAATACTAGATGCCATCACCGCAATATCTTGTGTATAGTCATATAAAGAACAAAAACTTGGAATATTATGAATAATCTTTGCTTTCTTTTATTGAATTGGACCGAGCACTTATGACCATTTTATGCAGTAACGCTTGGCATGAGAAGCGTGACGTTTGGAGCGTCCTCTTCCAAGCTGAACTTCGGTGATTTTAATCATTCAAGGATTGCACCGAACACAAATAAACACCAGTTTCTGCAGCAACAGCCAAGTAGTCACTTTCAAAGCTGAATGCCACGTCAGTAAAAAAAACCGCATCATCGATGTTATTCATTTTTGGCGATGAAAGACGCCTGAGTTCGCGCGATTGAGATATGTCCCATATTACAACATTACCGCCGTTGGTAGCAGCAATCTTATTTCCGTCTGAGCTAAAGGATAGCTGTCCGCTTCCATATATATCTCCGGATGGCAAAAGAAACACATCCAGTAACTCGCCAATTTGATTATGGGCAGGCGATAATATGTCGGTCCCACGTTGCAGGACAGTCCACAACTCTACATGAGTTCCCTTATTGACTGCTAGTATGTTTCCTTTCGGAGAGAATGCAATCCTATCATTAAATCGCCTTTTCTGTGGATCCAAAATCCCTTAATAAGAACCTTTAATAGCATCCCAAATCCCTACACCGTTAACAGTTGTTCCAGCTAATAGCTTGCCGTCAGAAGAAACTGCGATAGATGTAAGATTTCTATAAATTGATTTAATTGGCACATCAATTGTCATAATTTCACTACCTGTTAAATAATCCCATATTTTTAAGGAGTAGTGTCCTTTCTGGTAACCACCGATCGCCACCTTATTGCTATCAGGAATGAACGAGAGAGAACGGGCCCCATCCCTGCTCCAGCTCCAGGAAGAGCTTTCTCCGTGACCCCGAAAAACAACAAGTTCCTTCCATGTTATAGTATCCAAAATCCTAACAAAGCCTTTTTCATCTATCATCGCTATGCTTCTGCCATCAGGTGAATATCTAAAGTTATTAAATTTTTGTTTGTCCAATAGATATAATTCACCAGTATCAAGGTCGTTCAACCACAAACGACCCTTTATATCACGGGCGGCAACCATCTTGCTGTTAGGCGAAAAAGCAACGCACGTGATTCCAACGCCTGTCAAAATTAATTCTCTAAAACCGGCCTTTTGAAAAAGAACTTCTTTTCCCGACGTTGTCTGATTGTCGGGCAACTCAGACAGGCTGCCCACTTTTTCTCTGTAAATTGGCTCAACGTTGTATCGCTTGACAACTTCATTTTCAGTGAATTCAAAAAGGATCCTATACTTTTGTTCACTTACAGAGACAATTGGACCTTGGCTAATAATATATCCATAGCTTTTCCCGGAGTCATATACATAAAATTGTGGATGTTTTAAAAGGTCGGGCTTTCCGAGAAGATTAGTCACCTCTGCTTTAGTAGTAGAGCCGATCCTAATTGCTTTAAGCTCCTCGTTTCCAATTTGACGCCCGAGAGGGGGTATGTAGAGGCATCCAGTGAAAGGTAACAATAGCATAAGAATTGTGATGAAGCGAAAATGCTCTCTCATAACTTTGTCATTCGGATCCATATTAACACAAATGGTTGAGCGGACTGGTGTTATTACAATTCAAAATCTAAACGAAACACCAACTGAAAGGAAATGGGTGCTAAAAATGGGTTCCATAACAATTTCCCCTCCCGTCGCACTGCTTTTAAAGTTAGGACTAAATTCTGTGAACCTGTATTCAAGAAAGATCCCAGTTGTTTCTTTAAATAATACATATATGCCACACCGTGCGTCCAAACCCAAATCAAATAACCTATCATCTAAAACTCTTCCCGCAGTTGGTGCTTCTTCTATGAACTCTGACATACCTGTATAAAAGAACCCCGGTCCAACTCCCAAATATGGTTGAATTTTACCTCTTGGAAACGCCTGGCTTGAATGTAATGGTAGACGAACCATTAATAATGTCGAAACAGGGGCAACCCCAACGTCTATCTCATCGAAATCTAATTGAAAAACTGATGCATCTATTGCCAATGCGAGCCATGGGCAACTTTCGAACCAATACCCAATGCGCCCCCCGAATAGAGACCCAGTATCAGAGTCTGAAAGGGTTTTAATTGTTGTTCCATCAAACTGAATTTTATTTTCATCAGCCTCAGTAGAGTGAATACCAAGATAAATGTCGCCAAACCATTCGCCAAGTGCATAGTTTGGGATTAAAATCATAATTATTGACAAAAAAATAAGAATGGTTGCCCTGTTTTCATTTTTCATTTTACCAGCCTCCGTTTTATTTAGTTTAGTGTATTCGATTGCTTTACACTATTTCTAATATTTCAAGGCGACATCTTTTCAAACGTCTTCCCAGTATCCATTCTGACTCCAGGGAAAATCCGGTCATCAATAGCTTGCCATCCTTGAATATTCGAAGCTGAGAGTTTCTCAACATTCCCAAATTATGGAAACTCACATCATCGAGAAACCCAGTAACATAAGCTTGCCAATGTTGACACTCGTCACCCACACAGTTTCGCTATAGATCTCTAATGGGAACCCAAAAAATTCAAACTCTCAAACAGGAACACAACATTGCAGAACTCGAAACTCCACGCCGACTCGGTGGGACTGGCTATATACGGGCATTCAAGCAAGAAAGAGAGATCCAAATTTGACCCTGTTCTTGTCTTTGACAATTGAACATAGATTCACTTCTCGAAGCTCCTCTTCAAGCCGGCAAGCTCGATGGCTCAGCAAATTCTAGTAATGATAGCCAACTCCTAAAGTCGTGTTAAAATATTTAATCGCATCAAGGTCTCCGAAGCCCCACACATAGCTTCCTTCTAATGTGACTGAAACTCTTTTGGTTACAAAAAAGTCTACTCCCAGGCCCAGCTTGGCACACAAATCTGACTGTGGTTCTGAATATGAGGTGGTGACTCGGAGATCTGGTGCGTTGGGTGCGGTGTAGTAAAGGTCAGCGTCCATATTGCCTCCTCCAACAACAATAAAGGGCTTCAGCGGTTCAAGGCCGCAAGTAAACTTGGCGACTGCCATACACGTTATCACATCCAGCACTCCGTCCAGATCACCGGCCCAACCAATCTCCATTGATTGGCCCGTTTCAAATGCGACCAACCAATTAAAGTCAAACTCAAGTGAAAGCCAATCGGCAACATGATAACCAACTGTTACATTCAATCCAGAAGTGTCGTCAAAATCTAAATCTGTTCCCCTGGCGATTCCCTCGAGGTCATTCTCTGCCTTCTCTGCGTCAAAATCTTCGAAAGCATAGGAGGCACCGATGCCAAAATACCAACTTCTGCCAACAGCATCTGCAGCATAAGATGAGGTTGATGAGTATAGCACTGTCACGATCAACACCGCAGAAATCAAGAACTTGTTCATAGTGCACCCCTTTCCTTCTTGGGTGGGTGACGGTGCTCAGCTCATCTTACATTGAAGACTCGCAACACAACACCGCGCCCCCATGGCAGCGTAAAGCCAATACCTAAAGTCAATGCGTTGTGCTCTTGGTCATCCGCCTCGCCGAAGCTATAGGTTACAAATGGAGTAATCGCCAAATTCTTATTTAGCGAGAAGTCATAGCCTCCGCCAAAGGTCAAGCCCCCCCTGTCTTTTCTTTGGGGTTCTCCTGGCCGATTATTCCAATGACTCACGTAACCGCCCCCCACCTTTGCAAACAAACCAGAGTCTCGGCCCAACCCGGTCCGCAATTTATCCGAGCATCGCATAGATCCTCTGACCATCTGCTGCGAACTTGATCATGATGGACATAGCCGTGATGCCAAGGCCCACGCACATCAAAACGAGAACCGTCCTTTTTAGGAGGGTCATCTCCCTCTTTCTGTCGGGATCTTCTTTGTGGCAGCGCTCCATGGCCCTGACAAACTTCCTGTCCAGTTTCTCGGTGACCAAGTCTAGGACCATGTCCACACACGTCGTCTGCACCCCAATGAGTTTCAGCGATTCCATATCTTCGCTCCCATATCAAAGGTCTTGTTATCGACAATTTGTTGATGCTTTGCTTTTCGCTTGGGCAATACGCGTGCCAAGAAAGAGACAAAGAGATAAACTCTTGTATTTTCAATTGGTTATGTAGTTTAGCACCAGATAGGCGAAGGCATTCCCTTGACTTTTTCTGTGAAACGTGTCAGAAACGGCTAACATATTTGACGGTTGCATGCTGGGCTGATAAATATGACAGAAACCCTGCACTTGGAGGAGGGCATGCCAGTGGATGAGAATGATTTTTTTCGGGAGGCCACACTCAGAATCTGCGAGAGCTTAATCATAGAGAAATCCCTATGGCGGTGCCTATCGTACATCAAGGACTATATTCCAGCAGAGGAATCGGCTCTGCATTGCTACTCCCCCGGCATGGGAACAGTGACCCTGTACGCTATCGCTGATCGTGAGGGCGGAAAGTACGTTAATCTGCCGACGGCCTACCCTCCTGAAATTCGTGCGCTGATGCAAAAAGACGAGTATTCAAGAGGCTATGTTACCAATCGGGCCGATGAGCATCCCCTTGCTGGACCGGTGCTTAGAGCCATGGGAAGGGGAAAATCATCGTTGATTGTTGTTCGTCTCATTCTTGAGGAGCAATGGCTCGGCAGTGTCTCCTTTTGGGCTGAAGGGTGGGATCAGTTTACCGAAGAACACCTGAGGCTGCTTTCGCTTCTGAGAGAACCATTCGCCATAGCCCTGTCCAACAACCTCAGATATCGGGAATTGCTCGAACTCAAGGACCTCCTGGTCGATGACAACCGCTACTTGCACGATGAACTTCAAAGGATAAGCGGTGCGGAAATCATTGGTGCCGATTTTGGGTTAAGGGGGGTCATGGAAATGGTCCGTCAGGTGGCACCTCTTTCCAGTCCGGTGTTGTTGCTGGGAGAAACGGGGACGGGTAAGGAAGTCATTGCGACTGCGATCCACAATGCTTCTCCTCGTGAGGGGGGCCCCTTCATCAAGGTCAACTGCGGAGGGATTCCGGAAACGCTCATGGACAGCGAGCTTTTCGGCCACGAAAGGGGAGCCTTCACAGGCGCCCTTAGCAGAAAGCGTGGCCGCTTCGAACGAGCCCATGGAGGCACCATATTCCTTGATGAAATCGGAGAGCTTACACCAGAGGCTCAGATAAGACTCTTGAGGGTGCTGCAGGAAAAGGAAATTGAGCGAGTGGGGGGTACTGAACCCATACAGGTGGATATCAGGGTCATAGCCGCCACACACCGTGACCTTCAGAGCATGATCGAAAGAGGGCGATTTCGCGAGGACCTTTACTTCCGGCTGCTGGTTTTTCCCATCGCCATCCCGCCTCTCAGGCAGAGAATCGGTGACATCCCAGCCCTGGTGCAGCACTTTATGCAGAAGAAATCCCGAGAAATGAAGCTGACCGGGATTCCCAGCCTGGCTCCTGGCGCCCTTGACCAGCTGATGGCCTATCGCTGGCCAGGAAACGTGCGGGAGCTTGAAAATGCAGTGGAGCGTGCATTGATTATAAGTCGGGGGGAGCCTCTTACGTTTTCTTATCTACAGCCCCCTGTCTCTGAGCACGAGGGGCAGTCTTTCAGTGCCTCAGGAGATGGGTTTGTAAACCTGAACTTGGCTATGGCTAGGCATATTCGCACCGCTCTTGAAATGACAGGCGGCAAGGTGGAAGGAAAGGGGGGAGCTGCCGAACTTCTGGGCGTAAACCCAGGGACTCTCAGGCATCGCATGCGCAAACTGGGCATCCCGTTCGGCAGAAACTCAAGAAAGAAGTGACGTGATTGAAGCAACCAGGTTTTTGCTGGACGGCTTCTCCACAGGTGGCAAGGTTGCTTCCACGGGGAGCAGTATCAGCCGAAAGTTGTCCCGTGACCCAAAGTGACTGACCAAGAGGTCTGATAGGGCCTCTGTGTCCTGAGCGTCGGCAAGAATACGAACAAAGCCGGTAGCATTCGCCGATTCTGACGTCCCGACTTGAACGACCGGTATGTCTTGAAATAAGACGGCAATTCGTTCGAGTTCCTCTATGGGAATGGTCACTTCAAGCAGACGAAGCGGCACGGACGTCTTTCCTCCTTACACTTCCAGCCGAGAGTGGTAACGCTCGATGTCACGGCATTTTACGAAGCGGAGCGTAATAAATTTCCGGTGGACCGACTTGTTATGCTGCTTCACTATTTTACTAAACGAAAGCATAAATAAGAAATGCGCCAAACGCCGCTGCAAAGACACCGCCAACACGGCCAAAAGGCTTTGATAAAGACAAAGCCCATGACATTAACCGATTGAAATTACGGCGCCCCATTACAGCTAGAAATACAGCGGCAACAATTGAGAGCCAACCAATAATTTCAATTACAAACGGAAATTCAGATACGTTGGATTGATATATTAGTAAAACACCAATAACCAGTCTTACTGCAACAGCTAAAATATGCAGTAACAGCTTGTCCAAATTATTTTGCAGAAAGCCGAATATAACTTCCGGATTAATTACAATGACTATTCCGGCCAAAAGAGTCAGAGCACCAAATATTATTATCAATAGGGTCATAATCTATTTCCTACAGCAACATAACGCAGAAGTCACCGGTCGGTGTGAAGCGCGGCGAAACAACCGTCTGGTGAACTGGCCGGTTGTCCACCCTACTTATTTCTTGGGGAAATACTTCACATCTTCTATATTCTTAAAATCTGAATCTTGAGTCCAAATGGTAGCCTCGAATTCTTTTGCTGTTGCGAGAATGATACTGTCAGCCATTGGGATCTTGTGCTCCAGACTTGTTTTTGCGGCAGCAATCGCCATAGAAGCTGTTAAATCCACAACCCTTCCTTTTTGCATAGCAACGGCTGCGAGCAAGGCTTCATTCTCACTGGACTCTCTTAGAACTACCTTGAAAACCTCATATATCGTTACCGTTGGGACAACAAGCGAATCCGCGTCATTCAAAGGTGTCAAGAACTTTTTGGCATTCGGCTCGTCCGCGAAGTATGCAAGCCAGCCTGAAGAATCAACGATATTCATAATCTATCTTCCTCACGTTCGAAGTCAGTATTTATGCCTTTGAGAAATCCGCGAAGCTCTTTAATATCTCGTTCTGGAATAAGTTCGATCCGCCCACCATATTCTAAAACCTGCATTTTTTGACCCGGGCGAAGTCGCAATGCCTCCCTGACCACTTTTGGTATAACGACTTGATATTTTGGCGATACAGTTACGGTCAGCATGTCATAACCTCCATCGATCTTGTTTCGTATTACAATAACATGAACGATATCGTTTGGCAATCCTATCGATGGTCAACGGAATTGACCTGCAACCGCAGACGTCGCGAGCAGGAAAATGCTGCGCATTTTCCGCATAGCGACGGCAAGGCGGCAGCTCCGCCGAAGGCGGGGTTGTCTGGTCGAATGACTTGTGAGATGCGACCCTGTTCGTTTCAAGCCATCTTATCGCAGGTTTGTCCAAGAAACCTCAAGACTTCGGGCTCTGAATTCCTTGCCTGTTAGAGCATAAAGCAAACATTGGCAATGCTGAATCACTGATGCAGATAAAGAGGGAATACCTCCACCTCCACCAAAGGGATAGAAAAGCAACACGTGACGCCTTCACGGTCACTTCTCATCCAGCACTTCCCGGACTGTTGTGGCTATATCGCGCTTCAGGAAAGGCTTCATCACAAAGGCACGAATGCCAATGGCCTTTGCCTCTGGTTCTGAAATCTTTCTGCTGAAACCCGTACAGAGAATCACCGGGATGTCAGGTCGGATCTTCATCAGTTCTGTGGCCAATTGATCCCCTGTCATGGTCGGCATGGTCATATCGGTAACAACCAGGTCAAATCTGCTCGGCTGGTTTCGAAAAACCTCCAAGGCTTCCAGGCTGCTTGTCCTGGTGACCACGCCATACCCAAGGCCCTCCAGCATCTGCTTTCCCAGGTTCACCAAGGAGAGCTCATCGTCAACAAGAAGAATGGTCTCCGATCCGGTGGGGAGAACTCCTTCCGCTGTGATCTCAGCCGGTGCGTCCTGTTCAACAACCGGGAGGTACACATGAAAGGTGCTGCCCTCGCCTGGCTCGCTGTATACCGTGATAGCACCACCGTGGCTCTTTACGATGCCATGGACCACAGAAAGACCCAAGCCGGTGCCTTCCCCCTTTTCCTTTGTAGAAAAGTACGGTTCAAATATCCGACTCACTGTTGACGGGTCCATGCCGTGTCCTGTGTCGGACACGATCAGTCTCACATAGAGCCCGGAGGAAACATCCGGGTGCTGGGCTACAAAGTCAGCATCGAGCAGCACATCTTCAAGAGATACCTCCAGCACACCGCCCTTTTCCTCCATGGCATGGGCCGCATTGGCGCACAGGTTAATGACCACTTGATGGATCTGTGTGGGATCAGCCATGACCGAGGAATCGCTTAGCATACTTGGGACCATCTCAATGGTTCTAGGGATTGATGCCCGCAGGAGCCGGGTCGCTTCCCTTACCACCAGCTTCACCTTGACGGGCTTGGTCTCCTGTTCGGTCTGGCGGCTGAAGGTAAGGATCTGATGGACCAGCTCCCTGGCCCGAACGCCTGCCTTGAGGACTTCATGTAAATCCGTTTGCACTGTTGGTTGGTCGGAGGTGCTATCCATGGCCATCTCGGCATAGCCTATCATGGCAGCCAGGATGTTATTGAAGTCGTGGGCAATGCCTCCGGCCAGGGTGCCGATGGCCTCTATTTTCTGGGCATGGCGAAGCCGTTCTTCCGCCATTTTCTGCTCTGTAACATCCCTTCCTATGGCTACAATGAATTTCGCTCCCTTGGCACTTTCGTAAAGGCTCTTTTTGGTATGCAAGAAGATGGTTCTCCCTGAAGCGGCATTGGTGAGAGTTTCCTCGCTAAAATTCTCCTTGCCGGTTTCCAGCACCCCCTCATCCATCTTCCAGAAGACATCTGCTTCTGCCTTTGGAAAGTAATCGTAATCCGATTTCCCGAGCAACCCTTGCCGGGAAATCCCCGATATCTCACAGAACTTGTCATTGACCAGCGCCCAACGATGCTTCTCATCTTTGATGCAAATCGGATCAGCTATGCTATTCAGAATCGCATTCAAGAACGCCTCGCTTTCCTGCACTTCTTCCTCAGCCTGCTTCCGCTCTGTGATATCCTGAAAGGTCCCCCTCAATTTGACAATCTTGCCATCCCTCTCTACAACTTCCCCAATAGCTTGGCACCATTTTAAGTTCCCTCTTTTTGTCTTGAGCATTGCTTCGAACCGCATGGGCTGTCTTGTTTCCACTAAGTTTTGCATTTTCTTCTTTATCATCTCGCGATACTCCGGAAGATACCAATCTACATGTTCATTCGCTCCTGGTATTGGTTCGTCCGGTTCGATCTCGACAATATCGTAAGTCCCTTTCGTCCATGTTGCCTTGCCGCCTTTTTCAAGGTCCATCTCCCAACCACCGATCTTAGCGATATCCCCGACTCTGTTTAACAATCTCTCGCTTTCTTGCAGGGCCCTCTCCGCCTTCTTGCGTTCAGTGATGTCCCGACACACACAGAAGACCAGCTTCTGCCCCCCGTACACGGCCCCATTGGTGCTGATCTCGACGTCATAAAGCGTGCCGTCCTTGCGACGGTGCCGTGTCTCGAAGTGAGCGCCGGTATCGTCGACCGCCAGGATCATTTCCAGCAATTGCTCCTGCGTCCACTGGGTGTCCCAGTCCCACACGTGGAGCTGATGTAGTTCCTCCATAGAGTAACCGAGCATATTGGCATATTGCTGGTTCGCCTCGTGCACCTTGCCGTTTTGGTCGACGACAACGATCCCGTCTCTGGATTGCTCGACCAGAATACGGCGGCGGATCGCTTCGTCCCGCAGCACCTCCTCCGCCCGCTTGTGCTCAGTGATGTCTCTCGTATTTGCGATAACGCCTGCAATGCGATTACAATCATCCCGATACGGCAAATAGGTGACATCCACGAACCTTTTGCCCAATGTTGGATAGTTGAACCATTCCTGATAATTGACAATTTCGCCTTGCAGACATCGATCAAAATTCGGTTTAATAAACTGCTCGAAGACCTCCTTACCAAGGTATTCAGACACGGTTAACCCTAAAAAATGTCCCCGATCAAATCCTGAAGCCCCTTCATAAGCATCATTGACAATAATATATCGATAGGTTTTATCGAGGAATGCGATACCATCGGGAGTTGAAGAGACTATATTTTGGTATTTCTTCAGTTCTTCCACATACTCTTTGTTTTTAAGTCCAGCTTGTTCTAATTCCTGGACTCTTTTTTCCAATTGCTCATAGGTAGGTTTGTTGGTCATGAGCCCGTCCTCCCTTTGTCAAAAAGACAAAAAGGCCCCGCACAAACGTATCTTTGACACGATGAACGGAGCCCTGTTCGGTCCCATAGGGTTTCCCCTTTGAAATTCCTTATCTTTGAAGACGAGGCACCCTGAAGCAGAGGTAACTATATACCTTATTAACAGGAGTCGTCAAGTCGCAGTGCTAGCTGCCAGCGCATCCAAAAGCCATAACCACATCATGGGTCAGTTCAGCGCTACGCGAACGATAGCGGGGACGGCCACAAGTATATGACTGTTTCGACACGACCACGTATGAATGACAGCGGGCATATTTAAACAACTGCTCCACGCAAGCTTAGGTTTATTTATGGCCGCATCTTATATCTGCAAAGCCTTCACGGTCACTTCTCATCCAGCACTTCCCGGACTGTTGTGGCTATATCTCGCTTCAGGAAAGGCTTCATCACAAAAGCTCGGATTCCCATGGCCTTGGCCCGTAGTTCATCAATCCTGTCGCTATGGCCAGTGCAGAGAATGATTGGGATGTCTGGGCGAATTCTAATGACTTCTTTGGCCAACTTATCGCCCGTCATATGGGGCATGGTCATGTCCGTAATCACGAGATCAAACTTGTCAGGTTGGGCACGGAATGCTTCCAGGGCCTCCAGGCTGCTCATCCTGGTAACAACCGCGTAGCCCAGCCGCTCCAGCATCTTTTTTGCCAAGTTCACCAAGGGTTGCTCATCATCAACAAAGAGTATTCGCTCGCTGCCTCCAGGAACGGCTTCAGGGGCCTCGGCTTCTGGTATGACTCCGCTCTCAACAGCGGGAAGGAGTATACGGAAAGTAGCCCCTTTTCCAGGCTCGCTATCTACCATGATGACACCACCATGGTTTTTCACAATACCATGGACCACGGCAAGCCCCATGCCCGTGCCCTGGTCTACTTCCCTTGTGGTAAAATAGGGGTCAAAGATCCGGTCCATTATTTCCGGCTCAATGCCATGGCCTGTGTCACTTACCGTGAGCCTGACATAGTTTCCTGGCTTTAAATCATCATACTGGCGCACCGCATCCTCATCAAGCTCCAGGTCCTCCAGGCCTATCTCCAGGAGTCCCCCCTCTTCTGCCATGGCATGGGCCGCGTTGGTACAAAAATTGATCAATACCTGGCTTATCTGGGTGGCATCAGCAGACACCGTGTCTGACTCGGCTGAAATATGCTGGCGAATGTCAATGGTGGTTGGAAGAGAGGATCGCAATAGTTTTACAGATTCTTTGATAATGGGGCTAAGTTTTACAGGCTTTCGCTCCAGTTCTGTCTGGTGGCTGAAGGCAAGAATCTGCTTTACCATATCTTTTGCTCGTAAGCAGGCTTTGCGCACCTCCTTCAGGTTCTCTTGGGCTGTATACCACTCAGGCACTTCATCCATGGCCAATTCCGCATTGCCTAAAATGATACCAAGGACATTGTTAAAATCATGGGCAATGCCTCCAGCCAGCGTGCCAATAGCTTCCATCTTGTGGGCTTGCTGGAGTTGCGCTTCGAGTTTCTTCTTGTCAGTGATGTCTTCCACAACCTCTATGAATCCTGTCGCCCTTCCATCTTTTCCCGAAATTGGAAAAGCTTGAATCCTCCCATTAAAACGGCTTCCATCGTCTCTTACGCCCTCAGCCTCAACCTCCTCTGGGTGACCAGTCCCCATAGCCCGAACTCCAGGACAATGGGAACACATCCTCTCTCGTTTTTCGAATTCCCTAAAACATTTCTTGCCGACGAAATCACTAGGAGATTTCTCAAACATTCTTCCCTGGGCAGCGTTTGTCATAATTATGTTATGATCTAAATCTATCAGTGTCACCCCAAGTTCAATATTCTCCACAAGAGATCGGTAGTGCTCTTCACTCTCCCGCAGCGCCTCCTCCGCTCGCTTGCGCTCCGTCACGTCTATACCCGTTCCCAATATCTGGACGATTTGGCCCGATGAATCGCATATGGGAGTCAAGTTGACTAAGACATCAATAAATCCTCCATCTCTTGTTTTTGATCTGAATTCATAGTTTCCTACGAACTCACCCTTTAAGACTTGGGCAAAGTTCTTCCTGACTTCTTCCATTGAATCAGCACTAATCAGATCAGATCCGTTTGTGCCAATGATCTCTTCGGCAGAATAGCCAACTTTTTCAGTCCAGAACCGGTTGACGAAACCAAAACTTCCATTAGCATCGAGAGAAAAAACGAAGCTGTTTGTGGATTCAATCAACATGCGATACATGCTTTCACTCTTGCGCAGCTCCTCCTCCGCCCGCTTGCGCTCGGTGATCTCACGCCTCAGATCACTGTGCGTCTTCATAAGCTGTTCCAACATCCTGTCGAATTCTCTTCCAAGGGTCCCGATTTCATCTTGGCGCTGCATGGATAGACGACGTGAAAGATCACCGGTCCTTCCAATTGATAGGGCATGCTCCGTCAAAGCTGTTATCGGCCTGATAATTGTTCGCTGCAAAAGCAACAACATCAATATCAGTACAACCAGTGCTGATATCGACGTTGAAGTCAACACATAGCTCATTGTAGCGTGTCCTTTAGCAGAGATTTCCCTTGGAATCTTTGCCTTTATCAGGAGCGCTGGTTCGTTTTTGATGTCGGGATAGTTCGCGTAAATCAGCAGGTGGCTGTCTTGTTGAATCACATGGGATGATTCTTGTGTGATCCGATTTGAGATTTCTCTTGTGGGTTCAGCCAATGAATCATCCTGAACAGGAAAAACCTTAAAGGGCACTTGTGTTTGGTCAACGAGCATCTTCACCATCTCATCGTTAAAAAAACACCCCATAATTAAGGAACCTCGAGCTGGTCCCTCATCATTGCTAGTTAGAATTGGCCGAGAGGATACCAGCATGGGGCCTTGCTCAGTCATAAAAACGCCGCAGATCTTTGCCTCCGACAGGGGCCTCTCGCCCGTTTCGTATGAGATTAAAGGATGAGTCTTTGGGAAAGCATCTTTTGGAAAACCCGCCAGTTCCACGGGTTCTTCTGTTTCCAGGTCATATATCTCACCCCAAACCACTATCCCATGTGTGTCGATGACATAGATGAGATTAAGTCTACTAGCTGTGAACGTACTCAAAACCAGGTTGCTCTCAACATATTCCTTGGACCGAGATTTAACGAAGTCATATGTATCGTCCCACGACGACCAATCCAAGCAAGTAGTGTCGAGATGCTCAACCTCTCTTGTAACTGCTCGCATGCAGCGCCGCAAATCCGTTTGGGCTTCTTGGTATTCAAGATCTGTAAAGCTTGGGAGAATAATGAATTGTTGGATGACATAATTCGCTGCCCCGGACAAAATAAATACACCAAATAAGATGAGCCCAACTATGGATCTTAATGATTTCAAGTCACCCTCCTAGTCGTCAAAGCATTCTCTTCCAAATCCCTTGACCTTTTGCTCCATAAGTCTCCTTCACCTCATCATAGATGAAGTCAAAATCGACCCCGTTTTTAACCTTGCGTAGGATGTGATTCTGAGAGACTCTTTGATCCCCAATTATTCGTCGACAACGCCCCTGGCGGTCAGATATGTGAAAGGTATCACAGGTCTCAAGGCCTGGAATTCAAAGAGTTGAATTATCTCGACCAAAAAAAGCTAGTTCAAGTCTTTAGCTTTCCAGAATTTGGTTCCGGCTATGGTTGCTTGAAGAGCTACTCCGGCTTCTGTCAACTCGTAGATAATAATGCCAGTTTCGATGTAGGTTTCACCGCTCGCAGCGCCACCTTTATCTCCTGATTTGGCAGCAGCATCAGCCTGCCCCCCAAATCCCCACCCTTTCTCGACAAACTCATTCAATACTTCCTTGTTTTTGAATATGAATACTGCTCGGAAGTCCTTTATACCCATCCCCACACCGACCCCTACTGATCTCATTTTCATGTAGGTCTTCTGCTCTGTCGAATTATCGACCACGACCCCATAGCCACTGCCTCCGGCGAGCAGAAATATATATGTACCAATATTGCTAAATACTCCGTACCCAGCCGCCTTCTTGACCATGCTTTTTGTTTCTGGTTTCTCGGCATATAATTTCGCCAGTGTCTCGTTTTTCATTTTCAGCACATGAGATCTTTGTTCCTGCTTGGTGATCCCCTTCGGAGTAGCACAACTCACTAGAGATCCAATGATTACAAGAGATAGAAAACAATTTATGAGGCGACTCTTTCTCATAGCTAAACCTCCTTTTGTTT
>CAZCXI010000003.1:0-53991 GCA_964502635.1 uncultured Desulfobacterales bacterium
GCACTTCGATGTCCATCCAATAACGCCGGCCCGGCTGGAATTCGACCTGGGCTTGAAACTTCCTTCGGCCCTTTTGGCCGCCTCGTAACATTTCCCGTAGCCGGGCCTTGTCATTTTCCTTGAAAAAGAACAACTCTTCCCAAGGCTTCCCCAAGACTGCGTGCTCAGTCTTTCTCATGAGCTGCCGGGCCGTCTCGTTCAAGAATGTCACTCGCCCGTCCTGGCCTATCGTCGCGATTCCCAGGCGCAGCATATTCAGAATCGATAAATGATCATCATGGCCCTTCTTGATCTTGTCAAACATCTCTTCGAGTTTGGCTTCCACGCGCTTACGTTCCACCATTTCCTGGGAAACACTCTCAATCATCTGATTGGTCACGTTCTTTAGGGATTCCAATAGCTCTACTTGCGACCCCCCGGATACCCGTGCTGTTAGGTCGCCTCTCGAGACCCGATGCAAAACATCAAAGTGTTCGGCCAGACCGATAGCAAATTCATGAGACAGATCAACGATTTCTCCGAGGTCTCCGGCGGTCAGGTTCACCATGTGCTTTAATTTGGCAATCAGATCGAGTTTCGACGTTTCGGGGATTCTGACTTCCGGGTCCCCTGAAGATATTTCATTCAACGCCTTGAAAACCTCGGATAAGCCCTGGGCCAACTCTACGTTGATGGTTCGCAATATCTCTTCGCTTTGCCGTAGGGCTCCCTCCATGCGTTTTCGCTCGGTGAGTTCAAGCTTCAATTGTTCGGCGGTCTTGGCCAGCGTGGCGGTGCGCTCTTTAACGCGCTTTTCCAGCTCGCCGTGTGCCTTTCTAAGGGCTTCCTCCGCCCGTTTGCGTTCGCCAAGCCCTTGTTCTTCAATCTGAAAGACATCCCAAAACAGGTGCGCGGCGACATGGTCCATCAGTCGAACACTTTCCGGCTTGGTTCGGGAAATCTCATTGGCTACGTCCTCGCGACCTGTCAGCTCGATAATCATGTTGAGCCCTTCGAACGCATATAAGTCGTGATAGTCCTCCGTGGCATAAACGCCCATTTCCTGAGCGTAGCGGTAACCCGGCGCTTTGGGATTGGTACTGGCTACACCAACAAGCTTCATCTGAAGCTGACTGAGCTTTTCGGCAAATATCATGTCCATGATCGCCTTACACCCAGGTCCACCACCCACAATGGCGACATTAAGTTTTCGGGTCTTGTCCATCATCAACCCTTTTCAGCAGGATCAAATCATACAAGATTCAGTGACCAGTCATAATCCATATAGGAAATATGAAGCTCACCGGCGAGTGTCCTTAGAAAAGCCTTTTCTTCCGGGTCATAGCGATACCGGATGATGAAAGCGAGGAGATCTTCCCTGCTGCCAAAGTCGTCCTTATACCATTTAAATATCCTGGACAGCTTCAGTGTTCCGGCAGCCTTTTCTATCCTAACCTCGTCACTATTGATAAAACCGGTGGTCACCAGGTCCAGTTGTTCATCAATCTCCTTCTCTTCATAAACGTCAATGGGTGGGCAGGAATTGGAACCGCAGACCAAGGCAAAGTGTATCCTTGGGTCCACCTTTTCAACAACAAGGCGCCTCCTCGGGTCCCCACTGCCAAAGGGTTTAAGAGACAGAAGGTGTTTCTTCTGATTGGCCCTGAGTATGCCGTGTTCAATGTCATCCAGGCTAAGGGTATAATCCCCAACATTGTACGAAGCGGCTTCGAAGAACGATGAAACTTCTTTTACGCTTTTCCTGATGTTCAGCTCCAAAATGCCGTGGACCACAAGCGCATTGTAGATATTGATCCAGAATGCCAACTTTGCTTCTCTGGTGGTTAAGATGTCTGGATCAAACGAGGAAAGACCCCTTGTTGCGGCCTTGTAATCTCTAAAAGCCTCAGCGTCTTTCATGCCATCGTAATCGACACCGCCCTTTTCCAGATCATAGAAGTTCAGCTTAAGATGATCCATTCTGCTCTTTAGCTGTTGCGCAATCTCTTTACTGTTCGGCGAGATAGCTGTTCCATCAGACCGATTGAGAACAAGGGGTTTCATTTGTCTTCCAGATACAGGGGCGTTCTTGTTCAGACCAAGGAACCCCTCTGTGATCCCGTAAAGGAGGGCCCTTAGCAAGACAAGGCGGCGGTTTTCTCGTGGCCCATCACCGATGAGTCGTCATACCCCTCACGACCCGCCATAACCAATCTGGACATTCTTGTCTTCCACGATGACCGGCACTTTCCGAACGCCGTTGGAAAGTTTCAGCATTTCGTTGAGCTTGTTGCTGTCCTCGAGAACGTCAATGTAGGTGGCCTTCTCTCCGTAAGCCGACCTGGCTTGGTTGGTGTAGGGTCAACCCAGCTTGCCGTAAATAACGACCTTGTCTCCCACGTCATACCCTCCCTGAGGCAGGGGTTACAGACTTTCTCTTGAACCAGTTGTCACATTTCCATCCTATGCCGAAAGGTGCTGTTGAACCGCAAAAGCGAGCGCATTCCCCGCTGCTTGCGGCGGGGTTAGCGAGCGAATCTGAAAATGAAAAGCTTCCTTACGGTGAAGATTCCCCGCGGTTTCCCGCGGGGAGGCTTCAAACCAGATTGTGTCAAAGACCGCTCACTTATCTTCCGACAAACTCACCATCTTTAAACTCACCCACCAACTTCTTGCCGTCAGGAGAGGTTAACGTCCCTTTTCCGCACAACTTATTGTTCTTGAATTGGCCCACATACTTGACACCGTTGGGACGGAGAAAAATCCCTTGTCCGTTCATCATGTTGTCCCTGAACTCACCGACATATTTTGCCCCGTCAGGGGACGTCAAAGTGCCCTTTCCCAGCTTCTTGCCGTCCTTAAAGTGACCCACGTATTTCTCGCCGTTGGCATCAACAAAGGTCCCGTGTCCATCTATGCAGTCTCCTTTTACACAGCCGCAGAAGGCATTCAGAGGGGAAAAACAAATCATCAATACCAAGGCTACCAAGGCTATCCAAAGCGTTTTCATCTTTTTGACCTCCCTGTTCTGTTTTTTCTGATACGCTTGCATTGGACTAGATAGGAATAATGACGATGTTCACCCTTCTATTCATGGCGTTGCTAGAAGATATGGGTTGCGATTCACCGAAACCAACCGTCTGCATCCTTCTCGGATCTACCCCTCTCTGCGACAGGGCGCGCTCGACGGCCTCTGCGCGTTTTTCGGACAATTGCTGATTATAAGCCTCAGAACCGGTGGAGTCCGTGTGCCCTTCAACTCGGATGGTCGTTTGCGGGTAACTGTTTAGTACGTCAGCGACGCGGCCAATCTCAGCATATGCCCCGGGTTTCAGGGTTGAAGAGTCAAAGTCAAAAAACAGATCGCTCTTGAATGTGGCCATAAGAACATTCTGTGTCCTCTGAATACTTGCAGCCTCGCTTGCACCAATCGCCGCTCTCAGCGCCTGCTCCTGTCTGTCCATGTACGCGCCGATTTGATGACCGGCAAGACCACCAACCACGGCACCAATGCCTGTGCCGATAAGTGTGGCCTCCGTATCCCTGCCAATGACTTGTCCAAGAATTGCGCCGGTCGCAGCGCCAATCAAGACCCCTGTTTTCGCTCCTCTTTGTTGTTGTGTCGGTCCTGCACAGGAAAAAAGGCATGTCGCCAGGGCCAGACTTGCAGCAATTGAAATGAGTCTTTTCATCAGGTTGCCTCCTTATTGTTCAGCGGTTTTTTTGGCCGTGTTATTTGGTACGGCTGACACCTGCCTGTCACGTGCCCCAAAGGGACAGACCTCATGTCATCCTTGGAGCTGGAGCACACTCTATAATATCACGACACGGTGCGTCAAGCCGGATGTGTGGGGGCACCTCGTCGAGAGACCTCTTGGTAGGACAGGCGCGGGTTCGCCGCCGAGGGCCATGACTCGATCTCATGAGGCCACTGTGGTTTCGAAGAAACAGGATAAGATGTGAGAAAGACACTTACCCCGACGTTGCATAAACACCATAGCAACCGACACAAAGTTCACAATAACAGTAGGTTGTATCGATACAATGGCTTGTTTATCAATGCGCGGACGCTGAGGTCCACAAAAAGGCCAAAAACTGCCATGTTGTTTCCCCTTGGGGAAAGCCGATGATACCGCATTTCCTACGTTGTTGAGAGTTCGCAGTAAATGACTACAGCTTCACCCTCAACGCCTTGGATCTGCAGCATCCTCGACTTTTGCAACGCCGGGGTTGCCGGATGCATGTTTTTCCTCTTGACCGCTACTTTTTCTTGGGATGGCAGCCCTGGCACGCCGTGGGGCCGGCAGGCTTTCCCGCCTTCTTCAGAGCCTTGTGGCAGCTTTTACAATTTTCATGAATAGCTGAGTAATAATATCTCTTGACCAATTCCTTCTTGGCCAGTTGTTCGCCTTTGGGTGCCTCAGCCTCGGTGTGGCAGGTATCACACTTTTGGACGTCATCGCCCTCTTTCCAAACGTTCTTGCAGTCTTTGTACACGTGGTGACACTCGGTGCAGGCAATCTTGTAGTCCACATGGTGTTTCTTGTGGCTGAAGGTGACCAGGGCCTTCTTGTGCTTCAAAAAGACCTTTGAGTCCATCGTGATGGTCTCTGGCACCGGTTGGGTCGCGTAAACTCCTGCAACCAGAAATGCCACGCCTAAGGCTACAGCCGTTAATACCAGCAGTGATCGTTTCTTCATAAGCCGTTTTCACCTCCTTTCCGGAAGTCATTTCGCCTTCGTCCGTTTATTCAACTTCTCTCAGCTACCAAGGCCGATAGCGGCCTCGATAATAGGGGCTGCATTGTCCATAGGCACGTAAGCGCGGTGGACTGTAATAAGCGGGCGCTGGACTGTAATAGACAACCGGCGGACTATAGCAGACAGGCGGTGGACCATAGTAGGCCGGCGGGGGACTGTAATAGACGGGTGGCGCGCTGTAGTAAACAGGTGCAGGACGAGACGGAGAATAATAAGACGCATTAAAAAGCGCATTTGCCAGAATAGCAGTTCCCATTCCTATAGCGACTCCTTCCCATCTATAACGCTGCTTGGGGCCTGCCCAAGCAGAGGTGACTATAAAAAAAATACACAGGATCGTCATGACCATGATCATAGAAAGTTTTTTGTTTTTCATTTTTCTACCCCCCTTCATTCTTGTGTCTCAAGACAATGGACACCGTTGCTTGCAAAAAATTGAACCCTCCCCGCGGCAAGCCACGGGGAATCTTCACCGTAAGGATGGTATCATTTCCAGATTCGCTCGCTAACCCCGCCGCAAGCAGCGGGGAAGGCGCTCGCTTTTGCGGTTCAAAGAGCCGTTTGGTTTTGTTCAGAGCTACCGTCATCACCCACGGCATTTGCATTTTCACTAAACCAGAGAACGGTCTGATGCGACCGCTGTGTTTCTAAAATCATGACAGAAGCAACATCCCCCTCAAAAGAGTTAATGATGGCACTGGGGCCAGGTACAGGGGCAGGGCCTCTCACAAGAGCAAAAAAGAGGACGAGCCCTGTTGCCATGGCCGTGGCAGAGACATAAAATTTCCTGGACACGAACAGGTTTCCAAGTCTCATCCACCAGGGGGCCCCCTTTCTGTGAATCAGAGCCATGGCCCCTTCCTCTAATTCTTTAAGGCTGACGTGAGCAAGCGCTCCGTCCACGCCGGCCTTGAGAAGGCTGGAGACAGATTGATTATATCGGAATGCCTTTTGACAAGAAGGGCAAGATTTCAGATGGTGGATTATCGGGGCATATTCATCCGGCCCGAGTTCCTCATCGAAAAAGCGGTTTAACAAAGTGGGATCGCATGTCGTTTGGTCCATCTTCATGAGCCTTCATCCTTGATGGACTCGTAAAATCGACTTCTTACGAAACCATCATCCTTATGAGCTGATCTTTTACCGTGTTAGACACCAATGATTTGAAAAAACTCAATCGGTTTATTAGGGGGGTGATGAAGAGACGCGGAGCCGGGCTGAAGATGATAAAAAGCGTTAGGGGGGAAAGGCTCAAAAGGAAGTGGAAATATTGAAAAGCAGGTAACCGTCCTTGTATTTGGGTCCTCCCACGATAATATTGCCGTGGTTGAGGAGCTGGATCATGGTCTGAAAAATTTGCTTCTTCTTTCTTGATATCACGAGTTGAAGCTCTACCCTGTCTCCTGTCACCGTTAGAGGCGTCATCTTCAAAACTCTGCTTCCAGGAAGTGAAACCATGCCGGTCTTTCCCATGCCCAGGGCCAGACGGTCCCGGCCAAGAAGTCGATACGAGGAATACCGGAAGAGGGATCGCAGTTCCTCTATCAGGCTGGACAGGCGGGGGTCAAGATATTGGGAGCCCTGAGAGGCCAGGACGGTTTCAACAACGACATGGACAGGACGGTCAGCCCGGGCGGGACCGGTCACCAACCCCAACAGAACAATCAACAAAAACAAAAGATTAAATTTCTTGAATTCCTGCATTTTCATAACCCGGGCCAAAGGTTCATTGAACCAGCGCCATATCAGGGTAGACTCAGCGGTTTCATACTCATAACAGAGGAGCGTTCCGCTGTAAAAGGGTTTTTAGGGGCACTGAGGCCGAGGGTAAGGGCACGACCCCCTGCAAGGGCAAGAACCACAACAAGCGGTGTCTCCATGGCGTTGTTTCACGATTTTTCCCCCTCTTCCAGATAGGGTCTCAAGAACCCTCTTAAAGTCTTTCGCGCATAAAAAAGCCGGGAACTCACGGTCCCCTTCTTTATCTTCAAGGTCTTGGCGATTTCATCGTACGAAAGACCTTCCACTTCCTTGAGTACAAACACGGCCCTTGCTTCCTCTGACAACGCCTTTAGCCCTTCCCACAATACCTTTTCAAATTCCTTTCTCTCGGACAGGGCTTCTGCGTAGTCATCATTCGTTGCCAACTCCGGGCGATCAGTCGCTCCTTCTCGTTGGAGGGGTTGATGATGCCACCTGAACCTTCGCTTCCATCTCCTCTGCCAGTTTAGACACAGATTAACCGTGATACGATGGAGCCACGTAGAAAGCCTTGATTCTTCTCTGAAGGTATGAATCTTTTGGAATACCTTCAAAAAGACTTCCTGGACGATGTCCAGGCTTTCTTCTCTGTCTAAGGTAATACCATAGGCGATACTGAAAAGTTTGTCCTGATATTGCTGGATCAGCACACGAAATGCCCCCTCCTGCCTTTTCTTCAGGCCGGAGACCAATCGCCGTTCGTCTGAGAAATCGTTATTTACTTTGTTAGACACCAAGAGATATAGAGAAAATCAGTGGAGGTTTTTTTAGTTTGTACATGATTGCACAAGTTTTTTCATGGGACAACGCCCTCAATGGCGATCAGCTCTGCCGTAAAATGGCCGACAGCAACTTTGCTTTTCGCCTTGACAACGATGCGACGATCGTCTGCCGTCACCCAGAGTTGGAGCTTGGCACCTTCGCTTTTCTTGAAGATTCCACCAATGTGCCGCAGATCTGGTTCAATCAAAAAAGCATCGAACGTTCCAGCCTCCACTGTCACTATCTCGGGCTTAATCACAGTAGCCCTACCGACGACGCATTTTTTGCCATCGGTTACAGGCACCTCTACCTCAAGCTTGTCTACCAAAGGATTCAAGCGGAAGACATAAAACACACCCAGGGGATCGAAGGTGCCTGGCAAGAGGGTGACGGTCTTTTTGTGCTTCCCCTTCCTGTAATAGTGAGCCTTGGATTGATCCCAATCGAATGCAACCCTGACATCTCTCTTGTGCCTGCCCTCACGTTGTTTCTTCCTGTAGAGGAGCGAATGGGTCATAGATCGGTCCGTGTAAGATTCAATGTGATCACGTACCTTATAAACAAGGTCAATCATGGGGTATGATCTGACCGAGACTTGGAAAAGGTAGGCGGGTGATCCTAATGCCGCTGCGCCGTCTGAAACCTGGAGGTGAGCTTCTCCGACAGGAATGACACTCCACTTGAGGACATAGCTCAGTTTTTCGCCGACTTGAAACGGAATCTTGCCCTTGCCAGTCGGCGCCTGTCCCGCGTCTACCGTAAAGGCCAAAGCTGACATCTGTATGAAAAGAAAAATCGACAAACGCACGCCTTCTCACCTCGTTCAAAATCTTCCGGGGCATTTTCCCGAAGGCTGAGCAACATGGCTGGTTTTCTGGATATCATTCGCAGTCAATTGCACAAGAATACTCAAAAAGACCGCAAAGAAAGGCTATTGTTGCTCTTTTGACCATTTTCCATGTTGTTTATGCAACCATAGGGTTTACAATGGACACGACATTATAGACTCGCAAAAAGGGTTTTGCGAAACCATCAACGTCAACATGGGCTATAAATAATACATAAGGGCTAAAAACACACATGTAAATCATATATTCTCCACAGCCTCATGGGCAAGAGGCCCTCAAAACTACGGTTTCAAGCCCTGCGCGGCGTGCCCAGGCGATGATGTTACCGGACTTGCTGAACTTGCTCTGACGCTCTAATTTCCCGTGGACGTACCTTTGACGTTGCCGTGCCCGGGATGGCACCTCGCCTTGACACACCATTGTGTTTCTCATATGTTCACGGCACCAAAAACCAGGCTCAGGTGAGAATAGGTTCACCTTGAGTTCTTGTCTCAATGGGGGCTAATCGCTCTCCATGGGCTTTTGCAATCCGGCCGGTCATGGCTGGGCCGTGAAAGGAGCAAAATATGGTGGCTGACGAACAGGAGCTCGCTTCACTTGCTCTTGTCATACTGATGCCTGTCTATAATGATTGGGATGCGGCCGGCCTGGTGATAGAGCAGATCGACTCTGCACTGGCCGGCTGTCACGTTCGTCCCGTCGTCCTTCTGGTCGACGATGGGTCGCCCAATCCCACGCCTGCCAACCTGGTCAAGAAATGGCTTCATCAGGTGGATGCCATTGACGTACTGAGACTGAGAAGGAATCTGGGCCATCAGAGGGCGATCGCCATAGGCTTGACGTATATCTTTGAGAAGGTGCCGTGCGACGCTGTTCTGGTGATGGATGCCGACGGGCAAGATCGTCCGGAAGATGTCCCCCGACTGATCACGGAGTTTTCCGGCACTGGTGGGGAGCGTTTCATTTTTGCCGAGAGAACAAAGAGGTTGGAAACCCCTCTGTTCAAGTTCTGTTACTGGTGTTATCGGATCTTACACAGAGCGCTGACAGGGTTTGGAATTCGGGTCGGCAACTTCAGCGTGATTCCGTTCCAGGGCCTCTCTGCACTGGTGGTATCTCCCGAGTTATGGAATCATTATGCAGCCGCGGTCTTCAAGCTCCGCCTGCCGCTTCGCACGGTGGCAACGTCTCGGGGGGCACGTCTTTCCGGGGAATCAACGATGAACTTTGTATCCCTTGTTATACACGGATTGAGCGCCATATCCGTGTTTGGGGAGGTCGTGGGAACGCGCACGCTTGTTGCTGCGGGCGGCTTCAGCATTTTGCTGGTCGGGATCCTCTTTGCGGTTGTGGCCATACGTTTTTTTACCAACCTCGCCATCCCGGGTTGGGCTACATACAGCGGTGGTCTCCTCGTCTTACTCTTTGTGCTGATTCTGGCCACGACATCCAGTTTTCTGTTCTTTGTCCTGAACAATCGAAATACGGCATCCTTTATCCCCCTGCGCGACTACTCCCTCTACGTGCAGGATGTTAAGAGGGCATATGGCACCGATGCTTGATCTCTCTATCCTGTCCACCCGTCTGGCCTCCCAAAATGCTCAATGTCGCTCGCAAACAGGCTTTGGACTGCGTCCGAATAATGCAAAGTATTCCTGGGACACGACAATAGCTTGCCCCTGGGGAAGTTGCTTGTATTGCATACAAGTGGCACTTGTTTTCACAGAGTAGGACCTCATTTACCCAATGTTCTCCGTCTTGTCTCTCCTCAGATTTGGTTTAACTCTATAAAAATAAAGGAAAATATGAGAACAGATCAACTTGGCATGATGTTTTCATATAGATCTTGAAGAACTTGAACAGGCTCACCCCTGCTTGTGGCATGGGTTGAAGAGCAAAGTCTATTCGGGAGGGGAAAACATGGCGTCAAGACCGCGAGACAACGGAGGCAGGCGTTCTGGAATTGATCGCCGGCAATTCTCATACAGTAGCCACATTCCCGAAAGGCGAAACACTGTGGAAAGGAGAACCGGAGCAGATCGGAGAGATGGTCTGGATCAGAGAAGCGGACTGGACCGAAGAGCCACCTTTCATCTTTAAACTCAAACTACCCATGAACGACACCCCAGCGTAACGATTCTTTCCCCTTAGTCAGCTGAAAAGAGAAACCTTTTTCCAAAATATATCACCTCCATTTCCTCAATATAGCACTCTTATTTCTCATCTCTCTCGGCTTTCAAGCCACGTAACAGAATATAACCTTTTGAAGACACACGAAATAAATCACAAAAGGCGGGCTTGGCACCAGAGTTGCTCTTTCTTGTTGCAGGCGATGAAGGGAGACGGGGTTGAAATAGAGCCAATGGGGGAATCATTTAGGGAGTAGGGCAGTGAGATTCTGTTTTGCGTCAGCTCTCATTTTGTGTTTGATCTTTTGGCCCGCGTCAGCGGACCTCAGCGATTTCGAGCCGATTGTCAGTTATGTGTTGCCTGCGGATATTATGCGGGTTGAGTTCGCTGATGAAACGTGGGTCTATCGATTGTACGAAGATGGAAGGGTTAAGAAGATTATCAGCAAGGATGGATACGCTTCTGGACAGGATGGCAAACCCCTGGCGCAGACCTGGTCTATGTCAGATCGGAAGCGTATCGGTCTGTTATTTGCATAAGAGGGCCTTGGCTTGACATCCCCTCCTTTCAATTGTAGCTTTTCCCTGTGCCTGTGAACAAATCTCTCACGAGACCATCCATGATGAGTTTTCTTGGAAAAGCCTGTCGGGTTTGGATTATTGCCTGCTTTTTCTTGGCGGCGTGCCATTCATCTGAACCTTCTTTGCCTTTTGGTGCTCATGTCCAGGATCTGGAACTCGTGAAGGTGATCACTGGAGACCGAGCCGTAGAAGCCATCAACCAACTTCACGGGATGCCTATCGATATGGTGAGGGGCTTTATAGCCTATTATCAAGGCAATAGCGGCGACAAAGCGACCCTGTGGGTATCTGAAGCTTCCTCTGAGGAACTTGCCGGGAAGCAGATTGAAGTCATGATTCATAAGATGAAACATAGTGCAAGGTCGCCCTTCAGGCATTATCGTGAATTGGACGTCCAGGGCCTCCGGGTCATAGCATTTGATGGCATGGGGCAGGTCCACCGTGTCTTTAGAAAAAAGAGATGGGTCTATTGGATCAGTGCGGGTGCAGGAGCCATAGATAAGATTGTAGAGCATATTCGCAGCCACGGGTAAACAACGGCCTGGGTTGCCAAAACAACGAGATAGGAGGAGTTTATGGGGGCGCTGAGAGTGCTTGTCACCGGAGGAGCAGGATTTCTTGGCAGCCACCTGTGTGACAGATTGGTTGCACAGGGGGCGGAGGTGCTCTGTCTGGACAATTTTTTTACCGGATCAAAGAGAAATATCTTGCACCTGATGGATCACAAGAATTTTGAGGTAATCCGTCACGACCTTGTACAGCCCATGTTCCTGGAGGTTGATCAGATTTATAATTTGGCGTGTCCGGCCTCCCCTGTCCATTATCAGTACAATCCCGTGAAGACGGTCAAGACCAGTGTCATGGGAGCGATCAACATGTTAGGCCTTGCCAAGCGGGTGAAGGCCCGTATTCTGCAGGCTTCGACCTCGGAAGTTTACGGGAACCCTCAACAACATCCCCAGACGGAGAGTTACTGGGGGTACGTCAATCCCATCGGACTGCGGAGTTGTTATGACGAGGGGAAGCGGGTGGCTGAGACGCTGATGATGGACTATTATCGCCAAAATCAAGTGGATGTCAGGATAGTGCGTATTTTCAACACATACGGTCCGAGAATGGCGGTTTCAGACGGGAGGGTGGTGAGCAATTTCATCGTCCAAGCCCTCAGAAACGATCCGATTACGATCTATGGCGATGGCAGCCAGACCCGCTCCTTTTGTTATGTTTCAGATATGATTGACGGGTGCATGAAGATGATGCAGCGTGAAGATTTTGTCGGCCCGGTCAACCTTGGCAACCCACATGAGTTTTCCATCAAGAGTCTTGCCGAGCTTGTGCTCAAGGTCACCGGGTCTCAGTCAGAGATCGTATACAAGCCGCTTCCAGAAGATGATCCTGTTCAACGACAGCCAGACATTGCTTTGGCAAAGCAAAAACTCAACTGGGAACCGCAGGTCCATCTGACGGAGGGGTTGGAAAAGACCATCGATTATTTCAGGCAGATTGTGGCATAGTGTCCGTCTGCAAACCCAGCATGGGCAAAAGCTAGGTGTAAATGATACTGTACGGAAGAGGGGTCTTGTCCCATACGCCTGCCTTGGGTAAAATGCTCTGATTGACGACGGTCATCCAGAAATATTCAGAGTTCAATTCTCTTAGCTTGCCATCCTCCGGGAATCTGGCGTGGCTGGTCCGTTCGTAAGTCGTCTGAAAGACCACAATGCCTTCGCCTTCTTCTTCCGCGACGACATAGTTTTTCTTCACCGTCCTGGCTTGCAGGTTGTGCATCTGGGCAATGTTTTGTATGTCGTTGTCCGTCAGTTTCATGAGTATGTATTTTGAAACGCCCCTTTCCGAGATACGGTACAGGCCCCTTGACTCGCAACTTGCTACATATATGGTTGATATGCATGGGACGCGTCTTAGAAACTGCGCCCCAACTACGGAGGCGGTACGGCGTCCGCCTGATGCCGCGGGCAAGCCATAATACTCAAAAAACTTTTTTTGAATCTCCTCTGCGTAAACTTCTCCCTTCTCATATAGCTCCTTGGATATATATCTCAAATCGCGGGCCATGTCCTCTGCGGCATCGGCAATGGGCCAGTCAATGCGCACACGGAAATGAGACAGGCTGTATCTATTTCTTGCCTTGATCGTGGGGTCCCGTTGGATGAGAAGGGCATAGTCAACCGGGAGCAAGCCCTTGAGAAAATCTGAGAACCTGGAAGATTCAAAGAGCTTCGTGTTTCTGGAGTATTTCTTCGAAAACCGGACGGTTCCAGAACGCATCAAGTTCTCTTTGGTCGTCTTATTGTCATCAAAGAATCGTATGTACTTCTTATAGGCACCGGGAATCACATCTTCAAGAAAGATCACAAGGAATCGGTTGTGACATTCGTACTCCACATCAGGAATGCGTGCCCTTGGCTTCAGCTCCCTTTTTTCCACGAAAGGATAGGGGAGATGTTGGTCCACAAAGTGGTGATAAGAATCCACCAACCCGTAGTCTATAAGATATTGGTCCAGTTCGTCCCTGAGGCTTTCATAGACCGACCGTCTCAGTTTGTCTTGGCGGCTCAACTGTTCACGGAAGTTCCAGTAGGTCACGGCCTGTCTCCTTCACTGTTAGGTGGTAGGCTATTGTAGTTTGTCTACTCATAACGCACTCTTAGGGCTCACGCAAGAATAAGTTCGCAGATTTGGCGCTCAGATTTGCTTCAGATTTGGCCGAGCCGACAGAGCAAAATCGGAGGAATAGTGAGCTATTTCGATGGGTTTGGGAATCAGGCATCGGGTTCGTGCTTTATGATTTGGCGTTGTTGGCAGGGTTTACTCGATCAAGCCATGCGTATATCCGGCCTCGCAAACAATAGGCAGGAATTAGAAAAGCAAGGGAGATAGCCGTCAGGAGGATCAATGTTGGGTAATCTTTATGAAAAACCTGGGCGCCTTGTAGGCTTAACATAAGGGTGCCGGGCATGCGACCGACAGCCGCCATGAGTATGAAGACCCTGGCAGAGAGATTCGTCAGTCCAAGGAAAAAACAAAGGTAGTCTTTAGGAAATCCCGGGACAACAAAAAACAAAAAGAATACAATCACACCCTGACGTTTCGCCAGAGAGTCAAACCTCCTCAGGTAAGGGGCCGGGACCCACTTTTTCACATAGCGTCTTCCCAGAATCCGGCCCAGGATGAAGTTGATCAGCGAACCTGCCGTCAGCCCGATGGAAGAGTAGACAAACCCGGGCAACGCGCCAAAAACATAGCCCCCCACAAAGCCACTAGCCTCTCCCGGGAAAGGGGCAAAGATCACCTGCAGAATCTGAATGCCTATGAAGGCCAGTGGCGCTCCTATCGGGCCCCAGCCTCGCAGGAAAGTCCTGACTTTTTCAGGATCCTTGACCAGGCCGTACCACACGGTGACCCTTTGGGCCAGGGCTGTCCAGTTCAGGAATACGACCAGGATGAAAAACCCTGCGCCGCCGAGGAATATGGCGATCTTAGCGGGGCGACTCATATCGGAGGGCTTCAGGGAGGCCTTGGTGGGGGATGGTCAACTCCAGGCGATACCGTGATTTCAAGTTATAGTTGAAGGGGATGGCCGATCTCAGATTCTTGTTATAAAAGAGATTCCAGTGAGTATTGAGCTGGAGCATGGGCCAGGCAATACGGTTTCCTTCCAAGACATGGACAAAGGCCCCCCCTGCGTCGCTCAACCTTGAAAACAACGTGTCTTCGTCAAATTGCAGTTTCTTTGCGATTTCGGCGCTGTCCCCCCCGGAAGAAATGGTGTAGGCGCCTTTCTGTCGAGCCTTCATGATCGCCTTGAGGATTAAGCGTTCCGGCCCTTCAAAACCAGGCTCTTCGCACTTTCCCACCGGTCCTTTCTTATAGATGGTCTTAGCCTTCAAGAGGTACGACACGAAGCGCTTGGTGGTCTTTTCCCCGATACTCCAAACGTGGAACTGATCCTTTTTGGGGTGGTTGTGAATCTCACTGGCAGTCAGATTCACTATGTCTGAGTCGTACTTTACCAGGAAGTCCACGGGCGCAATCAGCTTTTTTCGTCCCTCCGGACGCCTGTAAAGCCCTTCGAAAAACCTGCCAAGGGCCTTGCTCACGTTTTTTTCCAGAAATCTTTCCGTGGTCCTGCCGAAGTTGTACCATTCACCCGGCCGGATCTCCTTGCTCAGAAAGGCAATGATCCCTGGAGTCCCCCCCAGCAAGACGTAGGGGACCTTCTCAGAAAGAATGGAGTTCTTAATGAGCCCCAGATAGTCTCCCACTTTTAATCCCCCAAAAACCGGCACAAAGGGGTATTCGATAATATGAAGGACCTGTCTGTTTTCCATCATTTCGATCTCGGTCTTCCGCCCCACCAGGTTCAGGACATTCGTAAACCCGATCATGGAGGCATGCTTGCGGTGAGACGTGTTAAAGGCGTCGTTTACATAAAAATCGATCAACGGCTCTAAGATGGAAACAAACCGGGCCCCTTCGTTGACCTCGTGGGGCCTCAACCCCGGCTTGTCCCTAATGAAGACCTCCTCTACCAGAAAACGGACATTGTTTAGAACCAGGATTTCGCCATCCTTCAGTGACCTGATCCGCTTGGCGACAACTTCTTTCTGAGTCAGGTTGCCCAGATACCTGACCGTTTTCTTGGGCTGCCAAGGGCGGTTTATCAACTTCCTGATCACTCGGGCATGCTGGTCGAGTTCGATAAAATTGCGTTTGCCGGCACGCCCCTGATGACCCATGACAACCACGCGCGCTCCGTAACCAGAGAGCTCTTCCAGGGTGGGAATAGCGCTACGAATCCTCTCAACGCCGGAGATACGACCGTTGCTGTCGACGGGAACGTCGATCCCGACTCGCACAAGTACGGTTTTGCCGCCAAAGGCCTTACGGCCGAAAATTCGCTTGTGGTTGGTGTTATACTCCACGGCCGTTGCATTCCTGAGTCCGCTATTCCACATGACGCGATAGATGATATCATCAATGGTCAAGAAGTTCAGATAGGCATTGACGTTGTCGGAGGGAGGCAAGCTCTGATCTGACTTCAGATCTCTATCAGGGTTGTGATGATGGCGTATGACATCTTCGATGGCCACGAAGGGGCCTCCTTTCGATGCAGCTTGAGGCTGTCTCAATTTGCAAAGCAGCCTCGACTCCGGTCAGCGAGCACGGATAACGCTCTTGTCCATTTATTTCTATGATGAGCCTTGCGTCCAGGTGGCATCCGGATGTACCTCGCCTTCTGCGGCTGGAAGCTCATATTTCCTGAGTTTGGTCCTGAGTGTTTTGCGATCAATCCCGAGCAATTGAGCAGCTCGGGATTTGTTTCCATTTTCGCTGGCCAGCACCTTCATAATATGCTGTCGTTCCATTTCCTCCAGGCGGATCGGTTCTGTGGTCACCATTGGGGAACAGACGGTATTGGAGTAAACGAGATCCTGGGAGGTAATGGTTTTGTCCCGGGCAAATACGATCAACCGTTCTATGGTATTTTCCAGTTCACGAACATTTCCAGGCCAGCTGTATTGTGTGAGTGTTTCCATCGCATTAGGAGAAAAACCCCGCACGGCCTTTCCTTGTTTGTGGCTGAACAGTTTCAAAAAGTGATTCACCAGCAGCGGGATATCCTCCTTGCGGTTTCTCAAAGGGGGCAAGTGGATGGAGATCACATTAAGCCGGAAAAAGAGATCCTCCCGAAAGTGTCCCTTGGCCATGGCCTCTTGAGGGTCCCGGTTTGTGGCCGATATGAGACGAACATCGACTTTGACTACTTTGTGATCCCCTACCTTGGAGATGCTCTTGTCCTCCACTGCCTTGAGGAGCTTCGCTTGAATTTCCAGGTCAATGTTGGATATTTCATCGAAGAACAAGGTGCCTCCGTGGGCCATCTCGAACTTGCCGTGCCGGGTTGCATTTGCGCCTGTAAAGGCCCCTCTAACATGGCCGAAAAGCTCACTTTCAAAAAGCGTTTTCACCAAGGAGCCGCAATCGATGGAGATGAAGGGATGTTCGCGCCGCTTGCTCGTCTCATGGATTTTCCGGGCTACAAGACCCTTGCCCGTCCCACTTTCACCCTGTAGCAATACGGTGCTGTCTGTGGGGGCTACCATGGCGACCATCTCCTTGACCTTTGCCATGGCAGGGCCTTCACCGATCATTTCCGTGTGCCTGGGTTGCTGCTGGAGATCTTGCTTGAGACACAAATTCTCGATGGTGAGACGACGGTTCCTGAGCACCCGGTTGACCATTTTAAGCAGCTCATCCGGTGTGAAGGGTTTGGCAATAAAGTCAAAGGCCCCGAGCTTGATGGCCTGAACAGCCGTCTCAATGGAGCCGTATCCTGAGATCATCACGACGATCGCCTCTGGATCGAGGTCCTGGATCTTGGCCAGGACAAAGAGCCCGTCTTCGCCTGGCATCTTCAAATCGAGCAGGATAAGATCAAATGACCAGTCTTCCAGCAGGGCGAGCCCCTCGCGACCACTTTTTGCCATGGTAACGCTGTGCCCATGTTTGGTAAGCGCCTGGTGGCAGGCGTCCCTCATAAAAGCGTCGTCGTCAATCACCAGGATGTTGTAACTGGCCTCCATCAGTTTGAGATGCTCCGGTTAGAAGTATTCGGGATGTAAGACTTTTCTTGCTTTCAGATCATGCCTCTGTGCCACACCTTGCGCGAGGCCTAAAGGGTCACAGCCTGCTCAGCCCGCGGGGCCAAATCCATCTCGGCCGCAGGCAAACGGATTGTGAACGTGGACCCTTGTCCCTTTGAACTTTCCACCGTCATGGTTCCCCCGTGTCGCTGAACAATACCGTGGCAGATGGAAAGGCCCAGGCCTGTTCCCTTGTCCTTTTTCTTGGTGGTGAAAAAGGGTTCGAAGATCCTTCCTAAGTGCTCATCGGTTATACCGCAACCCGTGTCCAAACATTCAATCCGAACCTGGTTCACGTCAGAAGCAAGCTCGGTGCGCAACGTCAGAGTGCCCCTTCCGTCCATGGATTGTGCTGCGTTGATGATGAGATTCACAAAGACCTGTTCGAGTTGGTTTTCATCCCCTGCAACCACAGGCAGGGCCGGGTCAAGATCAGTCTGAATGGTGATGTTTCTCAGAAGGACATGATCCTCCAAAAAACCTATTACATTCCGCAATATCCGGTTGATCTGGACCGACTTCGGGTGAGGGGTTTCTTCATGGGCAAAATCGAGCAGGCCTTGCACAATGATTTTGCACCGATGCGCCAACTTATTGATCTTGACAATTTTTTCCCGATGCTGATCATCCTCAGCCAGATCCTCTAAGAGGAGATGACTGTACATCAGGATGCCGCCAAGGGGGGTATTCAGTTCGTGGGCAATCTCGCTGGCTACCCTGACCGTAGCCTTCAGGCGTTCAGCAGAAAGCAGACTGTCCTGTCTTTTTGAAGGTGCCGGCCCCTGGCCGGCAAGGTTTCTTGATCTTTTCTTGGACACCATAATGTACGACAGCCGGTCTGCCCGAAAGGTGCTCACGGTTCAGACGGTGGCAACAATCTTCTTATTATTGATGGTTTCGTAAAAAGTCTCTTGTGAGCGAAATTGAGCATTTTGGGGATAAAGCGCTTGAGGTGTTCAGCGTTAAGAAATGCTAACTGTTTGAGGGTGTTAGCCCGAGTTGAGCGCAGAGCTTCACCGCGTGTTAGCATTTTAGCTGAGCACCTCAGGGGCACCCAAAATGTTCACGGAGCGAGCACAATCGACTTTTTACGAAACCATCATTATTGATGATTCTTGCGGTCTTGTGAAGACGCTTTTTTTCACTTCCCGACCACAATTAGTATCTTTTAAACGACTTTGCATCATTTTTCAAGAGGAAGGGAGTGGAGAAAAATGTCGTTCGAAAAACACTTCTTACGAGTGTCTTGAAACGTATGTCTCAAATCCCCAAGCTCCTATTGCCGCCTTGACCGGCCTGCTTCCCGCGAGCCCCGACCTTTGGTCAGGGAGCTTCACATTGCACCCATGATCCGCAATCCGTTTGGTAATGCCGTCGCTGCGACCGCGACCACCGGCTGTTGACTTTCCGACTGCAGAAGGGGCCGCTGCAGGCTGCGAGCCACGTCACCACCGCTGATCATCAAGGTGTCAACGGTCAGCAAAAAGGCCCTTGGCGGGTGTCACACCTGCCAGCAGTCTTCCTTTTTTTCCGTTTGTGTGCTACGCACCACGCAACAGGGAGGCGGGAATGAAAATGAAATGGTTTTGTAGTTCATTTTCGGAGTTTCTGCTTCTGGTGCAAAAAAGCGATGGCTGATGACCGCACAGATCGGCGACCCGAGTGCTTCGGTCGATTGGATATTGTATTTCCTGTGGGCGAAGAAGGCATACGGACCACACCGCCTGAATGTTTGAAGTGCGCTTTGGCGAAATCCTGTATCCAGGCGGCCATGCGTACCACTGGAGGACTGAAACTGGAGGAAGAGCGCGTTGATCGGGCCTATGAATATGGCCTCATCGGAAGGCTGGCGTGCTGGTCCGAAAAGAAGTTCATCCACCAAAAGATAGAAGCCCTGACCTCCGTGGCCAAGTCAAAACGGAAAAAAAGATGAGGTGCAAACAGCCGCGCGAAGTTCTTTGTGAACAACGTCGGTGAGTTGGCCTGCTTTACGAAGCCCTTTCGAGACGATATTTGTACGGGTCCATTTCCGTCCAAATAATGGCGTCCCCGGCTGTAATCCCTTCCCCTTGATAGAATTCTTTGATCATCTTTTTCTCCCTGAGCCTGTTTTCACTTCGAAGTTCATCGGTCTGGAAAACTTGGCCCAGCGATGTTTGGACTTCAAACGGGGTTCCGTCAAGTGGAATAAGCCCGGCCTTTTTCAGCTTCAGAGTGGACAAGACACTCTGAGCGATGTCACCCGTAGTGACTTTCCATGAGACGCATTTTCCAGATTCAGTCACGTGCGGGGAGATGCCCAGTTTCTCAAGTTTGTCTTCGAGCCCGTTCATGGCATCTTCAATTTTTCTGGCATCTTCCTTTATTTGTTCAATATCTTGGGCGATGGCAGTAAGCACTTTTATCTTTTTTGCGTCTCTGTTTTTTGTGGCCATGGCCATATGTCCCCAGACCCTCTCCTCAAAAGCTTTCACCTCTTTCATAACAAGAACCTCCTTTGTCTATGTATGTCTGTCATTGCTGAGCCGGACAGGCCGGAACCAAAAAAGGAAGTATGACATAACCTAATATTCGGTTAGGTTTCACAGAATCTTTACAAATATTTATGGGGCTTTTCTTTTTGCCGCGGCTGTGCTACGTCACAAGCCTGTTGTCAAATAGAGGCTTGAGCTCGGGAAGAAAGTGCAAAGGCAACTGTTTCCGGATTGGGAGATGTTTGTCATTTGAAAAAGACGTTGATAACGGGACTGCAGCCACAGGATCTTATGTGAGGAGAGGTGACGATGGCAGTGGAAGTTCTTGACACCCTGGGTCAGAAATGCCCTCAGCCGGTCTTGAAGATCGCGGTAAAGGCTCCTGATATGAAACATGGTGATATCTTGGAGGTATTGGGAGACTGCCCGACGTTTGAGAAAGATGTGCGCACCTGGTGTGAGCGGCTGGGCAAGGTCTTCCTTTCCCTAAAGGAGGAAGGGGCAAACAAAAAAAGGATCCAGATTCAGTTTTAAGCAGCTCATCCTTGCAAAGTGCCCGAAAGGATGGCAGCAGTTGTCAAATTCGGCGTTTCCGGCGAGTTGAAAGCCACGGGACGAGCCATAGACACTTGAGGCAGGTCCCTATATCTTAGCCAGCTCCCTTTCTATCTCGTCGAAAATATCCTCCACCTTGTACAAGAACTGATCGGCCTGAGCCAGATGCCAGTCGGCAATCTGCGCTTCTATGTCCTCGTACAGCTTGTGCAGTGAACCTCTATGCTGCAGAAGGATTTCTCTGAAAGGTGGGTCTCCTTCCAACTGGTAAAGAAGTTTGTCCAGCCTTTTTATAATCTCAAACAGAGAAGGTCCTTCTTGCACCCATTCTTCGTCCAGGTAACCGAGGCGATGGGCAATTCCGGGGTAGGCCTTTTCAAAACCTTTCTTGTAGTAAGGCCGAATACGCACCGTCAACTGCATATACTTGCTCATCAGTTATCCTCCCTGCTTTTCTGCCGTTACCGGCACGGCCAGGCTGAGATATCTGCCATGTTCCTCGAACATCAGTCTCTTGTCCACCATCATCTTCAGAAAAGGCACGATTCTGTCCTCCCCGACCCTGGGGAAGCGGGTGACGATACGCTTGAGGGATCGCTGCCTCTGACAAAAGCGGTAGATGGCCCTCGAGTTTCCCACAAGGCGGTGCGTCAACGGTTGTGCGCCCAGGCGCTTCTGCCGGATGATCAAAAAATCACGTCCATCTCGAAAGCTAAGGATGGGGGAACAGGAAGGGCCGCTATGGAGTTCAGCGTAGGCCGTTTTCCACGCCCTAACCTTTTTTTTGATCGGCTGCCATAGTTTCCTCTGCTGTCGCAGGTCACCCCTGTATGACTGGATCATAAAACGCATGGCCCGGCAGACGTCCGGCGGGAATAGGGCCGCGTAGTTGAGATGGTTGAACACCCCTGTCAGATCAAAGGCCCGGGGATCTTGCCACACAGGACTGCCCAGGCCAAGCCAGAAATGGACAAGCCGGAGGGGTCGAAATGGGAGGGTGAATTCGAGGGCGCGAAGGGTCTCATCCACGTCATCCGCATCGCTTCCCGGAAAATGGACGATGAGATTGGAGACGTTGGATATGCCGAGTGCTTCGCAGTCCTTCATGATTTCCATGTTCCGGATGGCTGTTGTTCCCTTGCGAAGTTTCTTAAGGAGCCTGGTACTCAACGCCTCGATTCCGACCTGGACCTCGTGCATGCCTGCAGAACGCATGACCTGGAGAACCCCATGAGACGTGGTGGCCCTGATTTCTGCGAAGAGGCGAAAGTCTTTTTGGAGCCTGGCCAGTTGTAAAAAGATCTCTCTGGACGTGCGCAGGGGGAGCAGATTATCCATGAAGGCGACAGAGAGGGTCTTATGCTTTGTGGTCAGGTGATCGACCTCTGAGACCACCTGCGACACCCCCTTGGACCGGTATCCATCCCACTGAAGATTCAGGTTGCAAAAAGCACACCCCGTTCGGCCTGACGAACCCTTACGGCCCTGCCACCAACATCCTCTGGACACCTCCGCAGGCAGGGTTGGGAAAAATGTTTTCTCCGAATCCAATGTGTTGAGGAGATGAAAGTAATCATCGTAGTCCGGAGGCGGTAAGCTGCTCAGGTCCTGGAGTTGATGAAAGCTGGCGGAGGCCCGGGTGTTCGCCCGGTTCCTTGCAACAACACCAGGGATAGGGGGACAAGCATCAGCCCCCTGTAAAGCTTCCGTTTGGCGGACTAATCGACTCAGCGGCCGTTCCCCTTCGCCACTAACGACAAAGTCCACCTCGGGAAACGTCTCCAGCAAGGCGTCAGTCCCGTCGCCTGAGAACATAGAACCACCCACAACCACAGGCAGATAGGGAAAACCTTTCTTGATCCGTTTGATGAAATAAAGCGATGAGGTGAGTTGACAAAGACAAATAGAAAAACCCGCAAGCCCATATCGCCCCCAGTCCACGCTTTTCATGAGGGCGTCGGATACTTCTTTTACCTGCATGACCAGGGACTCGAAATCAACCCTGCGAAGATCGGGCTTACCCCTGACCTCGCGGTCAAAGATCTTTTCAATCTTGTTCTTACGTTCAGGAAACAAGAGGGCACCGTACACGGATTCTGCCAGCCAGGTCCTCTCCGATATGGCGTGATAGCGTTTGTAACCGATCCTTTCCGCCACCTTAAGATAAAGATGCAAAGCCTCAACCTTCAAATCAGGAAACCGGGTCTTCAAATAGGCTTTAAGAGCACCAAGCTGAATAGAAGGACGATTGTAAAGGGGCCAAGGGGTGGAAACCAAGACCACACGTTCCAGGTGTGCGGTTCCAGAGCCTTTCATCTTGCGATCCTTGCGGGGTGGTGTCTCATCTGTCGGTCTTTATATCGCATCCAGGCTCGGGCATCAAACGCTATGATGCGTCCAGGGCATTTCCGGCAAAGCTTGTCAGGACACAGAGGCGCTCATCCCTCAAAGGGGCGAAAAACTCCCGTCGGGCTCAAAGGATGAGAGACCTTTGAATAACTCATTTGAACGACTATTATGAGCTTTTTGGGGCACCCATCTCGGCGAAGCGAACGGCCCACGTTAGTGGGCAAATCCTAAACTGTTTGAGGCCGTTAGGCCGAGTTTTTAGGGTTTAGTGAGCAAGCCCTTAGATGGGTCAAAAAGCTCATACAAATAAGTGAGAAGGAGTTCTTCAAAGGTCTCGATGATGGTCCGACAGAGCATCAGGACGTTGAAATAGCGATCCTTAACATGTTCCGACTTGGCCAAATTGACACGCAACGAGATGTTCGTTATATTCCATCACGCGTGTGCCGGGCCATATTGCAAGACATCTTTGGCCACTGCCGACAAGCGAATACTTGGTCCATGAAGCCGATAACTCTCGAAAATATCCTGGCCGACAAGAAAAATCTGGAGCGCATTCTCGACAATCTCATGGAGGGAATCATCGCCCACGATAAGGGCAGACATATCCTCTTCTTCAACAGGGCCGCCGAGGAGATAACCGGCTACCGCAAGGCAGAGATCCTTGGAAAGGACTGCCACGAGGCCTTTGGAGGCCCCTTTTGCGGCGGGCGGTGCGCCTTTTCCGGCGAAGCCCAGGATTCCTGGACCCACACAGACTATCCCCTCAATATTGTTACCAAACAGGGCGACGTGCGGCGGCTTGAGATGTCGGTCACAGGAATGACGGATGAAGCGGGATGTTTCATGGGTGTCCTTGCCGCCTTTCGAGATGTCACAGATCTAATCGGCTTGCAAATACAGCAGGGCAAACTCCACAGCTTCGCTGGCATTATCGGGCAGGATCCCAAGATGCTCCGAGTTTTCGAGCAGATACGGGAGCTGGCCGCCAACGACTATCCCGTCCATATTGCCGGCGAGACCGGCACGGGAAAAGAACTGGTGGCAACGGCGATTCACAACGAGAGCAGACGGGGCGGAGGCCCCTTTGTGCCCGTCAACTGCGCGGCGCTTCCAGAAGGCACCCTTGAGAGTGAGCTCTTCGGACACGTGAAAGGCGCTTTTACCGGAGCCATGCGGGACAAAAAGGGCCGGTTTGAACTGGCCCACGGCGGCACCCTGTTGCTGGACGAAGTGGGAGATCTGCCCAGACTTGTGCAGGCGAAACTGTTGCGGGTCCTTCAGGACGGGGTATTTGAGCGCGTGGGCGCCGAGAAAACCCTCTCTGTGGATGTGCGCCTCATCAGCGCCACCCATCGGGATCTGAAACGTGAGGTGGAAAGGGGGAATTTTCGCGAGGACCTCTACTACCGCATCAATGTGGTCCCCCTCTACCTGCCGCCGCTCAGAAAGCGGAAAAATGACATCCCTCTTCTGGCAGAGCACTTGCTTGGTAAGGCCTCGGAAAAAGGGCGTGCAGTCCCTGGTCTTTCCAAAGAGGCCTTGGCTATCATGATGGACTATCCTTGGCCCGGAAACGTGCGCGAGTTCCAGAGTGCCATTCGGTTTGCGCTTGTCAAGTCGAAGGGACGCCTCATTCAACCGGGCCACCTCCCTCTCGAACTGAAACAATGGCAAGACAATCGCCCGTCCCGCGGTCCCTCCCGAAAACTGGATCCCGAAAGTGTTCGGATTGCTTTGGCGCGGACTGGCGGGAACAAGGCCAAGGCGGCCAGGATCCTGGGTGTGGGTCGAGCCACACTTTATCGGTTTTTTGCCGACTTTCCGGATGTCCCACAAGACACTTATGTCTCATAGTCTAATATGAGACATCTGGGCCGGCCAGCGGATGCCTCACCTCCACGGTGGATTCAGGACCCCGTTTGCTCCAGCATGCCTGTAACTCACGTTGATCAATACGGATTTAGACACTTGGTGTGGGGCGTTCTGTTGTTCGGTCCGCCAGGTCGTGAGTTGTCCCCAACCAGGCCATTCAGGTCATCGCTTCTATGTGGTGGGAAAATATACTGGAAGTGCGGGATGTTATCTTGATTGGTTTCTCTCAAGGCGCACACTGTCCCAACAGTGTCCCAGGTTGTGGTGTCGAGGCAAGGGATGCCCCCGTCCGTAGAGGTATCAACTATTTGGTATCAAAGCAGTTTTATCCTATCATCGAGGGCCGTTTGAGCCTGGCACAGATCTTGATATTTCAGGTGACAAGTGGTTTCAAGCCATAATTGATCCTGGGTAAACCCCCGGCTATGCCGGGGGACTCCCAGAGTTTGACAATTCCGGGAGTATGCTTTTCCCCCTCCCCCAACCCCTCCCACTAGGGGAGGGGAGATGTTGGTGATGCTGATTCCCACCAGAGGGGGATGGTTGATCCGCCATTTGTTCCTCCCCCTTGATGGGGGAGGTTAGGTGGGGGTGAAAATCCCAATTGACGGAGACGAATTGCTATTGTCGTGTGGCAGTCAGTCTCTTCAACGAAAAGCAGTTTGTTTTTTCAGCCCCCTTGAGGGGCTCCAGGGCTCTCAAGCCTCCGGCTCTGCCGGAGGTACATGACTCCTTTTGAACCGCCCAAGCGAGCGCATTCCCCGCTGCTTGCGGCGGGGTTAGCGAGCGAATCTGAAAATGAAAAACTTCTTTACGGTGAAGATTCCCCGTGGCTTGCCGCGGGGAGGCTTCAATGGACGAAGATTATGAGGCCTTGTGATGAAGGCATCAAGAAGACGTTGAGATTGACACAAGACATGTTTGAGCTTGCCGATCAAGGCGATGCGCTGCGTGAGGACACGGGTTGCGGTGTGCTCTACGGGGTTATCAGGGATTCGGCTTATAAGATCAAGAAACTGGCAGAAGCGGAAAAGGAGGCCCACATGAAAAAGGGTTGGTGGAAAGACTAAGAAAGGAGAAAACGATGGCGAGACCGGAAGACATGTACCAGTGCCAGACAACCTGTGGCTATATCTATGACCCTGACAGGGGCGACCGAAAGGGGAAGATTCCCAAAGGGACGCCTTTCGAGGACCTGTCGGATGACTGGAAATGCCCGGTGTGTGGGGCAACCAAGAAGTCCTTCCGGCCCCTGACTGGACCTGGTTCCGTAAAGGAGGCGGCCTCCTGACCGAGAAGGATTCATGATGTGAGGACTCAGATGAGAACCGCTTTTCGCGAATAACTACTACCAAGGAGGATTCTTATGAGCAAGACGGAGGAGAACCTGAAGGACGCTTTTGCTGGGGAGTCCCAAGCCAACCGGAGGTACCTGGCCTTTGCCAAGCGGGCCGACAAAGAAGGCTATCCCCAGGCGGCCAAACTCTTTAGGGCGGCAGCCGAGGCCGAAACGGTGCATGCCCACGCTCACCTGCGCGCCTTAGGCGGCATTGGCACGACCGAGGCGAATCTCAAGGAGGCGATCTCGGGCGAAACCCATGAGTTCAACACCATGTACCCTGCGATGATAGAAGCAGCCAAAGCAGAGGGCAATAAGGCAGCGGAGAGAAGCTTTTCCTATGCCAATGAAGTGGAGAAAATCCACGCTGCTCTGTACCAGAAGGCCTCGGACAACCTGGACAGCCTGGAGGCTGTGGACTACTATGTTTGCTCCGTGTGCGGTTACACCTGTGAAAAAGAGCCCCCGGAAAAATGCCCGGTTTGTGGTGCCGAGGCCAAGGCCTTTTTCGAGGTGGCGTAGGGGAAGAAAAACGGTCAATATGGTGCAAAAGGAGGAGGAAGATGAGCAAAAAAAGCTTTCAGGTCTTGGTTGTATTATTAACGACCTTTTTCGCCGTGTCCTATGCGGTCGCGCATTGTGAGATTCCCTGCGGAATCTATGATGATGAGATGAGAGTGAAGATGATCGCTGAGCATATTACGACCATTGAAAAGGCGATGAAGGAGATCGTACGGTTGGAGGGAGACAAACCCACCAATTACAATCAGCTGATCCGCTGGGTTGCGAACAAGGACCGCCATGCCAATGAACTCCAGCATATTGTCACGCAGTATTTTATGACCCAGCGAATCAAGCTGGACGCTAAGCAATATCCTCAGAAATTGACATTACTGCATAAGATGCTTGTTTACGCCATGAAGTGCAAGCAAACGACCGATCTTGCCCACACTGCCATGCTGAGGTCTCTTCTAAAGGAATTCCAACAGGTGTATTTTGGTGATCGTCACAACTGAGATATATTGATAAGAAGTGAGGGCTCCCCGCCCTGAAGGGCCGGGCTTTCAGAAACGGATGAGGTCAAGGGTCCATGGCAACAGACAACGTCGTGATGTTTCGGCCATACCCGTTTCGTGTGGGGCAGAAAATACACATTGAGGGGGGACCTCGTGGGGGGGACTGGGAGGTCATTGAAACCAGGCGGCGCAAGGTCACCCTGCGATGCCCTGTCTCCCAGCGCCGGTTTGAGTGGAACAGGTTCTGCTATTTCGTTGAGGAGCGCGAAGGCGTCGAGTGGCCCCAAGAAAAATAATTGGCAAGCCTCAGGGCATTCCGAGGCAACAGGCAGGGCCACGGCCATACTCCTCTACAAGGGCCGAATCCTGTCTGCTTGGCCTGATACCTGTTTTCTGACGAGTGTATCGGCAATCGTTGTTACATCACCTTCGCTCAGGATAGGAGGAAAGACATGGGAAAGGTACTCATTGCATACGACAGCAGAACCGGCAACACGAAACAGATGGCGGCATTCATCGCTGAAGGCGTTCGTATGAGTGGACACGAAGCTGAGCTGGAAAAGATCACTGCGATCAAGAACGAGAAGGCATTGCAGGGCTATGATGGCTATGTATTCGGTTGTCCCACCTACCACAGGGACATGACCAATGGCATGAAGACCTTCCTTTTTCTGGTCCAGAAGGCGGAACTGAAAGGGAAGGTGGGCGGGGCCTTCGGGTCGTATACCCACAGCGGTGATGCCCCCAAACTGATTTTTGACACCATGGAATATGTGTTCAAGATGGACATGGTTGATTTAGGTTCTTTCAGGCTGAAAGAAGATATGGTGGCAACAGGAGAGGGAATGCGTGCCTGCCAGGATTATGGAAGAGCCCTTGCTGAAAAGGTTCCCTAATGATGTTTTGTCGGCAAAGGGGGGAGGTCGCGATGAGCCCTCATACCGTTGTTGCTGAGCACCAACTTTCGAATCACTTCAGCATGTTTCTGAGCGGCACCCTGGTTCTTTATGACAGCTTGCCGGGCCCTGGCCCCATAGCTTCTCAAGGCATCTGGATGACGCAGAAACCAAACCGCCCTATCGGCTAAAGTCACAGCGTTCGAAACGGATATGCCTGCTCCCGCCTTTTCCAGCAGCGTCTTTGCGTCCAGAAAATTCTCCATGGAAGGGCCGTAAAAAACCGGTTTTTCCCAAACGGCTGCCTCAAGCGGATTCTGCCCCCCGAGCGGAACCAGACTTGCCCCGCAAAACACGATGGTTCCCACGCTGTAGAGATTAAAGAGCTCTCCGTAGGTGTCGATGATCACGACAGGGGCGCTGCGCTTGACCTCGCGTCGGACAAGTTTGCGCCAAAGCTGATGCCTAAAGCCGTGCCTCTCAACCAGGGATCCGATCACGGGTGTTCGCCCAATGTGCCTGGGGGCAAGGATCAGGATGGTGTCGGGAAACTCCCTCAGGATTCGTTCATAGGCATCCAGAACGATGGCCTCCTCACCTTCCCGGGTGCTTCCTGCAATAAAGACCCGGTGACGGTTCTCGAGATTCAAGACCTGTCGCATGTCGACCTCCATAGCAGGGTCCGCAAGGCTCGCCAGGAAGTCGTATTTAGCGTTACCATTCGCCTCGATTTTTGCGGGATCGGCTCCCATGGCCCGGATCCGAGCCGCGTCGCCCTCCATTATCATACTGAAGGCGTCAACGTTGCTTAGAACCTCACGAAAGAATGGGCGGAATTTGAGATAACCCTTCACGGATCTGGCAGAGATTCGGCCATTGATCAGGGCGGTTTTGATGCCCATGCGGCGGGCTTCAGCAAGCCAGGCGGGCCAGATTTCAGTTTCCAGGAAGACTAGTATGTCCGGACGGACGCGGGAAAGGGCCTTGCGTACGGAAGCAACAAAATCGATCGGCGCGTAGACGACGGGGACATCGTCTCCCAAGATCTGTCCGGCAAGTGAGCGGCCGTGTTCGGTGGTCGTTGAGACAAGGACGGAACAAGCCGGGAGGACCTGCCTGAGCGCCTTGATGATAGGCGCTGCCACCTTGACTTCTCCCAGGGACACCGCATGAATCCAGATGCGAGGCGAACCTCGAAACTCCTTGGAAAGGGCGGCAGGCAGATAGCCCAGGCGTTCTTTCAGATTTTCGCGATAGCGGCCACTGAGGCGGGTATAGATCAAAAAAGGGGGAAGACAGGACATGAACAGGCCACCGGTGAGGAGGGTATATGCTCCGTGAAGAAAGCGCTTCATGGCCTTATCTGGACAAAACGGCCTCCCTCAACCTTAAGGAGATAGAGGTCTTTTTCCACATCCCCTGTATTATCAAAGGAGGTCAAACCCGTCACACCAGGAAAGTCTTTGATTCCCATGATGGCCTCTTTCAATGTCCGCCTGGACCGGACGCCGGGTTCGTTTGCTGCTTGAAAGACAATCCAGGCCGCATCGTAGGCTTGAGCCTCCTGGAATGCCGGAAGACTTCCGAAGACTTTTTCATAGTCTTCAACGAAATCCCTGACCCTGGGTGATGGGCTGTCTGCGAAAAAACCATCCGGTACAATAGCGCCTTGGACGTAACCTCGAGCCATCTGGATAAGTTTGTCCGAATGCCACAAGTTGGTTCCCAGCAGGAGGACATTCGCCACATCATGAAACAACAACTGGGGTGCGATGAGTCCCACCTTTTCGAAACTATCCGGTATGAAAATCGCGTCAAAATCAATAATCGGCTCGGGTTCCACTTTCTCTTCCGGCGATGCGCCCTGGTCCTCTTGGGACGACTCCTCCTGGTCTGGGGCTGTATCCTCAGCGGCTTCAGGGACGACTTTCCTGTCCAGCCAAGCGGTTTTTTCCCCTTCAGGTTCCAAGGATTGGTCCCACACCTCTTCGTGCAGCGCTTCTTCTTCCGGAGGCTCTTCCGGCCTGGAGTAATAAAGTCCCACCAGTTTCTTGATAGCATCGCTGAAGTCGGTTTGTTTTGTTCCATACGACTCGACGCCCACAACTTCAGCACCATGGCTTATCAATTCATCCCAAAAGCGGTTCATAAACGAAATGCCGTAGCGTTCCTCAGGGTACAAGATGGCGAATTTCTTGAGTCCGAGGTCTTCGACGGCATAATTAACAACGGCCTTTACCTGTAACGACAGGGTTAGAAAGTCTCGAAAGACGTAGTCACCCGTTACAGTAATATTGGGCTTCTGGGTGAGGGTCATGATGGGAACCTTGAGGGCTTGGGCCTTGATAGCAGCCGACTCTGAAGTGATCATCGGGCCGATGATGGCTCCTACGCCATGGGTGAGGGCCAGGGTCTCAAGAACCGTGGCCGCTTCATCGGGATCTCCTTTTGAATCCCTGATGAGCAGTTGAACGGGGTTCACATACGGTTGTGCATTGAATTGCTGAAGCGCAAGCTCTATGCCTGTGAGGGCGCATTTTCCAAAGGCTCCGTAAGGCCCTGACAGGGGAAGGACGCAACCGATCAACAAGGGATCGACCCGAGCTCTTGACTCTAAGTCCACCATGAGGGCCCTGGCCGTTTCGAGCTCGTCGTGTTCGGGGAACAGATGGATCATATCCGAAAGAACTTTCATGGCCATGTCAACGAGATCTTCCGACGCATATTCTCTTGCCAATTGAAGACGCAGATAGCCTCCCGGGATCGTGTCTCCATAGATCTCAAGAAGGGATCTTAATTCCTGTTCCTTCAGGTAAGTGATGACCTCCTTCACCTTACTCAGAATCTCCATTCGCTCTTGGCCTGAGGTGAGTTGATAAGCTTTCATGAAACTCTCGACGGCCTCTTTGAATTGCATGCTTGCCGTGTAAGTGTAGCCCAGGAGCTTGTGTATGCGAAAGGCTTGAGGACGGGTCTTTGCAAGTCTCAAGGCGGGTTTTGCATACTCCACAACTGAGCTGTAGTCCCCTTCTCTTTCATAGGAAAGCATGACGTTGAACCGGGCGTCTTCTGCGAAGGGACTGTTCAGATAGTGAGAAAGCAAAGACTCAAAAGCCTCTCTGGCTCGCGGAAAGTCTCCGATGGCCATGTGAAGCAGGCCGATCTTCATCAGGGCCGTGTCCACCAGAGGTCCCTTTGGAAACTCTCTCAGATAATCCTTATAGATATCGAGTGCCTCTGCGTAGGCTTGTTCTTGAAAAAGGTGTTCGGCCTTTTCAAAGCGCATAAGGGCCAGGGTGTTCTCCGGAGACAGCGGCACGCCCTGTCTCGTGGAGACACGAGACGGGGCGCAGCCCGAAGGAAGATAAAGGATCAAGATGAGAAGGCATGGCCAAGCCCCTATCTTGACGAGCTTCAAGTTGTCCAGTATGAAACGCAATGGCGATTCCTCCACAAAACCGCAAGTTGAGCCGTGAAAGCGAGCGCATTCCCCGCTGCTTGCGGCGGGGTTGGCGAGCGAATCTGAAAATGAAAAACTTCCTTACGGTGAAAATCCCCCGTGGCTTGCCGCGGGGAGGCTTCGATGAAGTCTTCTACCAAAACAAGGTTGTTTTGTAAAACCGATACGTGTATATGACAAACATCAGCAACCTGCCTCCAGGAGATGTAACATGGAAGAAGAAAAGGTGGGAAGGGTAGAAAAGTTTTTTGCCAAGCCGAGTGTGGCGGCTATCGAGGTCACGGCCGGTACCCTCAAGATCGGGGACAGACTCCACTTCAAGGGTCACACGACCGATTTTGAAGAGACCATCAGCAGCATGCAGGTGGAAAACCAGCCCATCGAGGAGGCAAAACCAGGAGACCTTGTTGGCATTGAGGTCAAAGAGCGGGTCCGTGAAAACGATACGGTTTTCAGGGTTGTCTGAATAGCAATTTTCTGACCTAGGGGGATTTCCCCCCGCCATATGGTGGGGGAGCCTGATGGTTGCAGGGTCCCCATTTTGCCCTTGACAGAGGATTACCCCTTTGTTATGGAGCGTTTTAGTTTTTGTGGGTATTCGTAATGCTTTTGATTCCCGGCGCAGAACATTCAGGCCCCTGTTGGCGGTGGCAGGGAAGGTGGTGAACCTGCCCATAGGCAGTCCATTCTAAGAGGGATGAAAGATGAGCCGTGGGCATGGAGCATCTTCCCATGGCTCCTGGGGATGAGAAAAATGCCATGGGTCTTTTCCATGGCTTTTTTTTTGAAATTGTTAAAAGGTATCAGTTTAGCCTATTGAAGCTCCCTGTAGCAAGCTACAGGGAATCTTCGACCGTAAGGAACGCTGACCTTTATAGATACGCTCGCTAACCCCGCAGCAAGCTACGGGGAATGCGCTCGCTTTTTCGGTTCAAAAAACGTGTATAACAAAAGGAGGAAAGGTGATGAAACCAGTGAAGGTATTTTTGGACGAGAGTGAGATTCCCAAGCAATGGTACAATATATTGGCTGATATGCCCACGCCCATGAGCCCACCTCTCCATCCAGGTACAGGACAACCGGTTGGCCCCGACGATTTGGCACCGGTTTTTCCCATGAACCTGATTGAACAGGAGGTGAGCACGGAGCGCTGGATCGATATCCCTGAGGAGGTCCTGGAGAAATACCTCCTGTGGCGTCCCACCCCCTTGTACCGGGCACGGAACTTTGAAAAATTGCTCGATGCTCCTGTTCGGATTTATTATAAAAACGAGGGCGTGAGCCCACCGGGGTCCCACAAGCCCAACACGGCCATTGCCCAGGCCTATTACAATAAGGCCTTCGGCATCAAGCGGCTTTCCACAGAAACCGGCGCGGGCCAGTGGGGCAGCGCTTTGAGCATGGCGTGTCAGATGTTTGGCCTTGAGTGCAGGGTATTCATGGTCAGGGTGAGTTACGACCAGAAGCCTTTCAGGGGGATGATGATGAATGTATGGGGTGCTAATTGCTTCCCGAGCCCGAGCGACAAGACCGAGGCGGGCAGAAAGATCCTGGCTGAGCACCCTGATTCCCCCGGCAGCCTCGGCATCGCCATCAGCGAGGCGATTGAAGACGCTGTTGGCGACGAGAACGCCCGTTATTCTTTGGGCAGTGTTCTGAATCATGTCCTGTTGCATCAGACGATCAATGGATTAGAGACTCAAAAACAGCTGAAAAAAATCGGCGTCTATCCTGATGTGGTCATAGGCTGCACGGGCGGGGGGAGCAACTTCGCCGGGCTTTGCCTTCCGTTTGTGAGGGACAAAATCCACGGAAAGGAGATTTCCATCGTGGCTGCCGAGCCCACATCATGCCCCACCATGACACGGGGCCCTTTTGCCTACGATTTTGGAGACACGGCCCAAACCACACCACTGCTGGCCATGCATACCCTCGGCCACGATTTTGTGCCCGCCCCGATCCATGCAGGCGGCCTCAGATACCACGGCATGGCACCCATTGTCAGCCACCTGGTCAAAGAGCAGATCATGGAAGCCAGGGCGTATGATCAGATCCAGACCTTTAAGGCGGGTGTCCAATGGGCCCGTACGGAAGGCTTCATCTCCGCACCGGAAACCAACCACGCCATTGCTGCGGTTGTTCAAGAGGCCGAGCGTGCCAAAGAGGAGGGAAAAGAGAAGGTGATCCTCTTCAATTGGAGCGGCCACGGGCTGGTGGATCTTGCGGCCTATGATGCGTATCTTTCGGGCAAGCTTCATCAGTACGAAATGCCGGAAGAAGAGATTGCCAGGGCCCTCCAAGCCATTGATGGGCTGCCGAAGCCGTAATGAGAGAGTGGCACAAAAAGACGGTTTTCTAGGAGCTACAGCAGACATGACAGCCGAAATGTCCACTGACCCGAAAAGGTATGATCATTTAGAGATTAGATGTCCCAGGCTGGGGGGAGAGGTTCGTTTTTCATACTGTCAAGAGGAGGGAGGCGATCTCCCCTGCCCGCGGGTCATTGTCTGCTGGCAGCCCCATTTTCCTGTGGAAGCCTATCTTAAGGAAAAACTTACCCCGGCCCAATGGGATCGCTTATTCAATCAAGCCCCTAAACATAAAGTGACCAGCCTCGTTGAGCTTATAGAGGCAGCCAAGAAACGGAGAGGCCTTTCGGACTGACGGCTTTTTCCTCCCTTGCTCCGCATTGCTTGCCCTTCCAGCGGAATTCAGATATTCTGAGAACCTAAATCTGATGAACTCGTAAAAAGTCTTTTGTGAGCGAAATTGAGCATTTTGGGGAGAAAGCACTTGATGTGTTCAGCGTTAAGAAATGCTAACTGTTTGAGGGTCTTAGCCCGAGTTTTAGCATTTTAGCTGAGCACCTCAAGTGCGCCCAAAATGTTCACGGAGCGAGCAAAAGCGACTTTTTACGAGACCATCAAACCTCCGATGGCTAAAAACTGAAAATAGAAAGCCTCGTTGCCACGCTTTCGGCTCACGGCTTTGAGCGTGCTGGCAACTTGCAGCCGACCACGGATACCATGAAGCCGATCGTTGCCATCGTGGGCCGACCCAACGTGGGCAAGTCCACGCTGTTTAACAGAATGACGCGCTCCCGCAACGCCCTTGTGGATGATTTTCCTGGTGTCACCAGAGACCGGATCTACGGAGATGCCCAGTGGGACGAAGTTCCCTTTACCGTGGTGGACACGGGCGGCTTTTCCGAGTTTCATTCAGAGCAATTCGTATCTCTTGTCCAACACCAGGTGATGCAGGCCATAGAGGAAGCGGACGCCATGATCATGCTTTTTGATGGGCGTGAAGGGGTCACCCCGGTGGACACAGACCTCGTTCAACGGCTTCGTCAATCGGACAAACCGGTCTTTTACGGTGTCAACAAGATTGATGGGCCGAGGCATGAATCCCTTCTCGCTGACTTTTCCGTCCTGGGCGTGGACCCCCTCTATCCCCTCTCTGCCGAACACCGATATGGCCTGGGCGATTTGATGGACGCCTTGATCGCCGTCTTGCCCCAAACGACGCCCGAGACAACCGCTGATCGAGTCAGGCTGGCGGTGATCGGCAGACCCAATGTGGGCAAATCCTCCTTCATCAACCGTCTCCTTGGAGACGAGCGGCTTGTGGTGAGTGACCTGCCGGGCACCACACGCGATGCTGTTGACACGATTTGCAACGTGGATGGCAGGGAATACATTCTGATTGATACAGCCGGCATCCGAAGAAAGAAACGCGTGCGAGAGAAGCTGGAAAAGTTCTCGGTGATAAAAGCCCTCAAGAGCCTGAATCGATGCCACATCGCGTTGGTGATGATGGATGCCGTTCAAGGGGTGACCGATCAGGATGTGCGCATTGCGGGATATGCCTGGGAAAGGGGGCGGGCTTGCATCATTGTCTTGAACAAATGGGATTTGGTGGAAAAGGATGCTACAACGGCCCAGCGACATGTGAACGCCGTAAGAGAGCGGCTCAAATTCCTGAGCTTTGCCCCTGTGTGGACCATTTCAGCGTTGACAGGCCAGCGGACATTCAAGATTTTTGACTCGGTCAAGACCGTGTACGAGCAATATACCACGCGGGTCAGCACGGGGCGGCTCAACAGGATCTTTGAAAGCATTATTGGTCGACACGAACCGGCCATGCACCGAGGCAGGCGCGTAAAATTTTACTACAGCACCCAGACGTCCGTGGCTCCCCCTACGTTTGTTTGCTTTGTCAATTATCCTGAGGGTATTCATTTTTCTTATGAACGATACATGGTCAACCAGCTTCGACAGGCGCTGGTCCTGGACCAGACGCCGCTGCGCGTCCTGTTTCGAAAACGAGACAAGAAAAGATGATAGGAAAGATGATGCCAGCCAAAAGGTACCAGAGACAGAATTGATGGACTCGCAAAAAGTCGATTTTACTCACTCCGTGAACATTTTGGGGGCCCTTAAGATGTTCAGCTAAAATGCTAAGACTCGGGCTAACGCCCTCAAACAGTTAGCATTTTTTAACGCTAAACACCTGAAGTGCCTTTCTCCCAAAATGCTCAATATCGTTCGCAAAATACTTTTTACGAATCTTTCAGAATTGACTCTTGTCAGGGATGCGGCCCCGGGCGTCGGATGCTAGTTCTTAACCATGGACCTCTTTGATCAAGTCGAACAAAAAATGGCAAAGACGGCACGTCCCCTGGCAGAGAGGATGCGGCCCCAAACCCTTGAGACCTTTGTAGGGCAAAGCCATCTCTTTGGCAAAGACAGCCTGCTGCGTCAGGCCATCAAGGAAGATCAACTGTTTTCCGTCATTTTCTGGGGTCCTCCCGGGTCCGGAAAGACCACCCTTGCCCGGATCATGGCCCAAGAGACAAAGTCAAACTTCGAAGCCTTCTCGGCCGTACTTTCCGGCGTGAAAGAGATCCGCCAGGTCATTGACAGGGCGACCATAGCCCAGCGGCATCATCAAAAGAGAACCGTCCTCTTTGTGGATGAGATCCATCGATTTAACAAGGCCCAGCAGGATGGCTTTCTGCCGCATGTGGAAAGCGGATTGATTACACTGATCGGGGCCACCACGGAAAACCCGTCTTTTGAGGTAATTGCGCCACTGCTGTCCAGGGTCCGGGTCATGGTGCTGAAACCGTTGTCACGAGAGGCGTTATTAACTATTTTGAACCGGGCCCTCGATGACAAGGATAATGGTCTGGGTGGATTGTCGTTCAAGGCTGAACCCGAGGCCCTTGAACACGTTGTCTGGGCAGCCGATGGCGACGCTCGTGCAGCCCTGAACAATCTGGAGGCGGCGGCCGCTCTTGTCCGGAACAAGAGTGTGCGAGAAAGAAAGATGACCCGGGCCGTGGTGGAAGCCGCTCTTCAGAAGAAGGCCCTGCGCTACGACAAGACCGGCGAGGAGCATTACAATCTCATATCTGCTTTTCATAAGAGTCTGCGTGGAAGTGACCCGGACGCCGCCCTCTACTGGTTGGGTCGCATGCTTGTTGCGGGTGAGGACCCGCTTTATGTGGCTCGCCGCATGGTCAGGTTCGCCTCTGAAGACGTGGGCAATGCCGATCCAGGGGCCTTGTCTGTGGCGGTCTCTGCCATGCAGGCCTTTCAATTTGTGGGACTTCCGGAAGGAAACCTGGCCCTGGCCCAGGCCGCTGTCTATCTGGCCACGGCCCCAAAGAGCAATGCCCTTTATGCGGGTTACGGCAAAGTGACGCGAGCGATTCACGAGACAGGGTCACTTGCGGTGCCGCTGCCCATACGCAACGCACCCACAAAGATGATGAAGGATCTTGGCTACGGCAAGGGTTACAAGTATGCCCACGATTTTCAAGACGCCTATGTGCCCCAGGCGTATCTACCGGAAGCACTCAGGGGACAGGTCTTCTATGTGCCCACGGAAAGGGGATACGAGAAGACCATCAAGGAAAGGCTTGAGAAGTGGCGTAGGCTTCGAGAATCGATGCGGTCGAAAGATAAGAAAAGATAGGTTGCTATCCATAGACTGAAGCAGGAACGCCGCACCACAGGGCATGGAAACCAGGGGCTTGACGAGCTGGTTGGTCTGCATAGGCTGCAAAATGGACTGTCGTTGTCTCTGTGGGCAGGGGAGGTTTAGGAAATGCTGGATTATCTGAGGCGTGCTTATCAACAATTCGGTGCTGGTATCCTCTCCGATTGGCGGGCCTTCTACCCGGTTCTCATCAAAGCGGTTCTTGTGGTGTTAGCCGCAGTCGTGGTTTGGGTTTTTTTTAAACGGGTCATGAAAAGGGTTCGAAAAAGAGCCTGGAAGTATGAATTTGTCCGTGCGCACGATGAGATCTTCAGCTTGATCCAAAAGGCCGTTTCCTACGCACTGGTCTTTGTCAGCGGCATCTATATGGTCAATCTGTTCAAGATACCCATTTTGGAAAAGGTCTTTTATGCCGCCCTCATCATCCTTTTGGCCTTGCCGGTAAAGGATTTTACGTTGCTCGTCCTCGGATATGCCGAGGACAACCTGGTCAAGAAGACCCAAAGCAAGGTGGACGACGTCGTCTTTGACCTTCTGAACAAATTTTCGGGCATTATCATCTTTGCCGTTGCCATCTTGCTTGCCCTCGACGTGCTGGGCATTAATGTGGTCCCCTTTGTTGCCGGGGCCGGCGTGGTCGGTATTGCCGTGGGCTTTGCAGCCAAGGACACCTTGTCGAATCTCATAGCGGGCGTCCTGCTTATCATGGACCGGCCCTTTGAAGTAGGAGACCGGATCGAGGTATGGTCTGCTCCGAAGAATTCAGCGACCTGGGGGGACGTGATCGATATCGGCCTGCGGGCCACGAAAATCAAGACCACAGACAACATTGTCATTATCATTCCCAACAATGAGATTATGATGCGCGATATCGTCAACTATACGACGATCTCAGAGGATATCCGTGTCCGAATTGCCATCGGTGTGTCTTATGATACGGACATCAGCAAGGCCAAGGCTGTTATACTGGAGGTTGCCAAGACCCCGGAGTGGGTGGTAAAAGATCCACCGCCCGTCATAGTGGTCAAGGCATTCGGGGAGTCCTCAGTGGATCTCGAGCTGAGGGTGTGGATCAAGAACGCCAGACGGCGGATACACACCATATCCTACGTCACGGACAAGGTCAAAGAGGCCTTTGACAGGGAGGGGATCGAAATCCCATATCCTAAACGGGACATCACCATAACGCACACGGACCAAGAGGAGGTCACCGAGAAAGGGCGGAAAAGGAGGTATCGTGAGTCAGTCCCCAACTGATAAGAATGGAGAGGATGACATTTCTTTGGACAGGGATATCCAGATCAACGGAGAACATCCTGATTCCTTGTATGAAGACGAAGTGCGGGATTTGCGGCGGGATTCGGACATTCACAGATTGAGTCGTCGAGTCACGATCCTGTTCGTATTGATTCCGTGCCTGCTATGCGCCATTTTTGTATTTGGCTATCTGCAAGTTCGGAAAAGGTTGAGCCAGCTGCAGACTGCGGGATCTAGGGAGGTGCAAACGCTGTCTAAAGATATTCTCAATAAGGCGGCGTCTCTATCAGACCAGTATGTGAAGCTTGAAAAGACGTCGGCTGCGATCCAGGATCGCGTGGAAAAGGTGGAAGGGAACGTCAAGAAGTTAAACACATCAAAAGCAGATAAGAAGGCCTCAGAAATGGCCGACAAGAAACGTTCTGCAGAGGTTGCCAAGACTTTTGCAGCGTTGCAAGAAGATGTGGCTCAGCAGAAGGCCTCTCTTGATGCGTTAGTAAAAGATCTGAACCAAAGACTGGATGATACGCTCACGGCTCTGCGCACCGATCTCAAAGCGCAGAAAAAGGAAATAGCCAAGGCTGTTCAAGTCACCAAGAATATACAGAATAAAGCCCAAGAGCAAGAATCAGCGATCAGGCGTCTGTCAGAGGGCAAGGTGGACAAAGAAGCATTGCAGAGTTTCCTTGAGAACGACCGGGTGAGAATGGCCCTATTAGAGAAGAGAATAAAGACTCTTGTGGAAGAGGTCTTGTGGTTGGAAAATCGACTTAAAATGACTGGGAAAATGGGTGAAACTCTTGAAACCCCAAGCCCCAAACCGGACGAACCACCTGTGGCAGGAACCACGGGCACCTCGCCCCCTCCGGAAGCCGGCAAGATCATAGAACAGGAGATCAGCAAATAGAAGATGGTCGAGACGACTGCCCTCCAGACGAGCCCTTTGCATAACCTCGTCTCGCTCTTTGGCCTTTGAAATCCCTTCTTACTTATTCCTGTGAACCCCTTAACCCATCTACGAACCAATGGGTTTGAGGGGCATCATGAAGCTGAGGGCAAGAATCCCTTCTAGAAATGATGCACCCACCGCAGATTCAACCGGTACCCTTCCGGTCGATTCTCAGCTTAATGCGTACGCTCAATTTCTCGCTCAATTAAGGCGGAAGTTATCTATCTTTAGCAGTCCCCCGGCAGAGGTGGTGGTTTACCCGTGATTATTAGCATCAAAGGGAGACGGCAGCAGTGAGTTTACCCTCAAACGAATCAGAAGATCTTTGTGAGAATTAGCCATGTTCTGTTCCCTTCTGGGCGACCTAGCGGGAGCGGTGTAACGCCTCCGCCTTCAGTCGAGAACTCAAACTCGGACCTGAGAGAAACAAAAAGCTTCATAGGTGGAATAAACACGGATACTTCTGGCCCAATTGCGTAACCGCGGTCTTTATCAGAACTCGATCCGCTTCCACTGTCTTCAGTGACCTGCCATTGGCAATACCCGACCACACCAACATCCCAAACCTGTGCAAGTGTCTTGGCGACTCCCCACTCAAAATGGAAGTCGTCACCAGGCTCTATATTCGTATCATCATAGTCACTGTGGTGAATTTCATACCGGCCAAGTATTGATGCCGACCATGTTTTTGCTTCATCAAAATAATAGGTTCCGCCCAAAGTGAACATCGTCGTGTACATATTTTCACCGGGATCAGCAGGCTCGTCATCATCGCCCGTCGGCAGAAAAAGGGCAACGGCTGTTGATGCGTCATAACGTGAGCCGTGCCAGGCCAAAACAAAGGGCTCGACTATAATATCTCCAAGATTCCACTGGCTATCGTCATAATTTAATGCTCCTACTTTAATGTCTTTATACCAAATCGGAATAAAAAGGTCGGCACCATAATTGGCCCCAAACAATTTGATGTCCTTAGATATCCAAAGGAATCTATGCGCGTTTACGAACATCTTGGCATCAAAATCAACGGGTACTTCATCTCCGTCCGGGTCCATGACTTCATCGGCGGTAACATAAGCATTATACATCTTGTAATAAAAACCGGGTGGTGGCAAAGTTGCACATTTAAGTCCTTCAGCACCATTCGGATAGGATTCACCAAAAGCAACCCCAAACACGACTCCCACCAGACCTAAACTGATGAATGCTACGCTGATAAACTTTTTCATACAATCCCCTCCTCTTAGTTAAATGATAAGTCAAATATTTTAGCTCATAGCAGCGCGCTATAAGCTATTATGAGCTCAGAGCTATCAGGGCTGACCCTCCCTGTTTAGATTGAGCTGTGACCCATCCTTTACACCCTTGTAGACGAACGCACTCCCTGCTTCTGCGGCGCAAGATCGAACCAAAAGTTTGGCTGGACGAAACCGCTGGTTGCAGAAAATACAGGAAATGTTTGGGGGCCTTTAACACCATCAGCCGGGTTCTGTCAAGACACGATATGAAATTTTGACGGGAAGACAAATAGTTGATGGGGGGCACCGCTCTTGAGACCGGATGGACGCCATGCTCGGCATGACAGACGGACCGTCGATGCGTTTGTCCACGCCAGGAAATCACAGGAACAAGGCTATCAGACTCAGGGCTATACCAGACCAAAAAATGCCGTCTTTCCAGGCCAGGAATTTGCTGGTCAGATAGGCTTTTTCGATCTTTGACTTCAACCCGAAGAACTTCGCGCTCAGGGGGGGCTCATTGGACAAAGACACCTCTAACTCAAGATATGGATCCCACTGCGCACCTTCGGGCGTCTCTACCACGTCCACTCCCTGACTCAAGGTCTTGATGCCTGTGATTTCGCGACTTATCGTCGCCTCAAAGTACCCCTTGAGTATCTCGGAAATCTCCCGGAACCCGTCATCCTTTTGTTTTAGAACAGCGTTTTTTTCCTGTATGCGTTTGAGTGCGGACACTGCCGTTGCGTACTTTGGGGCAACAATCCGGTAAACCCATGGATGACGATCCGCATTGCCGAGCACCCATCCGACGATGATCAGACATACCCCCAGTACCCCAACGTAATGCTTGACCTTGAATCGTATCATTCTGATCTCCTATGCAGACGGCTTTTTAGGATCAGGACTCTTAATCATTGTCGCCGTTGATGAGGGCGCCGAGGCCGCCCAGGATAGACCCTTCGCCCTTCCGCCCGCCACCGGCTGAAGGGGCATGTTGCAGAATACGGTCTGCCATGCGAGAAAACGGAAGGCTCTGAAGAAGCACGGTCCCGGTGCCACGCAAGGTTGCAAGAAACAGTCCCTCCCCGCCGAAAAACATGGACTTGAGACTGCCCGCGCGTTCAATGTCGTAATCGATGCCCGGTGTGAAGGCTACGATGCAACCCGTGTCGACGCGAAAGAATTCGTTGTTGAGCTCTTTTTTAATAACCGTACCACCCGCATGGACAAAAGCCATGCCATCGCCTCGGAGACGCTGGAGGATGAATCCCTCTCCACCGAAGAAACCCGTGCCCAGGCGTTTTGTAAAGGCAATACCTACTTCCGTGCCGTAAGCCGCGCACAGGAAGGCATCTTTCTGGCAAAGGAGTTCTCCCGTGACCTTGGACATGTCGATGGGGATGATCTTTCCCGGATAGGGTGCTGCGAATGCGACATGCTTCTTTCCATGTCCCCTGTTTGTAAAGTGGGTCATGAAGATAGATTCCCCTGTGAGGACTCGCTTACCCACACTCATGAGCTTGCCGAAGACTCCCTCGTCTGGTTTGGAGCCATCGCCCATTTTGGCCTCGAAGGTGATACCATCGTCCATGTAATTCATGGCGCCGGCCTCGGCAATGACCGTCTCACCGGGGTCGAGCTCTATTTCCACGATTTGAATATCATCCCCGATGACCTTGTAATCAACTTCATGGCATTGCATGGTCTGTCGCCTGCCTGTTTTCTCCTCAACTGAATCGTACTTGGCAAAGACGATGCCACATCTCACACACTCGTGAGATGACACATCCCTGGGCTGTCCGCATTTGGGGCACTTCGTTTCATCCATGTGTTGTCCACCCTCTTTGTTACCACTCATGGGCCATTACTCCTTTCTGAATCGTTGTTCCTAACGCAAATCCCATCGAGCTTTGCTGAAAACCTGGTTCTTGATTCCCATGTTGCATCAATGTGGACTGGCTTCCACAAAAAATCGTTCATAGCACGGTCGCTCAGAATGTCATTAGACGCTTTTCATAGATGACAACTCCGTCATACTCAAAGAGGGCATTCAAGTGGTGGAATAAGGCATGGCCCCCCTCCTCCTGCCAGGACGCTTGAAGAGATGTGTTGACTTGTTGATAAAAGGCCTCGATATCCCGAACGGATGAAGGCTTCGTCCCTTTAGACATATCCCCGGCAATCTCGTTGATTAGATTAAGCCACATTTGACTGGCACCCATCATAAAATAGGGCCACGATTTTCGGATCGGCGATGACCAGTTGAGGTCACTCGTGTCCCCAATATCTGGCTGTCTGATCCGAGTTGTGTCATCGTAAGAATCCCTGATGATCAAACCAGCCCTTTTCATGGCTTCCAAGCGTGTATCTGACTGGATAGCATGATAGATTTCGCGTGCCGTCTCCGGAGAAGCATAGAAAATGAAACTGAATTGATGCCCTGTTTCGTCTCGCACGGCCCTTCGGTGAAATCGCCACAGGCGAATATTATCTTTGTGTTGAGACAACACAGGCGACACAATCTCGCGGGCAATAAACAACCCCATGTGCCAGGACGGCTCCTTATCTTCCGGCCATTTTATGCTAAAGCGGGCGTGCCACCAACCATTTTCAGAACTCTCCACTTTCTCCTTTAAAGGCTTGGGGTGTGGCAAAGCCATGGGCCCGACGGACGCGCAACCGGCCATCGCTATCATCAATGACGCCATAAGGGCCAACGAATACTCACGGACTTTCAAGTAAAACATGTGCACCCTCTCCCGACTAGAAAATAGAATGAGCTTGTTGAGTCAAACGATTGGTAACGTTTAAACATCAAACGATACCCCATGCCGTACGAATTTTCCAGGTGGTGTCCAAATTGGCTGGTTACGCAGGCAGCCCAACGGAGAGTCCGGCGGCTGGAGGACGCGTTGCCTTCGGTTCAGCCAGTGTCAGGACTCCCGGCTGAGGGAAGTATATATCGCACGCAGAGGCAAAGGCAAGGTTGGGTTTCATTTCCAACGGGGTGATGAGTGCCATTATAGAGAAAATATTTTCGGTTCTTCTCTAAAAGAGTTGGTGGGATTATCAGGATTCAAGGATTCAAGGATTCGAGGGTTCAAGGGTTCGAGTAAACTGCTTAACAATTATAAACAATTGGTAAAGGTTTGAGAAAGGTCCTATCACCTATATTTAGAAATTTACAGAATAACAAGACGATCCCGTAATGAAAGACGCGGGCCAAGATCACAAATAGGGAGGTGTGAAATCGTTAGAAAGAAAAGCACTCGACCCCTTGAATCCTTGACCCCTCGAACCCTTTGCATCAATTAATCGGGAGAAGAACCATATTTTCAAAGGCCTCAATGTTACGTAGAAAGGAACTACGAGCCGACACGGCTGGATTGTTGGCACAATAGTTGCTCCAACTGCTCGTTGCGCGGCTCAGTCAGGAGCCGGCAAGCGGGGGAAAATCGCAGTGTCAAACAAGATACAACTGAAAATCGATCATCAAATCACCCAGGTTGAACCGGGTACGAGTCTGCTCGATGCGTCGTCGCGCGCGGGCATCCCTATTCCGAGTCTGTGTCAGCATGGTGAACATCCCTGCCGGATGTGCGTGGTTGAGATTGCCGACAGAAAGGATCTGCTGCGGGCCTGTGCCACACCGGCAGAAGAGGGCATGGTGGTGTCCACCCAGAGTGATCGTGTTCGGGCACACCGCAGACACATCCTGGAACTCCAGCTTTCCCGTCACTATGGAGACTGCATCTCGCCGTGTTCATTGACCTGTCCGGCCCATATCAATGTCCAGGGATACGTCGGTCTCATCGCCCGGGGCAGGTATCTTGAGGCGCTCAGGCTCATCAAGGAGAAGAACCCCCTGCCGTTGTCCGTGGGAAGGGTCTGCCCGCATCCTTGTGAGGCCATGTGCCGGCGGATTCTGGTTGAAGAGCGGGTGCCTATCAACCACCTGAAGCGATTTGTTGCAGATCATTTTCTGGAGGCTCAAGAAACCGACATCTGCGAGCCTTGTCCAGACACGGGGCGTCACGTGGCGGTCATCGGTGGGGGACCCGCAGGGCTGTCAGCGGCCTACTATCTGGCCAGAAAGGGTCATGGAATAACCATTTTTGAGGGAATGCCGGAATTGGGCGGCATGCTGCGCTATGCCATCCCTGAGTATCGACTGCCGAAAAAGATCCTGGATCAGGAGATAAGAAACATCGTGGAAACGGGCAGTGGCATACAGGTCAGAACCGGCCGGCGACTGGGCAGGGATTTTACCGTGGAAGACTTGACCAAAGAAGGCTTTGAGGCCTTTTTTATCGCCACCGGTGCCTGGCAGACCAAGGACATCGGGATAGAAGGGGAAAATCTGGAAGGGGTCCTTCATGGACTGGAATTCCTAAAGCATGTACGCACCGCCACAGAGGTTCATCTGGGTAAAAGGGTGGCTGTGATCGGAGGGGGAAACTCGGCCCTGGATGTGGCCCGGACCTGTCTCAGGCTGGGGGCCGAAGACGTGACGATTGTTTATCGGCGCAGTCGTCTGGAGATGCCGGCCAGGGAGCAGGAGGTTCGGGAAACAGAGGCCGAGGGGGTGAAACTGTTTCTTGTCGCCGTTCCTTCCAGGATCACGAAAAAGGCCGGGCACCTGAAGCTTGAGGTGCTTCGAACCTGGCTGGGCGAACCGGACGAGAGTGGACGACGGCGTCCTATCCCCCTTCCAGGCACTGAATTCGTGATTGAAGTCGACAATGTCATTGCAGCCATCGGCCAGGGCCCGGACCTGTCATTTATGTCTTCAGGAAGCAGGATCCGTGAACTGGCTGTATCCAGGAACACCCTGGTCGTTGACCCGGACACCTTTGAAACGAACACAACGGGTATTTTTGCCGCCGGCGATGCCGTGAGCGGCCCAAAGACGGTCATTCAGGCCATTGCGGCCGGCCGGAAGGCGGCTGATTCCATTCACGCTTACCTTTCAGGAAAACCGGTCACGCCCCGAAAAAAGGAGGTCCATGTCATCAAAGGGAAGAATCTTCATGACGTGGCCCTCAAGAATTTCGACGACATTCAGATCCAGCCAGCCGAGGAGATTCCGGAACGTCCGCCTGACAGGCGGGTAAGAGACTTTTGCGAATATACCCTGGACTTTTCAGAAGATATGACCCGTCAAGAGGCACGACGATGTCTGGGCTGCGGCTGTAAGGCCTTGTCCAAGTGCGAACTCCGCAGGCTTGCCGCCGCCTATGATGTGGATCTTTCTGTCTTAGAAACGCCCAAAGCCCCCCGATATGAGACAGACAACAGCCATCCCTTGATCATGATCGATTCGAACAAATGCATCTTTTGTCTGCGTTGCAAGACCCATTGTGAATACCAGGCCATGGAGGTCCGTGCCATGGAATTCGATGAGAACGATCTGCCTCTGGACCTGGAGATCAGGATAAACGAAAGATGCACCTCGTGCGGAAAGTGCGTAGACAGTTGCCCGACGGGCGCCCTGGTAAAAAAGTACGTGACGCTGCCCGTTGGTTCGGATGAGCTGAGACAGGTGCGCACCGTATGCGCCTATTGCGGCTGTGGGTGCAACCTGACATTCAACGTAAAGGACAGGTCCCTGGTGGAGGTGACGTCTGATCCGAGGCATCCCCCGAATTTTGGCGACACCTGCGTCAAGGGCCGTTTCGGGTACGATTTTGTCCATCATCCAAGGCGCCTCCGGACGCCCCTTGTGCGAAAAGGCGAGTATTTCGTTGAAACCGGGTGGGACGAGGCCCTTTCCCTGGTTTCACGGAAGTTTTTGGAATTCAAGGAGAGATATGGTCCCCAGGCTCTGGCCGGCTTGAGTTCCGCCAAATGTACCAATGAGGAAAACTATGTCTTTCAAAAATTCATGCGGGCGGTGATCGGAACCCATAACGTGGACCACTGTGCACGGCTTTGTCACGCCTCGACTGTGGCTGGGCTGGCCGCGGCGTTTGGCAGCGGGGCCATGACCAATTCTATGGACGATATAGAAAAGGCCCACGTGATCCTGCTGACCGGCAGCAACCCAACGGACAACCATCCGATCGTGGATCTCCATATCAGGCGGGCCGTAACCCGCCGGGGGGCGAAACTCATCGTGGCAGACCCCCGGAACCTGGAAGTGGTGAAATACGCCGACGTGTGGGTTTGTCCCCGGCCGGGTACGGATGTGGCCTGGCTCAACGGTCTCATGCACGTGATCATCAAGGACGGGTTGTGGGACAAGTCTTATGTAAAAGAGAGAACAGAAGGGTTTGGCGCCCTGCGGGAAACCGTGGCAAAATACGACCCCGAATCCGTGGAAAGGATCACCGGCGTCCCGGCCAAGGATCTTGAGAAGGCTGCCCGCCTGTACGCAGGAGCCGAGGCGGCCACCATTGTTTATGCCATGGGAATTACACAGCATGTGGCCGGCACCGATAACGTCAGGGCCATTGCGAACCTTGCCATGCTGTGCGGAAATGTGGGCATTGAAGGGGGCGGGGTCAATCCGCTGCGTGGCCAGAATAATGTCCAGGGCGCCTGCGATATGGGGGCCCTTCCGGATGTGCTTCCCGGCTATCAAAGGCTTTCCGACCCGCAGATCATGGAAAAGTTTGAACGGGCCTGGAAAGTCAAGATGGCACCCGAGCCCGGCCTGACCGTCACGGAGATCTGGCCTGCCGCACTCAGGGGGAAGGTAAAAGGCGTTTACATTGTCGGCGAAAATCCGGTGGCCAGTGATCCGAATGCCAGCGAGGTGACGGCTGCATTGAAGGGATTGGATTTTTTGGTGGTGCAAGACATATTCATGACCGAGACGGGAAAACTGGCCGACGTCGTTCTTCCGGCGGCGAGCTCTGTGGAAAAGGAAGGCACCTTCACGAACACGGAAAGGCGCGTTCAGCGGGTCAGACAGGCATTTCCTCCAGTAGGACGGGCCAGGCCCGATTGGCAGATCTTCTGCGAGCTCGCCGAAAAGATGGGTTATCGAATGGACTACGGGTCTCCCGAAGAGATCATGGAAGAAGTCGCCCGTCTCACGCCCATTTATGGCGGTATCCACTACGACCGTCTGGAAGAACAAGGCATTCAATGGCCCTGCCCGACCCGGGAGCATCCCGGGACACCGTATCTTCACAAGGGCCGGTTTACCCGGGGCAAAGGGCTGTTTCATCCCGTGGAATTCATGCCGCCGCGTGAACTGCCGGACGAGACCTACCCCTTCATTTTTTCCACAGGGCGTGTGCGATCCCACTTCAACAGCGGTACGATGACCCGCAAGGTTCGGGACCTGAGGTTACTTTATTCGGAGCCGTTATTGGACATTCATCCAGAAGATGCCGAGGAGCTCGCCATTGGGGAAGGCTCGATGGTGAAGGTTTCGTCGCGTCGCGGCGAACTGGTAGCCCAGGCGCACCGTACGAGGAAATGTCCCAGACGGGTTGTCTTCATCCCTTTCCACTTCCCAGGGGCCGCCGCCAATCTGCTGACCGTTGATGACGTGGATCCGGTATCGAAGATACCCGAGTACAAGGTTTGCGCAGTCAAGGTGGAACCGGTGCCCGGAGCCTCCAAGGATTTGTCAGGATAGCATAGGGGGATGGCGGCTATGGCCGAGAGGCCACCTCAGTGTAAGCATACGCGCTGTGGTTATGGATGCTTTCAAAGTTCTCGGCCTCCACACTGAACCACGTAAATCTCGCATCTTTCGTCAGCTTTTCGGTGACCTCTCTCACGACGTCTTCTACAAACATCGGGCGATTGTAAGCCTGTTCCGTGATATACTTTTCATCTTCCCTTTTCAATAAGGCGTAAACATCACTACTGGCCGAGCTCTCAACGATCTCTATAACTTCTTCAATCCAGAAGAATTCCTTGAAGAACAGTGTCACCGAGACAAGGCCCCGCTGATTATGGGCCCCCAGGCTGCTTATCTCTTTGGAGCAAGGACACAGGGTACACACAGGCACCTTGACGCAGACAAAGAGCTTATGTTCATCGCCGTTCATCTCTCCGATGTAGTCGCAGGTGTATTCCATCAGGCTGGCCACGCCTGATACCGGCGCTTTCTTGCTGATAAAATAGGGAAAGCTTATCTCAATGTTGGCACTGCGGGCATGAAGCGTCGTCTTCACGGCCTCGAGCATTTCAAAGAAGGCCCTCAGGTTCAAGTTGCCGCAATATTCATTCAGGACCTCTACAAACCTGCTCATGTGGGTGCCTTTAAACTTGTGGGGCAGATGCACGTACATGTTCACCGAGGCCACGGTGGCTTGAACCTTGTTGGTCCTATCCAACACGTTGACGGGATACTTGATCCCCTTGATTCCCACCTTGTTGATATCGATCTTTCTGTGATCCGGCTGGCTTTGAACGTCCTTCATCTCTTGTGTCCGTTCCTATGTCCGTGGGGCCGTTTTCACACCCTGGGCCGAAGTCTTAACGAAATCGTCAAGTATGTCAAATCAAATCCGAAAACATCTTGACGGTGCAACAAATCTTGTGGGAGGATCAGCGGGCCTGTGCGAGGTCGTGGTGCGAATTCGAGATATTGTACGCTGAAAAGCGCAAGGAGGGGATCATGGCACTGAACATTGTTGAAAAGATCGATGGATTCGTTAAGGTGAAGCATGTCCTCGTGAGTGTGTCCGACAAAGGCGGCCTGGAAAGTCTGATACCATCGCTCGTGGAAATCAATCCGGACATCCAAATTTACTCCACAGGCGGCACCTACGCCAGGATTCAACAGATCCTGGGCGATCGGGCCGCGTCTTGTCTGACGCCTGTCAGTGAATACACGGGCCAACCGGAAACCCAAGGAGGCCTCGTCAAGACCCTTGATTTCAAGATCTATCTTGGCCTGCTCACAGAGACTTACAACGACGCCCACCAGCAAGACCTCAAAAGGACCGGCGCCGTTCCCATAGACATGGTTGTGGTCAACCTTTATCCCTTCAAGGAAACCATATCCAGACAAGGGGTCACCGTGGAAGAGGCCAGGGGGAACATCGATATCGGGGGGCCGTGCATGATCAGGGCCTCGGCCAAGAATTTCATCCGAGTGGCCGCCGTTGTAAATCCTGAGGACTACGCAAAGATCATTTCGGAGATGCAAGTAAACCACGGCAAGCTGTCTTTGGGCCTTCGATACGAGTTGGCCCAAAAGGCCTTTGATCACACCGCCGCGTATGACCGCCACATTGCGGACTTTCTGGCAGGCAGACCCTTTGAGGATGTCCGCTCCTGTTATCAAATGATGGAGGGTTAGTATCATGGTTGAAGATCTCAAGAAAATGTACCGGACCGTCATGGATGACCACTTTTCCCCCCACATGGAAATCGCCTTTGTGGATAGCGATAAGCGTCAGACGCTTTTCTACGAAAAGGTGGCCTGGGTGGTCGATGATGTGCAAAAGGGCCTCAGGTACGGGGAAAACCCCGGGCAGGAGGCTGCCTTGTACAGGCTGGTGAATGGGAACCTGATCCTGGGGGATACCCAGATGATTCAGCCCGGCAGATATCTCGCCTCGGATATCGAACTCCTTCAATCAGGCAAACACCCGGGCAAGACCAACCTCACGGACGCGGACAATTCCCTGAACATCCTGAGATACTTTACGGGCAGGCCGACGGTGGTGATCGTAAAGCACAACAATCCTTGCGGGGTCGCGCGGGCCGAGTCCCTGGAGGAGGCCTACATCAAGGCGAACATGGCAGACCGCGTGGCCGCCTTTGGCGGCTGCATTTGCCTGAACCAGCCGGTGGACAAGGCCACGGCAGAGGCCATCAGCCAACAATACGCCGAGGTGGTGGTGGCCCCGGATTTTGAGGCGGGCGTCATGGATATCTTTGCCAAAAAAAGGAATCTCCGCGTCATCAGGATTGCTAATATCAGTCGTCTGCAAACCTTTGTGGGCGAGCGGGTCGTCGAATTCAAGGCCCTCGTTGACGGCGGCTTGATTGCCCAATGGTCTTTTGTCCCGCAAGCAAGGACCAAGAAGGATCTAAAACTGGCAGAATGCGAATACAATGGGAAAACCTACCGTATCGAGAGGGAGCCAACGGAACAGGAGTATCAGGATCTGCTCTTTGGTTGGCTGGTGGAATCCGGGGTTACATCCAATTCGGTCATATATGTTAAGAATGAGGTTACCGTGGGGATCGGAACCGGTGAGCAGGATCGGGTTGGCGTGGCTGAGATTGCCAGGGACAAGGCCTACCGCAAGCTTGCAGACCGGTATTGTTTTGAAAGACTAGGGATGGCTTACAATGAACTTGCCGACGAGGCGAAAAAAAGAGAGATCGATGACCGGGTAGCCGAGGAAAAGGGTGGCCTTATCGGCGCTGCCATGGTCAGTGATGCCTTTTTTCCCTTCCGGGACGGGGTGGATGTGGGGCTCCGGGAAGGGGTCTCTGCCGTCATCCACCCCGGTGGCTCGCTGAACGACTACCAGTCCATTGAGGCTTGCAACGAGGCCGGCGCCACCATGGTGTGTACCGGCCAGAGAAGCTTCAAACATTAGCCCTTCCGTTTACTCCAACGTTCCAACATGGGGGTTTACTCGTCTCCATGATCTCTTCTGTTGACGCACACCTGTCTGCCCTTTATCGGCTGAGACGTTTCGGCATTCAGCTCGGGCTTGCCACCATCTCCCGCCTCATGAGGGGCCTGGGGAATCCCCAGGATCAATATCGCTGCATTCATGTGGCAGGCACCAACGGTAAGGGATCGATTGCCGCCTTCCTGTCGTCAGTCCTTGCCCATGGCGGATACAAGGTGGGCCTTTATACCTCGCCCCATCTTGTCCGGTTCAATGAACGCATCCAGATCAACGGCCGCCCCATCTCCGATGAAGATGTGGCGGAGGCTGCCGAAGCCGTCCAGCGGATCTATACCCAAGGTGAGCCGCCCACCTTCTTTGAATGCGCCACGGCCATGGCCCTCCACCATTTTGCCCGGGCAGGAGTGGACTGGGCGGTCCTTGAGACCGGGATGGGCGGTCGCTATGACGCCACGAACGTGGTTCATCCCGCGGTTTCAATCATTTCCAACATCAGCATTGAGCACACGGAATATCTGGGAAAGACCCTCGCCGAGATCGCTGCTGAAAAGGCGGGCATCATCAAGACCGGTGCCGGCGTGGTCACGGGCACGCGGCAGAAAAATGCGCTTCGGGTCATTGAACAGGCCGCCTCGGGAAATGGCGTGCCACTGCTCAGGCTTGGCAAGGAGATCAAGATCCGAAAGGAGCGAGATGGGTCTTTTTCCTACCTGGGGGAAAACCGACGATGGCCCAGGCTGAAAGTTGGGCTCCTGGGAGATCATCAGATAACCAATGCCGCCCTTGCCCTTGGAGCCCTGGAACTCCTCATGGACAAGGATCTGAACCTGTCGGATGAAGCCGTCTATACAGGCCTTGCCGCAGCGCGCTGGCCCGGGCGTCTTGAGGTGGTGTCAAAGGAGCCCTTGATTCTTTTAGACGGCGCCCATAACCCGTCCGCGGTGAGGAGCCTCAAGACATTCTTGGAAAATGGCATGGCACCCCGTCGAATCATCCTGGTGCTCGGCATCCTCAAAGACAAGGCATGGAAGCCCATGCTGCGAGATCTCGCCGGCATCGCCGACCTCATGATCCTCACTAAACCGGAGTATGAACGAGCTGCCGACCCGGAGGAGCTGGGGACTTTTGTACGACCCATCACACAGGACCTTCGTGTCATATCCCATCTGCCGGACGCCGTATCCCTTGCCCTGGACGAGGCCCGTGATGGCGACTTGGTGTGCATTACCGGCTCTCTTTATACCGTGGGTGAAGCCAGGGCTTGTCTCGAGACTCGTCATGCTGCTCGCTGATGCTTATCTGGACCGAATCGATTTTTTGAAATACCTCCCTCAAACCGACTGTGAGGCGTGCGGGGCAAAGACCTGTGAGGAATTTGTTCAGGGTTTGAAGCGCGGCGAAAAACGGCCTTCCGATTGTCCTGATATGGCCCAAAATCTTTACTATCCCTTTAAGATCGCCTTGGATGCCGATCATATCCTGCCGAAATTTGATTGTGTGACGAATCCCCGGCCCGGACCGATCGGGCTGGTGGAAATCAATCATCCCGGCGAGCAAAGTCCTCTGCTGGTCTCAGGAAACCATGTGCACACGCAAGATGTCCTCATGTCCGTTCTGAGTACGACGAGCAGCCCTTTTTGTCTCCTTTTCTCCGACACCAAGGGAAATACGGTCGATATGGCCCTCATTTTCAAGACCTTGACAGCCAAACAGATCAAACAAGACGTTCGGGCTTCAGGCGTCCTGGAAAGGATCTCCCACAGAAAGATCATCATCCCCGGACTGGCTGCCGCTGTGGGCCATGAGCTGGAAGAACTCACCGACTGGAACGTCATCGTCGGCCCCGTGTGCGCTGCAGAGCTGCCCCTTTTCTTGGCCCACAACTGGCTTCCGGCCGGCAGGTGATTGAGGCATTGCATCTTGCGTAAGTCGGCAAAATTGATGGTTTCGTGAAAAGGCCATTAAATGTCCATACAGCCGAAGAAGTCATTTGCTCTTGTTGAATACACAATATGTGATCCAACCAAATGCAATCCCGATGTAGGTCTTTGTGCAGCAGTGTCGGCATGCTCGCATACGGTTATCAAACAGCTAGACGGCGTTTTTGAACCGCCGATTGTTTTTCAAGATATGTGCCTGGGATGCTTGGACTGTGTTGAAGCCTGTCAATTAGATGCTGTTCATATGAAGCACATTGCTTAGGAGTAATAGGTGCGTATTCCGGAGCATGGCGGTGGACCCTCTTAGTTGCCGCCTGCGAGTCTTGGTGGTCAGTTACAGTTTTCGTGAGGATAGTAGGGGAATCAGGATCATTTCCGCAAGGAAAGCCACGAAAAATGAACAAAGAGCCTATTCTGGAGAAAGACGATGAAAAAAGAATACGATTTTTCACAGATGAAAGGGCGCAAGAATCCTTATGCAAAGAGGCTGAAGAAACAGGTAACCATTCGTATGGGCATCGATATCATTGAACCGCGAAAGCGAGCGCATTCCCCGCAGCTTGCTGCGGGGTTAGCGAGCGT
>CAZCXI010000004.1:0-51512 GCA_964502635.1 uncultured Desulfobacterales bacterium
TGAGGATACTCATGCAGTACGCTTGGCCCGGAAATGTGCGAGAACTGAAAAGCGCCATCGACTTTGCCACCTTGCACTGCAAAGGATCCGTCATTAAGGCCGAAAACCTCCCGCCTGAAATAGTCTACCCAAGGTATCCTCGACGACCTGCCGACGACCCGCATGAGCGTGAGAGACAACGTGTGCTGGCCGCGCTGGAGACTGCAAGAGGAAATCGCACGGCTGCGGCCAGCCAGCTTGGCATCAGCCGGGCCACGCTCTACCGCCGCCTGGCACGTCTTGACCTCAAGTCCGTCAAATAGCCCCGTCACTTTCCAAGAATGTCTCGTGCGAGACAGTCGTAAGACACACCATGAGACGTTTTGTGTCTCATGGTGTCCCCGCCGGACATTAAGAACCATCAGGGGCAAAAGGAGCAGCTCCGGGATATCAACACGTTAAGCACGGATCCCGTTTTTGGCATTATCCTTGCTGAAGTAAGTGCTAAAATCTTCTTATAGGAAATCGGGAGGAGATGCTTCTTTGACCGAGCGGGACCAAAGATCAATGGAACCCAAAAAGGTACTCATCGTTGAGCGACTAAAGGCCACCCGTGAGTATCTGAGCGGGTTGGTCAGAATGAACGGTTTTCACGTTCACGCCGTGAAGCGACAAAGCGCGTTTTTCAGGGATCTAAGTCGTGAAAATCCCGACCTGCTGCTTCTCGGTTCGAGTATTCGTATGGAGCAGATAGACGCTTTCGACAAAGTCCTTGAACGTGGAAAAAAGGTCCTCCCGATCCTATGCATTCTAAACGGCAAAAATGCCCCGGGAAAAAGAAGAATTCTCAACAAGGCCAATACCTCTTGCCTCCCCGGCAATTTTTGTCCACACGACTTGAAGGTGGCCATCGAAGAGCTGATCCAAGCATCGCATGATCCCAGCGGCAAGGCCCTGGACACCACCATTGTCGGGAAGACCCCGGCCATGATCAGACTGAAGCGTCATATTCTGGACCTGGCCAAGTCGGATCTGACCATCCTCGTGAGCGGTGAAAGCGGTACAGGCAAAGAACTGGTGGCCCGGGCCATTCACAGATTTTCGCCTCGGTCGGACAGACCCTTTGTCAAGGTCAATAGTGCTGCCCTGCCGAGCAATCTGTTTGAGAGTGAGCTCTTTGGATTTGAAAGGGGGGCGTTCACCGGGGCCTGTAAGAAAAAACCGGGGAAATTCCAACTGGCAAACACTGGGACCATCCTTTTAGACGAAATCTGTGGAATTCCCTTGCCCATGCAGGGCAAGCTTCTCCAAGTCCTTGAAGACAACGAGTTTTCTGCTCTTGGGAGCACCACGAGTACAAGAACCGATGCCCGCGTTCTGGCTGCCACCAACGCCAATCTGGGTGAGATGGTATCCCGGGGGCAGTTCAGATTGGACCTTTATTATCGCGTCAACGTGGTGTCTGTTCGCATTCCGGCCTTAAAGGATCGCAAGGAAGACATTGATTTGCTGTGCGACCACTTTCTCAGGAAATATGCCACTCGGAATGGCAAGGCTTATCAGGGGCTTAGCGACCGGGTTCGGGAGCAGTTCTATCAGTATTCCTGGCCCGGAAACGTTCGCGAACTGGAAAACGTTATCCAAGCCATTGCCGCTCTTGGAAACGAAGAGAGCTTTTACGAAAAGATCGGCAATTATGGTCTTTCAGGTGTTTCTAGACACAGGAAAAGGCCTGCGACAACGGCCGATGCACTGACGGGCAGCGCATCCAAGCTGCTGGCAAGGTATACCTTAAAGGAGCTCGCCAAGAAAGCAGCACGTCAGGCCGAGACAGATACCATTGTGAATGTCCTTTCCCACACGGACTGGAATCGCAAGAGGGCGGCCGTTCTGCTCAAAACCAGCTACCGGACCCTTTTGACCAAGATCAAGGAATACGAAATTGAGCAACAGGCGACGGGCCCCCCTGTCGCAGAGGTCTTTAACCGAAGTAACCCACCAACCGGGACTTCCTGTTCCTTTTGGGCAGACTATCTCCAAGGCGCTTAAAGGGGCGACAGTCCTTCCTATCAGCCTGCCTGCAAACGCTCCTTGCCGGAAAGATCCTCACCCGCGGACGACGTCCAGGGCTCCCTTCCCCCGCCAAGCCCGAGATGGACACGAGGTCTATCAGCGACGCCGAACACCAGAACACTTTGATTTCCCCGTCACATTCTGATACGTGGGAATATGAACCCTGTGCGTGATGTTTGGGCAAGGCATTGTTTCCGGATCACAGGAAATCGACGGTTTCGCCAGAAGACCATCTTGACCGAAGGGTTTCAGGTTTTGGGATTTGGGTTCTGAGTATTTCTTGAAATATATGATATCAGCGGCTTAACGCCTGAAACCTGATCAACGTGACCTCTTACAAGTTGGATCAAGATCAATCATGGACACACTAGTGTCGGAAAAACATCGTGCCGTACGCCGGTCGGTGCGTGCCTTTTGTGAGCGTGAGCTCTTACCCATTGCCAGAGACATCGACCATGAGGCCCGCTTCCCCTGGGATGTGGTGGAAAAGATGGCCAGGCTGGGTTACTTCGGGATTCAGGTACCGAGGGAGTTCGGCGGCGCGGGCATGGATTCGGTGAGCTACGTCATCGTGATCGAAGAAATCTCGCGGGCCTGTGGGGGCCTCGGACTCTGCGTGACGGTCCACAACAGTGTGGCCGTCTTTCCGATCCTGGCTTTTGGCTCCGACGAACAGAAACACAGATGGGTCCCCTCCCTTGCCAGGGGCGAGAAGCTCGGGGCCTTCTGCCTCACCGAGCCCAATGCGGGATCAGATGCAGCCTCCATTGAAGCGACCGCCCTGCGTGACGGTGACCATTACGTGGTAAACGCCAACAAGGTCCTGGTCACCAACGGCGGCGTTGCCGACATCTGCCTAATCTTCGCGCGTACAGACCCCGACGCCGGGCGCAAAGGGATGAGTGTCATCGTTGCCGAGCGAGGCACGGCCGGATTCGTAGCTGGTGACCTTGAGGACCTCTGCGGCATGCGGGCCAACCCGGTTAGCTCCATCCGGCTCTTCGACTGCCGTGTCCCAGTGGAGAATCTATTGGGCAAAGAAGGCATGGGCCTGCGCATCGCGCTCGCCGCGCTGGATACGGGCAGGGTCGGAATAGCTGCTCAGGCATTAGGCATTGCCCAGGCCGCTCTTGAGGAAGCGGTCCGGTACGCGAGACAGCGCCGCCAGTTTGGTGTTCCCATTGCCAAACACCAGGCCGTACAGATGATGATTGCAGATATGGCCACCCAGGTAGAGGCGGCCCGGCTTATGGTCTATCGAGCGGCTGTTCTGCGAGACCGGGGAAGGCCTTTCTCCCAGGCATCCGCCATGGCCAAGCTCTATGCCTCAGAGGTCGCGAGCAAGGTGACTGACATGGCGGTTCAGATCCACGGTGGATACGGTTACTCTAAATCGTATCCCGTGGAGCGTTACTACCGTGATGCCCGAGTGACAAGGATCTACGAGGGAACGTCTGAGATCCACCGCATGGTGATTGCCAGAGGCGTATTGGACGGCTAGAGGAGATGGGATGGAACGTCACATCGTCGTATGTATCAAGGCTGTCATGGCGCGGACTCCGAAAAAGCACGTTGTTCGGGCCCCTGATGTCCTGGAGTTAAACCCCTTCGACCAACCGGCCCTGGAGGTGGCCCTGCGCACAAGGGAAGAACGCGGTGGGACCGTGACAGCCATTTCCATGGGTCCGGAGACGGGCGCCTTTGCTCTTTCGGAAGCCATGGCCATGGGTGTTGATCGAGGCATTCTGGTCAGTGATCCGGCCCTGGCCGGGTCAGATACGCTGGCAACCTCTACGGCCCTGGCCGCTGCGATGAATAAGGTCGGGGCGTTTGATCTGGTCCTTTTCGGTATCAGGACCGCTGATAGCGACACCGGCCAAGTCGGCCCGCAGACCGCGGTCCTTCTGGGTCTTCCGCTGGTAACAGGGGTGTCTTCCATCGAGCACAGAGATACAGCTCTGATCGTTGAGCGCAGGGCTGACGGGTTCCGGGAGAGGTTCGAGGTTTCTCTCCCCGCAGCACTGACCATCCACCCGGGGTCGGTACAACCGAGGGATCTGGGGCTTTCCGGAATCGAACAGGCTTTCGAGCAAGGAGGTATTGAAAAGTGGGCTTTGGCTGACCTGGGTCTCTCCCCTGAGCAAGTGGGATGGGCAGGGTCGGGCACCAGGGTGCCCTCCTGGACACACGTGGGTCGGGAGAAACACTGCGAATTTTTATCTGGCGCAGCCGAGGAACAGGCCGATGAGCTGGTAAAACGGTTGGTAACGTTGGGGTTGATTGGGTAATGGCAAGCCGTGCTGCAACAGAAATCTGGGTCTATGCGGACTTAAGGAGTGAGAGGCTTTTCGGATTTTGCCTCAACGTCCTGGCCAAGGCCCGCGAATTGGCCCGGACGGTGTCCGGCAAGGCCGCGGTTGTATTGATGGATTCGTCCGCCCACAGCGCGCAAGAAGTCTCCCCGGGGACTGTAGCCTACATGTCGGCGGAGGCTGCCGCCGAGCAGTGCATTGACCACGGTGCTGATGCCGTCTACCTTTTGGACGACCCGGGCCTGATGACGCCAAGAGCGGACGTTTACGCGCTGGCCCTGGCAGACGCGGTCCGAACACACAAGCCCCTGCTCGTTATGTTCGCACTCACCGACTTTGGTCGGGAGCTTGCTGCCCGCGCGGCCAGGATCATGAACGCCGGCTTGATCTCAGACTGTGCGGACCTCCGGATGGAAAAGGAGAAAGTCGTGGCCACATGTGCCTCGTGGGGCGGCGAGATCATGGCCGAGATCACCTTCTCCAACGATATTCGCACCGGGTTTGCCACGGTGCAGCCTCACATTCTTCAAGCCGTAGCCGTACGCGGTGAGCCCGGCACCACCAGGCGGATTCAGATGGATCGGGTGAGGCAACCCAAGGGTCTCAGGCTCCTATCAAGCTCGGCCGAGCCTGAAGAGCGCCGGAAGCTGGGAGAAGCCGAGGTGGTTGTCGTGGGGGGCGCCGGGCTTGAAAATGCAGACGGATTCGGGTTGGTCAGGGAACTCGCCGCTGCCCTGGGAGGCGAGGTGGGCGCGACCCGGCCGCCGGTGCTCCAGCACTGGGTGGAGGAGGAACGGCTGATCGGACAGACGGGAAAGACCATCTCCCCCAGCTTGCTTTTTTCCGTCGCCACCTCGGGGGCCGTTCAGTACACGGCCGGGATCATGGAGGCCAAAACCATTGTGGCCATTAACCGTGACCGACATGCGCCGATCTTCCGGGTTGCCGACGTGGGCATCGTGGCAGATGCCAAGACCTTTCTGCCCCTTCTGACCATGAGGGTCAGGCAGGTGGTCATGCGCAAGCTGGTTGACGTGTTGCATGAGGCGAACGGAGGCGCGGCCGAGTCTGGCTTTGGCGCAAAGATACGCACACTTCGAGAGGCGCACGACTGGTCCAGAGAGACCTTGGCCCAGGCCACGGGCCGGTCTCCGGAATTTATCGCCCAGGTCGAAAACAACGAGGTCGTTCCATCCGTGAGCTTTCTGCTCAGGCTCGCCCGGGCCCTGAAGGTCGACCCCGGCACCTTCCTTCGGGAGGAGGAAAAGACCATGATCCGGGACCAGAGGGCAGCGGCATTCATCAGGCGCACGCAGAACTATTCCTACGAGACCCTCACCCCTGGTGCCGAGAACCAGCACCTGCGTGCCTTCACGATCACCATCGACCCCAGACAGGCCCACAAACCGGTAGCCTATAAGCACGAGGGAGAAGAGTTCATTCTGGTTATGGAGGGAGCGCTTGAGCTCACTTTGGGAGGCAAGACCCACCACCTCAAGCCGGGTGAGTCCAGTCACTTCAACTCGGAGATCCCCCATAAACTCAAGAATCTGTCGGATGAGCCCACCCGGTGCGTTGTGGTGCTTTATACGCCTTGATGTGAACGATTTAGCCAAAAGGGGAACTCTGACATGGAGATCCAAGAGCTCCAGGAGGAGATCAGACACAAAAAACGAGAAAAGGACGTCGTGATCCTGGCCCATTACTACCAGCAGCCAGAGATCCAGGACATCGCCGACTTTGTTGGAGATTCGCTGGAACTCAGCAGGGCGGCGGCGTCCGCCTCTCAAGGGACCATTCTCTTTTGCGGGGTCCGATTTATGGCAGAGACGGCCAAAATCCTTTCTCCAGACAAAACGGTCCTCACGCCCTATCCTCAGGCAGGCTGTCTTTTGGCCGACATGGCTGAACCCCGACAGGTGGAGGAGGCAAAGAAGGCCAATCCCACGGCCCGGGTTGTCGCCTACGTCAACGTCTATGCGGAGATCAAGGCCCTGGCAGACATTATCTGCACGTCGGCCAATGCTCGGAAGGTCATGGAAGAGATGGATGGCGAGAAGATCCTCTTTGTCCCGGATCGAAACCTTGGCGCATACCATGCGCGGGCGGTGAAAGGCAAAGAGGTCCTCCTCTGGGATGGGTACTGTCCCATCCACGAGAGGATCACCCCGGCATCCATTGACAGGGTCAAGAAAAAACATCCTGACGCCCTGGTCATCGTTCACCCCGAGTGCCCCCCAGCGGTGACAGAGCAGGCCGATTTTGTAGGCTCCACCTCGCAGCTGCTCCGGTTTGTGGAAGAGTCGGACGCAAAATCTTTTATTATAGGCACGGAAGCGGGGATCCTGCATCAAATGAGGAGAAAGGCCCCGGACAAGGAGTTGCTCCTCCCAGACCCGATGCCTGTCTGTGACCAGATGAAGATGATCACCTTGGAAAGGGTATACACCTCGCTCAAAGAGGACATCTACCCCGTCACCGTAGAAGAAACCATCCGCGTCAAGGCTGAAAAGGCCATTAGGAGGATGTTGGAACTGTGAAAGGACTCGACCCTTTTGTGGTGAAGGATCTGCTCAGGACCTATCTGAAGGAAGACCTGGGCCACGGAGACATCACCAGCTGTCATCTTCCTGAAAAGGAAAAGACGGTGACCGCCGTTATCAGGGTGAAAGAGCAGGGCGTCCTGGTGGGTTTGCCGGTGGTGTCAGAGCTTTTCTTTCTGTTGGACCCTGGGGTAAAAATCGAACCTCAGGCAAAAGAAGGCATGGCTGTGACAAACCACGCTGAAATCGCCCGCATCACGGGTCCCGCATTGGCCATCCTGCGAGGGGAGCGCACGGCTCTGAACATTCTTCAGAGGCTGTCAGGCATTGCGACCATGACCAGGAAAATGGTGGATCTGATCGCCTTTACCGAGGCACGGCTCGTGGACACCCGAAAGACTACGCCAGGTCTGCGGCTCTTGGAAAAGTATGCGGTGACCGTGGGAGGCGCCTGCAATCACAGGATGGGACTCTATGATTGTGCCATGATTAAGGACAATCACATCAAGGTGGCAGGCTCCATTCAAGCGGCAGTGACAGCCGTGAGGAGAGAGATTCCATTTACGGCCCGCATAGAGGTGGAGGTGAAGGACCTGGCGGAACTCGCAGAAGCTTTAGGTGCCGGCGTCGATCTGGTACTCCTGGATAATATGGAACTCTCCACCCTCAAGGAGGCCGTGACCCAGGCCAAAGGCAAGGTCCTGACCGAGGCGTCTGGAAATATTACCCCCGAAAACATCCTCGCCGTGGCCAAGACAGGTGTGGACTACATCTCCTCCGGTTCCATCATCCACCACGCCGTTTGGCTGGACATGCACATGAAGATCCTGTAGGAGCTGCTGCAGGAAGTGAGCCGCTCATTCCAGAAAGCTCGGAGACCTTCCGTGTTCACGGACACACCTGTCGTACCGTCTTTAGGACCTGATCATGGAGCGCTCCGTTGGTAACAACAATACCCCTGTTGTTCGAAAGCCTTCTTCCCAATGAGAAATCCAGCGGTTGGCCCGCCATGTCCGTGACCTTGCCCCCGGCTTCCTGGACAATGAGGGAACCGGCAGCATGGTCCCAGATCGTTTCCATATAGGATTGCCGGGTGGGGAGTCGCAGGTAAATAGCGGCATCCCCCCTGGCCACCATACCGTATTTACACTGACTGTCCATGCGCAAAGGTGATTTGTTAAGGCCCAGAATCTGCGCGATCCGTGCGGCGTGTTCATGAGAGGAGTGGGACGACTCGAAGGATTCACAGAACCGGGCCTCGGAAGGATGGGCGTTCTTTGTGACCTTGATCCTGCGTTCGCTCGTATCATTGAGCCCCCGCATGGTCGCACCTTCCCCCTTGACCGCCACAAACAAACAGCCCCGAGGACTCTGGGGCTCACGCAGATCGAGAGGCAGGTTCGGACATCCCAAGACCCCGAGAATCACCTGGCCCTCTTCCACAAGGGCCAGGGCAACTGCATACTGGTCCCCCCGCAGGAAACCCTTGGTCCCGTCTATGGGATCGATGGTCCAAAATCGTCCCTTGGGGCCACCTTCACCAGATCCCCGATCAATCGCTTCAAGGATCTCATAATCCGTCTGACCAGGGGTGATCCGTTTGACCTGATCAACAACCAGCTCTCTGAGCCGGGCATTATCATCCCGACGCAGCAGGCCGCAATCCTCTTCGCCGACTAGTGGGACATTCGGCAAGGATGCCGCAAGGTGGCGGCTCACCACGGCCTGGGCACCAAAATCAGCTACTGTCACCGGAGAGCCGTCCTCTTTTCCGAGCGCTTCATTAGAAAGCAAATTCGAACGCACCGTCTCACAGAGCCTGCAAGCCTCTAGAACCGATTCAATCGCTACGCGGCGTTCTGATTCATAGGGCATCTGATCACGTCCTCCTACACCTGAATCCGCCGTATACGTTCTTCCATATAAGACCGAATCCTGGTATATATTTCTGATACCTTTTTCGATTGAGGCAGGGCATCGCGGATCATTTCCATGTAGCCTCTTTCGCGAACGATCTCAAATGTCCTCGCAAAGTTCACATCATAGATCCACGCCATTTGCAGTAGCTTGAAATCATTCAGTGTCTTCATGGAACCCATCTTTACAACCCTTCCCGCCTTCAAGTCCGCACACACTTCATCTGAGATTTCCGGGCCGTCAGGCAACCCAAGCTCGATGGTTCCGTTCCTCGGCCCGTCTACCTGACTGTAATAATCAGTCACCACGCGCCAGATGTCGAGCTTATCGGCATCACGCAGCAATTTGGCAAAGAAGACACACGCCTCGGGCTCTCCCTCCGGGATCTCTACACGGTTGTGATAGGAAATGACTTTTAAGATCAGTTCACGCGTTGACGGATCAAGCCCTTTTAGCACATCGTATTTTCGGAGGATCTTGACGCCAAGCTTGGCATGGTCTTCAGATTTTTGATCAGAAAACGTGCCATAACGGGCATACTGCTCAAATCGGCCTATATCATGAAAAAGGGCCGTGAGTTCTGCCAGCAAAAGGTCTTCAAGATTCAGGCGCAAGCTCCTGCCGATATCCAGGATCTCCGTACAAACTCGCCTCGTATGCTCATCTTTCAGGTCTATGTTTCGGTCATGTTCTTGATCTCCGGATCGAAACGTCTCGACGTAGTCTGAAAACCACGTTTTCAGTGTTGATACGGTTTCTTGATTGATCATCGTGCCTTCGCCTCCGTGCTTCCAGGACCTTACTTGCTTTGGGCAACACATTCAAACCATTTGTAATCGGGTTATTGCTCCCAAATAAGCATGCCTTTGGGCGGTCATTAAAGCGTATGTTGCTAATGAACCCTGATGAAATCGTGAAGTGACGAAGATTTCTCCTGGAAGATCTGTCAAGATCCGGCTGTTGACAGTTCAGCGTGGTCCAGTTATTTTGTTTTTGTCTGAACCGCAAAAGCGAGTGCATTCCCCGTAGCTTGCTGCGGGGTTAGCGAGCGTATCTAAAAAAGTCAGCGTTCCTTACGGTCGAAGATTCCCTGTAGCTTGCTACAGGGACCTTCAATCCCCATGGAGGTGACAAATGAAGATAAGCAAGGTCTCAGAAATGAGAGCACTGGATAGGACCGCCATAGAAAGATTCGGCATCAAGGAAGAGCTCTTGATGGAAAACGCCGGAGAGGCGCTTCACTTTGTCTTATTGCAAGCGTTGGGCATCAAAGACAAAAAAATTATCGTCCTTTGCGGCGTCGGCAATAACGGGGGGGACGGGTTTGTTGTTGCGAGAAAAATCCACTCAAACGGAGGCACGGTGAAGGTTTTCATCTTGGGCGACCAGAGCAAATACAAGGGCGCAGCCAAAATGAACCTCGACATTGTGTCCCGGTTGCCCATAGAAGTCCGACCCGTTGAATCCGTCGAAGCGATCAAAACAGATGTGTACCACTGCGATGCGATTGTGGACGCCATCTTTGGCACGGGCCTCGCCCGGGATGTTGGAGGACTGTATCGTGATGTGATCGCACTGGCCAATGAAAGTGGCAAAATCGTCTTTAGCGCCGACATCCCATCTGGTGTCAATGGCGATACCGGAAAAATCATGGGCATCGCCGTGAAGGCGAATTACACGGTGACCTTCGGGCTGCCTAAGATCGGCAACCTCCTTTTCCCGGGCTATGACTTGTGTGGAAAACTATATTGCACCCTCATCTCCTTCCCGCCGTCCATGTACAATGCAGATTCCTTGAAATTTGAGATTAACGATCCTGCGCCCCTTCCTCTCAGGGATCAAGAGGGTCATAAAGGAGATTTTGGCCAGGTCTTATTCATTGCCGGCGCTTCGAGTTACTTTGGGGCCCCCTATTTTGCCGCCCTGTCTTTTCTGAAAGCCGGGGGCGGGTACGCCCGCCTGGCAGCACCGGAATCCATGACGCCCTTTATTGCCAATAGAGCAAGTGAGATTGTTTTTGTCCCCCAGAAAGAAACACCATCAGGAAGCATCTCCCTGGAGAACAAAGGTGCCTTGCTGGAACTGTCAGACAAGATGGACATGGTTGTCTTGGGTCCTGGTTTGTCCTTGGAGGAGAAAACCCAACAACTGGTGCGGGCCTTGGCCGCGGAAATCAATAAACCCATCCTCATAGACGGTGACGGGATCGCCGCGTTATGTGAAGACCTTCACATCATCAAGGAAAGAAAGGCAGAGACCATTCTTACGCCTCACCTAGGGGAGATGTCCAGGATCGCCAAAACGGCAGTAACCGAAATAGACACGAATAAGATGGATGTCTTGCAGCAGACGGCCAAGGATCTCAATGCCATGATCGTCTTAAAAGGCGCTCATTCCCTCATAGGATGCCCTGATGAGAGGATTTTTGTCAACATGAGCGGCAACCCCGGCATGGCAACGGCAGGGTCCGGCGATGTACTCACAGGGACTATCGCTGCCATGTTCGGCCTGGGACTGCCCCTTGAGGATGCGGTCAGAAAAGGAGTCTTTATGCATGGCTTTTCTGGAGATCTGGCCGCTGAAGACATAGGGCAAGACGGCATAACAGCACAGGACATCCTGGACTATCTACCGCTTGCGGTAAAGATGGATCGGCAAGGACTTGATGAACGCTTCAGGGATCGCTACGTTGGGGCGCACATCGTGTAGGCGCGCAGATTCTTGGTAGCCCTTTAACGCTTTGGAAAATTGGGATATGGCCCATGACATTTGAACGTTACCAAGATGTTCACGGAGTGAGTAAAATCGACTTCTTACAGACCATCAAAATTGGTCCTGAGTCTCTTGACCGGCCTGCTCCCCGCAAGCCCCGTCCGGAAGGGCGGGGTCAAGGGGAGCTATACAAAAATGGTAATCTTCCTTACCGGGAAGCCCCGCCCGGGAGGGCGGGGAGGCTTCACTAGGCCATGCAGATCTTTTGCCCTTGATGGCAGTCCTAGATCACGCTGCCGGGGGATTCATTAGGCCTGTTTCTCAGAGTTCCCCCGGGCCAGATTTAACAGTCTGTATGAGTTTTGGTTTCGGGACCTATTCGTCACTGCGAGAATCATGGCACTGCTCTGGCAGATGCTGAGGGGCGGGCCGTTGTTGTTGGAAATATCCTTGACTAACCCGTTGATTTGATGATATTTTGCCAAACAGCTTTCGTAATACCTTATGTGATGGCCGACAACGTTATGGAATGATTTCCGAATGACCACCTCTGTGGCGAAGAGAGGCGGGCTTTTTGGCTGTGAAAGGATAGGGTATGAAGAATGAATCCGTGGAAAAAAGGTCTGAGTCCAGAACGGAGTTGGAGAAGTATCACAGTGTTGAATTCAAACTTGCTGACCCGGGCGCCTGTTACCAGTTCAAGATATGGAATATGTCGTCCAAGGGCATGTGTCTATTGGTCAGGGAGGATTCTGATGTCGTCAAGTGTTTAAATGTGGGCGATACATTGGATATGAAATACTACACCAGCGACGCATCCTTGCCGCCTGAAAGCCTGAAGACACAAATCAAGCATATCACAAAGGAAGACGAAGGACGCTTCCAGGGTCACTATTTGGTGGGTCTTTTCATCTTGGAAAACCAACAGCCGTGCGAGTAATAAGACCCATCATGTCTTAGCGCCTTGTTCTTCCCCACCCATGTTGAGCACACCCTTGGAGACGAGTCTAGCCCAAGGGAAATCCCGCAAAGGCACTGGTTTTTTCCTCAAATAATGCGTAAAGTCACCTTGTAGTCAACCCCTTTTGCATAGCAAAGGCCGTCAAGGCCACTGCTGAGTGGAGATCCAGTTTCTTCATGAGATTGGCCCGGTGTTTTTCCACGGTTTTTGGACTGATACAAAGGTAGTCGGCGATTTCTTTGTTCCTGTGTCCTTCACCAATCAACTTCAGCACTTGACGCTCACGTTGGGTCAAAAGGCCCAACAATGCGTCGGGCTCCAAAAGCTTTTTGCCTTCTAAGTAGGCCGTGACCAAGTTTCCTGAAACTCCCGGACTAATATAGGGCTTGTTCCCCAGGACGTTCTCCACAGCCAGCATCAACTCGGCCCGAGTCGCATCCTTTAGGAGATATCCATCTGCGCCAGCCTTCAAGGACGCATAGACGTATTCTTCGACCTTGTGAACCGTCAGCACCAACACCTTTGTATCCGGGCACCTGTGTTTGATCTCTTCGATGGCATCCAGCCCGTCCATCTTCGGCATGGACAGGTCCATCAAGATGAGGGCTGGCTTGAATTCTTCAACGCACCTAATAGCCTCTCGGCCATTTTCCGCCTCACCGACGACCTCAAAATCCGGGTTCGAAGACAATAAGGATCGCAACCCTTCCCTGAGTATTCGGTGGTCTTCCGCTATCACAATGCGATGTGGTTTCTTCACAATACCATCCCCGGTGAGCCCTAACGATTCTTGGCAGTCCGCCACCGAAATCGCCTATATCATGTTTTCCCGACCGCCTCCCGGGCTTCCTACTGCGTGGCTGGTGAAAAAATACTGTGTCCCGCGCCAAGATATACACTCTATACCTTATTTATCATTGGGGAGCAACCGTGTTAAGAAAACCAAATAATTGAAGCTCCCTATAGCAAGCTACAGGGAATCTTCGACCGTAAGGAACGCTGACTTTTTTTGGATACGCTCGCTAACCCCGCAGCAAGCTACGGGGAATGCGCTCGCTTTTGCGGTCCAATCCATTCTTCCAGACACAGACCTTGGATGAACACGGTAGAGCCAAGACTGTAACCTAGGCGGGGGTGGCCCCAAGCTTTCTTCAAGATAGACTTGACAGGGGGAGGATGAGGTATAATCATCTAAAATGGTCATTATTTACGGCCGAACGTAAAAGAAAGGAGGAAACAAGATGACGGAAAGATTGCAGGTTTACAGATGTGAAGTGTGTGGGAACATAGTGGAGGTTCTCCACGCGGGCCAAGGTGAGCTGGTTTGCTGCAAGCAGCCGATGACGCTTCTTGTGGAGGGCTCCGTGGATGCCGCTCTGGAGAAACACGTGCCGGTGATAGAAAAAAGCGCCACGGGTGTCAAAGTAAAAATCGGCAGCGTGGCCCACCCCATGGAGGCAAAACACTATATTGAGTGGATCGAGGTGATCGCAGATGGCAAGGCGTATCGTCAGTTCTTGAAACCGGGTGACGCCCCTGAAGCCACCTTTGACATTGACGCAACGCAGATTACCGCTCGCGAGTACTGCAACCTGCACGGTTTGTGGAAGGCATAAGTTGGATGTCTGATTGCAGTTAAAGCGGAAAAGCGATTGATTTCACGCGGTGTGCGTTTGGCAGTTGGGCCTCGTGTGAGGCCCTTTGTTTTTTTGCGATTTTTTGGATCACTGCGTTTTCAGGAGGGCCCGTGTCCCCGGCTGATAAACCCGCGAAGAGGGCTTCAAACCGTTTAATTGATGAAAAGAGCCCTTATCTCCTCCAACATGCGCATAACCCGGTTTACTGGTATCCGTGGGGTGATGAGGCCTTCCAGAAGGCGAAAAAAGAAGACAAGCCGATCTTTCTTTCCATCGGCTATGCCACGTGTCACTGGTGCCACGTCATGGCACACGAGTCCTTTGAAGACGAAGAAGTGGCCGAGTTGTTGAACAAGTATTTCATCGCCATCAAGGTGGACCGTGAAGAGCGTCCGGATGTGGACAAGATTTACATGTTCGTGTGCCAGTCCTTGACCGGACAGGGGGGCTGGCCCCTTTCCATTTTCATGACACCCGAGACAAAGCCCTTCTTTGCCGGCACCTATTTTCCAAAGTCTGGCCGGTTGGGGCTGCCGGGTTTTATGGATGTCCTTACGCAGATTGCCACCATGTGGCAAGAAGACCGGGCGAATATCCTGAAATCGAGCGAGGCCATCACGAGCGCCATTCAACCTGATTCAGGTTCGGGTTCAGCCGTTGATGCTGTCAGGGAGGAAACCCTGAGAAAGGGGTACACGCAGCTGGCGAGGCACTTTGATCCGACGTGGGGAGGATTTGGCGCTGCGCCTAAATTTCCAACCCCTCACCATCTTACCTTTCTCATGAGGTGGCACAAGCGCAGCGGCGATTCCACGGGATTGGACATGGTGAAAAAGACGCTGACCGCCATGAGAATGGGGGGCGTCTTTGACCAAATCGGGTTTGGTTTCCATCGGTATTCAGTGGATGAAAAGTGGTTGGTTCCGCACTTTGAAAAGATGCTCTACGATCAGGCCCTGCTCGGCATAGCTTACGTAGAGGCTTATCAAGCGACAGGCAAGTTGGAATTCGCCAGGGTGGCCCGGGAGATATTTTCCTATGTGATGCGGGATATGACTTCCCCGGACGGGGGATTCTATTGCGCAGAGGATGCGGACAGTGAAGGCAAAGAGGGGCTGTTCTATCTATGGACCCCCCAAGAGGTCAAGAAAGTCTTGGGGGGAAAACCGGGGGATCTTTTCTGCCGCTTCTATGACATCAACGAGGCCGGTAATTTTGAAGAAGGCCGCAGCATCCCCCATATGCCTGTGTCTTTGCCGGCCTTTGCAGCAAGAGAGGGGATGGATCCTGCAAGGCTTGACAGCTTGCTTAGCGATGGGCGGCGCAAGCTCCTCGGGGTCCGCAAGGAGCGCATCCACCCCCTTCAAGACGACAAGATTCTAACGTCCTGGAACGGTCTGATGATCGCTGCTCTTGCAAAAGGAGATCAGGCCCTTGGTAATCAAGAGTATGGGGATGCGGCCCGAAGGGCTGCCGAGTTTATCTTGAAGAATCTCAAGGCGGCGGACGGGAGGCTTCTGCGTCGCTACAGGCAAGGGGAGGCAGCCCTTCCAGGATACCTGGATGATTATGCATTTTTGGTCTGGGGGCTTATCGAATTATATGAAGCGACTTTTGATGTGTCCTATCTTGAGCAGGCCATGGCTCTCAATGAAACGATGCTGGACATGTTCTGGGACAAACAAGGTGGCGGGCTTTATTTCACGGGCAAGGGAAACGAGCCTTTGATCACCCGAAGCAAAGAGATCTACGACGGGGCCTTGCCGTCGGGAAACTCGGTCGCCGCCCTAAATCTTTTACGCCTGGCACGGCTTACCGGCAACGTTGATTTGGAAAAAATGTCCGATCAATTGACCGGGGCCTTCGCCACACAGGTGGTGGATCAACCCATGGCGCACACGCAATTGATGATCGCCATCGATTTCATGATCGGTCCCAGCAAGGAGATTGTTGTAGCGGGAGACCCCGCCCTTGAGGCCACCCAGGCCATGCTCGGGGCCATTCAGAGAAAGTTTCTGCCTAATAAGGTTTTGTTGCTGCGGCCTCGAGGAGCCGAGGGCAAGAGACTCACGTCCTTGTCTCCGTTTGTAGAAGGCATGGCTCCTGTCGATCACCAACCCACGGTTTACATCTGCGAGCAATATGCCTGTCAGGCACCCATAAGGGACATGCCTCAGCTGGAGTCGGCTCTGCGTTGATTCTATGTGACACGTTCTTGACGTATTTTTTTGCTTTGTTAGGATAGGAAGCCTGCCATGCTTTTCAAAAGACTGAACCGTTACGATGCACCAAGGGAAGGAGGTTGCTTATGGACAAACAAGCATTGCTTGAGAAGTTGAACAAGGACCTTGCCGATGAACACGCGGCCATCATCCGCTATTTGGTTCACGGCTGGATGGAAGGAGAAGACACGCCTCTGGGTTCGAGCCTCATCTCGATTTCAAGAGAAGAGATGTGGCATATGCACTGGTTGGGCATGATCATAGGTGAATTGGGGGGCGAGCCGAACTTCACGCCTGCCCCATACCCCTATGATCCGACCAGTCGGGCAACCATGCTCAGATCCTACGTCGAATATGAGGAAAACTTGATCCCCCATTACAACGGAGAAGCGGATCAAGTGGATGACCCCCATATCAGGCGGGTTCTGCAGAGAGAGGCCTGGGAATCCGCCATTCACGCCAGAAAGTTTCAAAGGAAACTGGACAAACTGAGCCAGCAAGAGGCAGAGGGCCTGCCGGGGGAGGAAAGCGAATTGCCCAAGGAGTTGCTGGAGCAGTTGCAGGCGGAGGTCACAAGCAAATATACGGAGATGTTGCAGCACCTGCGCACTTGCTGGGTGTTCCAGAAAGACGAGAACCTGGGCTGGAAGATCATGGACCAGGCCATGGAAAAGATGAGACACCTTGCGCATTTTGCCGAAGACATTGCGGAAGATGGTGTGGCGCCCGAGTTCAAGCCCGGCCGGACGGATAAGAGCGGCACCATTGGCGCGGCTCTAAAGAAGGCATTGGAAGATGTCAGGACAGCACGGGAACGCCATCTCAAGCTCAGCGATGATATCGAGGTGAAGAAGCACTCCGGGCTTGTCATCAACCTGGACCTCACGGTACAACAGGAGGCGTATCAAGGCGCAGAGCTGGCGGACTGGACTGAGAAGACATAGGCCATTTCCTATGTGCTTACACGGCTTGCACCTCCACGGCGAGCGCATTGCACGTACGGATTTGTCCGGGCTGCGGGGATCTTCAAAGACAAACTGAAATTCACTGTTTTGTGAGGTGAGGGGCAAATGTTTTCTGCAAGACAAATGCAAAGAGGAGAAATAAGATGTTACAAATTGAAGACCTACAGGTTCAACTCGGCGACAAGCAGATCCTGAAACACATTGATCTGGAGATTCGTCCGGGCGAGACCCATGTCCTGTTTGGCCCCAACGGGTCGGGCAAGACCTCTTTACTCATGACCATTATGGGTTACCCGCAATATAGGGTCACAGGCGGCAGGATTGTTTTTAAGGGCGAAGACATTACCCATATGCCGATGAACGAGCGTGCCGGCCTGGGCATCGGGATTTCTTACCAGCGGCCCCCGACGATCAACGGCGTCAAGACCAAGCAGATGGTGCAGATCTGTGCCAAAGGGGAGGTCGACACAGAAGCGTTGGCTGCAAAGATGAACTTTGCTGAATTTCTGGACCGTGACATCAATGCAGGCTTTTCCGGCGGTGAAATCAAGCGCTCAGAGTTGTTGCAGTTGATGGCCCAGGACCCGGATCTCTTGCTCTTTGATGAGCCGGAGTCTGGTGTGGACTTAGAAAATATTTCCCTCATAGGAAACTCGATCAGTCAATTGCTCCAACGGGACTTTCGGCTCAACGACAAAAAATCGCAGAAGGAGCTTCAGGAAGAACGGACCAAGATGGGATTGATCATTACGCATACGGGTTTCATCCTGGATTACGTGACAGCGGACAGGGGGCAGGTTCTTTTCGACGGCGTGCTGACCTGCACGAGCAATCCTCGAGAGATTTTCAAGTGTATCAGCCAGGTCGGATATGAGGAGTGTGTCAGATGCGCGATTTAGACGAGAAGGCCTTGCAGGCCAAGGAGAAAAAGGCAGCATTGGGCCTCGACGTGGACCTCGATGCATATTCGTCGGAGTCCGTTTCTCATGACTACGTGGACGACTTAAGCACATTACCCGAAGCGGATAAGAAGCGGATGATCCTGGCGGGTGTGGATGCCGATGAGAAGGACCGGTCTGGAACTTACGTGCAAGAAGACACTTCGGTGCTTCACTCCCATTCCAAACAGGATGGCCTCCAGGTCATGCCAATCAAGCAAGCCCTGAAAGAATGCGAATGGATTCAGGATTACTACTGGAAACTGGTGGCAGTGGATACCGACAAGTATACGGCCCGGGCCCAGCTTGACCTGCATGATGGGTATGTCATCAGGGCACTACCGGGCAGTAAGGTCATCTATCCGGTCCAGGCGTGTTTGTACCTGGAAAAGGAAGGGCTGAGCCAGAACGTCCACAACATTATTATTGCCGAGGAAGGATCGGAACTTCATATCATTACGGGTTGTGCCACGGCTGCCCATTTGCGGCGAGGGCTCCACGTGGGGGTCTCCGAGTTCTACGTGAAGAAGAACGCCAAGCTCAGTTTCACCATGATTCATTACTGGGCCGAAGAGATGATGGTGCGGCCCCGATCAGTGGGGCGGGTTGAAGAGGGCGGTCTGTTTCTCAACAATTACATTTGTATGAAGCCGGTGAGATCCCTCCAGATGTATCCCACCACCCACCTGGTTGGCAAAGGCGCGGTGGCCCGCTTTTACAGCCTCCTTGTGGGGAGCCCGGGCTCTGAAATGGACGTGGGCGGTCGCATTTTCTTAAAAGAGCCTGACAGCCGAGCCGAGATCATTGCCCGTACCATCAGCAATGGGGGAAACATCATCGCCCGCGGGGACCTGATAGGCGAGGTGCCCGGGATCAAAGCCCATCTGGAGTGCCGGGGTCTCATCCTCAATGGCGGCTCGATCCACGCCATACCCGAGCTCCATGGCAAGGTCGATGGGGTGGAGATGTCTCACGAAGCAGCGGTGGGCAAGATCGCTCAAGATGAAATCCTCTACCTCATGTCTCGTGGCCTGAGTGAAGATGAAGCCACGGCGACCATCGTGCGAGGCTTTCTGAGTGTGGATATTCCAGGGCTTCCGGACCAGCTCAGAGCGGAGATTGATCGCGCTGTGGCGCAGAGTGATCAAGACATGATGTAGCTCCGTCGGCGGGAATCTTGGTGTGATGGATACACATGGGTCATTCGTCAGGCTGTCCCTGTTCTGGGGAGGACTCCTTTTTTTTCTGGTTCTAGAGCTCTTGGCACCCTACAGGAAGAGTTCTGTCTCCAAGGTGAAACGCTGGATGAATAATATGGCCTTGACCGTGTTCAACAGCCTGATCCTTCAGTTGGCCTTCGCCGGGGCTATTTTCAGGACGGCCACATATGTGACAACCCATCAATTGGGCGTGCTGAACATGCTTGCGCTATCCGCGTGGGTCAAGCTCCTGGTGACCGTGGCGTTCATGGATTTCACGCTGTACATCTGGCATCTCCTTAACCATGAGGTCCCCTTTCTGTGGCGATTCCACAGGGTGCATCACAGTGACCTGAATATGGACGTGTCCACTGCAACACGCTTTCATATCGGTGAGCTGGCCCTGTCGGCTGTGATTAGGGTGTGCCTGGTTTTTTTTCTGGGGGCCAGTCCTTTCGGGGTGTTGATCTTTGAAAGCGCCCTGGTCTTGTGTGCCCAATTCGAGCATAGTAGCTTGAAGATCCCGGGCTGGTTTGAAACGATTTTCTGGGTGATGTTTGTCCCTCCATCCATGCATCGGATCCACCACTCGGTGGTCATCAAAGAACGAAACACCAATTACGGCACGATTTTGTCTGTCTGGGATCGGTGGCTTGGCACACTTTTGACAGATGTGGACCAAGACCAGATACGAATCGGCATGGGCGCTTACCAGAAGCCGGAGAAGCTGGACTTTCACCATTTGCTCGCAATGCCCATGATGCGATATGTTAAGTAGTGTCCATCCATAAATGGCCCTTTTTCCGATGAGCGGCGTTCTCCGCGGGTTTGCGCCTGCGGCTTGTGAAAAGGCCGTCCTCAACGTAGCGATGCTACGCCTGCGGCGAAAACCCTTGTGCGGCCCTGCTCATCCAAAAAATTGCTCATTTCTGAATTGGACACTGTCCAGTGCCCTCTTCGGTGGGTGGACGGGCACTACGTAGTTTCCCTGCGATTTATCGGCACTGGATGGAATTTTTAATGAGGGGCAAAGCCTATGTGATTGCTGTAGGGCTGCCCGCCCCCGCCCCGAAGGGTGAGGTTTTCGGAGACCAGGAAGGAGGCGGTATGAAACGTTTCGAATATGAAATCACCAAGCACTCGGCCGACACATTTAAAAAAGTCGTTTATTTTTGCTCGGAGGCTGGTCAATGCAGTCTCAATGACGTCTCAAGGGATCAAACAAGAATCCTGTCTGATATCTTGAATCAACGAGGCAAAGAGGGTTGGGAGCTGGTACAGGTCTCTTTTGGCGAAGATGGTATGATGGCCTTTTGGAAACGGAAGGTGAAGAAGAAGGAACAATAGCCACGTCAACGGCCCGCCTTCACCCGTCATACTGCCAAGTTCTTGGAGCGTAGCCCGGGTGGCTCGGTTCTCTTTCTACTATTGCTTTAGGGTCCGCACCTTCAAGGAAAGCTCCTCCAGTTGGTCGGGTGCAGCCTCACACGGGGCTCCGGTAAGAAGGCAGGTTGCCTTTTGGGTTTTTGGAAACGCGATGACATCTCGAATGGAGGATTCATTGGCCATGAGCATGACAAGTCTGTCAAAGCCCAGGGCGATGCCGCCGTGGGGAGGCGCACCAAAGTCAAGGGCTTCCAGCATGAAACCAAACTTCTCTTCATAGGTTTCGGGGTCCATACCCAGCGACTCAAAAACCCTCTTCTGAACAGCACACTGATGGTTGCGGATGCTCCCTCCGCCAATTTCAGCGCCGTTCAGGACAAGGTCATAGGCCCGCGATCGCACAGTAAGCGGGTCCTCAGCAAGGCGCCCTGCATCCTGGTCAAGAGGGGCTGTAAAAGGATGGTGTGTCGCCACATAGCGCTTTTCGTCCTCATCGTATTCCACCAGGGGAAACTCGGTGACCCATACAAAGTCGTAAGGGTCGCCTTCCACCAAGCCGAGCTTGTGACCGAGGTGATTTCTAAGGTGTCCCAGGGCTTCATTGACCACCTTGGGCCGGTCGGCAACAAAGAAGACAAGATCGCCAGGTTTCATGTCAAGCCTTCGACGTAAGGATTCCTTTTCCTGGTCGGAAAAAAATTTGGCAATGGGGGATTGCCAGGCATCTGAGCGGACTTTGATCCAGGCCAAGCCCTTGGCCTGGTAGATAGCGACAAATTCTGTAAGGTCATCGATCTCCTTGCGGGAAAGATCCATACATCCCTTGGCGTTGAGGGCCTTGACCAGACCGCCCCCCCTCACGACATCTGCAAAGGCCTTGAACTCGGCGTCGGCAACAATATCAGAGATGTCCTTCAATTCCAGACCGAATCTAAGGTCGGGCCTGTCCAGACCGAATCGGCCTGTTGCCTCCTCATAGGTCAGGCGTTTGAAGGGGTGCCGAAGCTCTATGCTAAGGACCTCTTGAAACAAGGCAGTGATCATCCCCTCGGTGACGCCCATGACATCCTCTTCTGTGACAAAGGACATCTCCACATCGATCTGAGTGAATTCCGGCTGTCGGTCCGCCCGAAGGTCTTCATCTCTAAAGCAGCGAACAATCTGGTAGTATCTGTCAAACCCACCCAGCATCAAAAGTTGCTTAAAGATCTGAGGGGACTGGGGAAGCGCGTAGAATTGTCCCGGGTTCACGCGGCTGGGTACCAAATAGTCCCGTGCCCCTTCCGGTGTACTCTTGGTCAGAAACGGCGTTTCGATGTCTACAAATCCCAATCCGTCTAGGTGGGAACGTATGGCTGCGGCTGCCCGGTGCCGGAGCATGAGATTCTTATGCACCATGGGTCGGCGCATATCCAGGTATCTGTGTTTAAGTCGTATGTTTTCGGAGGCTTGTGTGTCGTCTTCCAGGACGAAGGGCGGCGTTTTGGACTGATTCAGGACCCTCAATTCCGAAACCATCACATCAATCTCTCCGGTTTTCAAGTTGGGGTTGATCATCCCTTCGGGTCTGGGCGCCACGGTGCCCCGAACCGCCAGCACATATTCGTTGCGGATGACATGGGCCTTTTCATGAACCGCCTTGTTGTACTCCGGGTTAAAGACGACCTGGGTCAGTCCTTCGCGGTCACGCAAATCTACAAAGATCACGCCGCCATGGTCTCGGCGGCGCTGTACCCATCCCATGAGCACGACCTCTTCGCCGACATCTTTGGCCGTTAGGGCTGAACAGTGATGGGTTCGTTTCATGCTCCCCATGGAATCAAGCAAAACCGGCTCCTTTCCGATCTTCGTCGCTATATGCGAAAGCTACTCCGTGTGTATCATTTTCGGCTTGTGAAACAAACAGACAGAAGCGGCCCTGTCTTCAAAAAGCTAGTGTCGTGTCCCAGAAGTTCCTTTAGAAAGTAACGTGTTGCCATCAAGCCATTTTCCGGGCTCCGTGAGCATTTCCGGGACGTCAGCTTCGTTGCGTTGAATCATAAAAACTCGGGCTAACGCCCTCAAACAGTTTATGATTCTTAACGCTTCACTCAGCTGACCTCTCATTCCGAAAATGCTCAATGTCGCGCGGAAAAGGCTTTCGGCTACATGGTGACTAATGATAGTTGCTTCTGAGACACGACACTAGGCTGTTATTCTATTGACAACAGACGATACAAGGTCTTCCAGGGGCACGGGCTCCTGGGCCTTGGTCTTCATGTCCCTGAGGACGGCCCGCTCCTCCTCAAGATCGCGGTCTCCCACGATAAGGACGTGGGATGCCTGGAGTTTGTCAGCCCGCCGCATTTGAGCCTTAAGGCTTCGATTTTCAAAATCCATCTCGGTGCGGACTTTTTGCATCCTAAAACGCTGGAGCCACTCAAAGGCCCTGGTCTGGGCCGTCGGCCCCAGGGCGGCAATAAAAAGATGGGGCCGCTTTTCAAAAGTGGGTGCGAGGTCGGCCAAGAGCGCCATCAGTCGATCTACACCAATAGCAAAGCCGAGGCCAGGTTGATCAGGGCCGCCCAATGCCTTGACAAGCCCATCATAGCGTCCGCCCCCTGCCACGGCGTCTTGAGCCCCTAAAGATGGGGCAAGGACTTCAAAGGTCGTGCGGGTGTAATAGTCCAATCCCCTCACAAGACGATGGTCTGTCTGAAAAGGTATATGAAACTGCTCCAGGCCTCGTTGGACGGTGTCAAAATGGTTCCGGCACGCCTCACAAAGGTGGTCCAGGATGGATGGCGCATCTTGGACAGCTTCTTTGCAATCCGGCACTTTGCAGTCGAATATCCGCAAGGGGTTTCTATCCAGCCGCCTGAGGCAGTCTGAACACAGCCGGCCAGAGTGGCCTTTTAAGAAGGATTTCAGGGCCTCTTTAAAATGCGGTCGGCACTCGGGGCAGCCCAGAGAGTTGACGTGGAGCGCGAGGCCTGGAAGCTCAAGTCGCTGCACGAAGGTCATCAAAACAAGCATCAGTTCGGCATCTGCCCTGGGGTCGTTGAGCCCAAAGACCTCGGCGTTGATTTGGTAAAACTGCCGGTAGCGACCTTTCTGGGGGCGCTCCCTCCGGAACATGGGCCCGATGGTATAAAGTTTCCATACGGGGTCTTTGCCATACAACTTGTGTTCGACATAGGCCCTCACCACGGAGGCCGTAGCCTCTGGCCGGAGGGTGATGGAAGCACCGCTTCGATCCGTGAAGGTATACATTTCCTTTTCCACGATATCGGTATTGGCCCCGATGCTCCTGGCAAAAAGCTCGGTCTGCTCAAGCACAGGCGTTCTGAGTTCGGAAAAACCGAAGTCGTCAAATAGTTCGCGCACGATGCCCTCAACATACTGCCAGAGCCCGGTTTCTTCTGGGAGAATATCCTTAAAGCCCCTGACCAGCCTTATCATTTCCGCTGTTCCCATGAGAGAAGAGACTGTAATTCTCAAAAACTTTATATTTAATTTAACTTATCTCATCGAGTCAATAAAAATGCGCCTTCAGCCCCTGAAAAATCTTCCAAGCAGCGGGATGCCGAAAGCGCTTCACAGCCCTCTCAACCCCCTCGATTTCAGGGATGATCGCCGTATGAACACACCGTCGCCCCTCGATTCTTTGTGCATAACGCCGACACTACAGCGCACGCACCCGGTAAACCATGGACCACGGCCGTTTCTTCACCTTCTGTGATCATTGAGAATCCCTGAGTTTTCGGGGATCGGGCTCGCGCGGTTCGGGATCAGTGATTTGGCGGGTGGTCTTTTCTACGGGACTGATGTAGGGAATTTGTGCCCCGTCCCTCTTTGTAATGCCCAGTTCACCAAATTTTCGTGCCGAGGCCAACAGCCTGCGTTCAAAAGAGCCAACGACCTGATTATAGGTCGACACACATCTTTCCAGGTTCTGCCCAAGTCTTTCTAAATGTTCGGCCATGGTGCTAATGCGCCCATAGAGTTCTTTACCCAGGTTGCTGATGGCTTCAGCGTTTTTCGCTATGGTTTCCTGTCGCCAGCCGAAAGCAACTGCCTTGAGCAGGGATATCAGGGTGGTGGGCGTGGCCAATATGACGCCTTTACTCACACCTTCTTCAATAAGGCCTGGATTCTGTTCCAAGGCCGAGCTAAAGAAATTTTCCCCGGGTATGAAAAGAACCACAAATTCCGGGGTCGGCTGGAACTGCTGCCAGTATGTCTTCTCGGAGAGCTTATTCATATGAGCCTGGATTTGTCTGGCGTGCAGGGCCAAGTTGTTTGCCCGTTTCTCTTCCGACTCGGCTTCCAGGGCCTCCAGGTAGGCAAGGAGCGGGGCCTTGGCGTCCACGACGATCTGTCTCTCGTTGGGTAGCTTCACAATCATGTCGGGTCGCAGGCGACCTTGCTCGGTATCTCTGCTTTCTTGTTCAAAAAAATCACAGTACTTTAACATGCCGGCCAGCTCGGCAACCCTTCTCAGGGTAATTTCCCCCCATCTGCCCCGCACCTGAGGGGTCCTCAATGCCTTGACTAGATTGGCCGTCTCTTGTTGGAGCCGCTGTTGGGTAGTCATGAGAGACTCGACTTGCTGGGAGAGGCTGCCGTACGCCTTCTCCCTTATCCTTTCCATTTCCTGAACGTGCCTGTCATAGTTTTCCAGCGACTCTTTCATCGGCTCAACAAGCTGTTGCACCTCTTTTTGACGCAACTCCAAATCCCCTTTTGCTTGTTCCTGGTGTTTGGCAAAGGTCGCCTTGGCCAGCTCCAGAAAGGATTCGTGACTGTTTTTCAAAGCTGTCGCTGAAATGGCCTGAAAGGTATCGGTGAGTTGCTCTTTTGCATTTTCAAGCAATTGCAATTTTTCTTCAGTGGCCAAACGTTCCTTTTCTATGATGGTTTCCAGCTCCGCCTGTTTTTCCTTCAGCCCTGTGACGGCGACCGTGAGGTCTTTGACCTCACCTGTTCTTTCTTCAAGGGCCTGTTGCACCTGGGCCATCTGTTCGAGTTTAGCCTGGGCGGCAGAGCGCTCTTCTGAGATCTTCAGGATACTTCCTTCGGCCCGTTCCAGTGCTTCTTGCAGATCTTCAAGCCTGGCAGTCTTGTCCTGGAGTTCTTCCTCCTTGCCGCGGTTGACCTCCTCCAACCGTGCCATCTCAGCACTGGTCCGGGCAAGAATCCTTGAGGACTGTACGCTTATCCTTGATCTTGCCAACAGCCATACAATGAGCCCAGCAAGGCCGCCGCCAAGCAAGAATACTAAGACATCATGATAGTCAAGATGATCCATGGGAGGTCTTCTCTTGAGCTTGGCCCTTTGAGTTGCTGCTTACACATTGATTCCAAGTGTTTCATACAATCTCTGAAAATCGACTTTTTCTTCGATGAGTTGAATGCCGTAATAGACTTTTTCCTTCTCCTTGAGGCGAAGCTTCCGGGACAGTTCCTCCACCTTCTTTGCCACGGAGTATGTGTCGGCTCGGACCACAACAATGGGTATGCCTTTTAACTCCGCCCTTGAGACGACAATCTCATTCGGGTAAAGATTGCCCGTGAGGATCAGGCACTGTGTCATGGCCTCGATGGCGGCCAGTTGCACATCGGCCCGATCGCCGCCGACAATGACTGCATTATTTCTCGTCTTTCTAATATATTCAAGGGCACGGTCAACCTGCATACCTCCGATGAGAAAGTGCTCGATCAACCCATCCAGTTTATTGCGGCAGCAAAGCACGTCTCCAACAAGCGTGTCCACCACATCTCCGATCATCACCGATCCCAGCACCGCATCATCGGGAAGAAGGCCAAATACAGGGATCCCTTCGCGTTCAAGGCAGGGGACGATCAAGTCCTGAAGCCTGTCAAGATAACCTGCATCCACCCTGTTTATGATGGCTCCCAAAAGCCGCTTGCCCAACCGGTGTCTGGCATCCAACATGGAATCCAGATAGAATTCTCCTTCGTAGTCATCCACCAGAAGGGTACTGGCATTGAGTTTTTCGATGATGTCGTATCCTGATATATCCAGGAACGTTCCCGATTCCAGCTTGCCCGCCCCTCCGACAAGGACGACATCTTTTTCTTTTGAAACCGCGTCAAAAGCGGCCAGGATCTTCTGGCCCAGCCCCGGGCATTCTCCACGCAAGCCTTCCATCATCAGGTCATGAGTCATGACCACCGGGCAAAGGGTTTCCACGGGATCCTTCAACATGAGCACCCTATGGATAAACCAGGCGTCCTGGTCCGTGAGAACACCTTCCATCTTAACGGGTAAGCGGCCAAAGGGTTTAAGATAACCCACCTTCAGCCCGTCTCTGAGGAATCGCTGCCCGAGCCCCATGACCGTGAGGTTCTTTCCTGAATATCCCCGTGTGGATCCCACATATAGACAAACCATTTTCCAGTCTCCCCCTCATTCTTGAATGGTAATTCTGGCATCCACGGCCACGGCCCCCTGACCCTCAGCGCACACCAAGAGTGGATTGATATCCGCTTCGATGATTTCAGGAAAGTCTATAGCCATCTGAGACAACCTCACCAGGGCATCCTTGATCCCTTCGATGTCCGCAGGCAGCTCGCCGCGCACGCCCCGCAGAAGCGGGAACGATCGGATCTCATGAATCATGGCATCGGCACTCTCAACACTGAGCGGCGCAATTCGAAAAGACACATCTTTCAACACCTCAACATAGATGCCGCCAAGGCCGAACATAATCATGGGCCCAAACTGGAGATCCCTGGTAATTCCCAGGATGACTTCCCTGCCTTGAGGGATCATTTCTTGAACCATTACCCCCAGGATTCGAGCTTCTGGTCGCCGCACCTGTATATTAGAGGTGATGTCAAAAAAGGCCTCTTCCACCATAGCTTCGTTTTCAAGCTTGACGCGAACACCTCCGATATCGCTCTTGTGAAGCACGTCGGGCGAGGCAATCTTCATGACAATCGGATACCCGATCTCGGAAGCCGCTCCCAGCGCCTCCTTGGTGGTTCTGGCCATGCGACTTTCAGGGAGCCTGAATCCATAGGCTCTTAGGATTTCTCGCGCCTCGCTTTCAATCAGATCGTGCCGGCGCTGCCCGATCACCGAGGCAAAGATCTCGCGTACCTTTCGGGTATCTGCCTCAAAAACCCGGCATTGTCTTTCAGGTTTTTCGCGCCACCGGCGATAGGACAACATGGCATCCAAGGCTGCTATGGCATCTTCCGGATAATCATAGCTGGGGATAGCGTGGTCCTGGAGGATCTTGCGGGCTGCTCTTACCTTCTTTTCACCCATGAATGATGTCATGATCGGCTTGTCAGCGTCCCTGGCCAGCTTCACGATTGAGTGGGCCACGGCCTTCGGGTCCACGGATGCCGTTGGTGTCAATAGGATCAGGATGGCATGAATGAACTCATCTTGGACGACGACGCTGAGCGTCTTTTCATACCTTTCATGTGAGGCGTCACCAATAATGTCTATGGGATTGTAAACCGAAGCCGTGGGTGGAAGAAACTCTCGGAGGCGATCGGCTGTCTCCTTTCGAATGGGGCTCAGGTGAAGGGAACTCCTGTCGCAGGCGTCCGCCGCCAGAATTCCCGGTCCTCCGGAATTGGTAATGATGGCGAGCCGGGCACCTCTTGGGAGGGGTTGACTGGCAAAGGCCATGGCATAGGAAAAGAGAGCCTGCATGGATTGGGCACGTATGATGCCCGACTGTTTAAAGGCTGCGTCGTAAGCATGCTCAGAACCCGCTAAAGCGCCTGTGTGGGATGACGCCGCCTTGGCCCCTGCGGTGGTGGTTCCTGACTTAATGACAATAATCGGCTTCTCTTGGGCAACTTGGCGGGCCGCTTTCATAAAAGGCGGACCATCCTCGATGCTTTCCAGGTAACCGAGGATCACCCGTGTGTTTTCATCTTGTTCCATGGCAAGCATCATTTCTGTCTCTGAGATGTCCATCTTGTTGCCCAGACTGACAAACCTTGAAAAGCCCACATTTTCCCCCAAGGCCCAGTCGAGGATAGCCACACACAGGGCGCCGGACTGGGAAAAAAAACCGATGTTCCCGCCAAGCGGCATCCCTGCCGCAAAGGAGGCGTTTAGAGAGCTTTTTGTGTCGATAAGACCCAGGCAGTTAGGGCCCACCACGCGGATGCCGAGCTTGCCGGCAAGCCCGGCCAACTCCTCTTCCAGTCGCGCCCCATGGGGTCCGACTTCCTTGAATCCGGCCGAAATGATCACCACCGAATCGATTTTCTTCCTGCCGCATTGCTCTATCACCTTCATAACCGCTGCAGCGGGCAGGGCGATGACAGCAAGATCAATGTCAAAGGGAACCGAAACCAGGTCCGCATAGGTCTTGCGCCCCAGGATTTCTTTGGCTTTCGGGTTTATGGGATACACGGCACCCCTGTACCCATGCTGGAGGACGTTGTTCAAGATATCGTAGCCAATCTTGCCCGGGGTTTGTGAAGCCCCAACCACGGCAACAGAGGATGGATTGAAGAAATGATCTAACATGTCGTGTAAGCGCTCACCGCGGCTTGATTGAACCCCGTGGCTCAATCGAGATATAACATGTTTGTGATCAAAGGCAATATCCAATTGACCAGCGATTTGGACGGCCGACAACGATCCAAGGCCTGTTTTCCCTTGACCTTTCATCGGCACGTTTCCTATAAGACGAGGCACCGTGAACGTTCTGCTGATTGAAATCAATCCCTTTGCCCCAGCGTCTCCTCCCATCTCCCTGGGATACATCTCGGCCTTCCTCGAATCGAAGGGGTTCACCGTCAAGATCTTGACTCTGGGAGAGGACACGTCTGTATCGTGCGCCGGCCTCCGCGAGCTCCTGACCGGCTTTCGGCCGGCCTTGGTGGGGCTTTCCGCCTACCAGAGGACCATGCTCTACGTGATCGGCCTTGCAAGATTCATCAAGTCAGTAGATAACAAGATCAAGATAGCCATTGGAGGCCCGCAGGCCACTTTCATGCCATCGGCCGGCTTTGCCCAATTGCATGACGTGGACTACGTCTGTCGATCTTCGGGTGAGGTTACACTGCTCACCATTGCCCGGGCGATCAATGAGGGCGCCCCTTTTTCAGGACTTTCGGGGGTCAGTTACAAGAGCGCGGACGGTGGCATTCATGATACAGACGCCCTTGAGGGTTTCGCGGATCTGGATCGCTATCCCTCGCCTTATCTGAATGATGTCTTTGACTACTCCCGGATGAGGGAGGCCATTATGCTGACGTCTCGCGGGTGCCCCCACCGCTGCATATATTGTTATACGCCTCAGGCCTTCCAGCACCAGGTAACCTTTCATTCGATAGACCGGGTCATTGAAGAAATTCAGTGGATTCGGAAAAAAGGGGTAAGGAGGCTCTGGTTCGCCGACCCTAATATTTCTTATAAGTGGGTGCGCTTTCAAGAACTTCTTGACAAGATCTTGACAGAGGGCCTTGAGTTGGAAATGTGGTTGCAAACCCGGGCCGACCTCGTAAACCCGGCGTTGATGAAAACGATGAAACAGGCCGGTGTGAGCACCATTGCCTTTGGGTTGGAGTCGGCTTCACAACGGGTCATGCCAGGGCTTGATAAGCAGGTGTCGATTGAGAAGGTGGCCGAGGCGATCCGACTGGCCCAGAGCCAGGACATAGAAGTGGAGCTGTTTACCATGTTCGGGCTTCCGTACGAAACATTTGAGGATGCTGTGGAGACACTGGAGTTCGTGAAAAAGAACAGGGTCAAGATCATGGGCAATACGAATTCCCAGCAGATGCAGATCTATTTCGGGACGCATATGGCCAGACATTACGAGGAGTACAACATCCGGCCCATGAACCCCAAGCGCCCAACGTATCTTTCCATTGGCTGCCAGTATGAAACCGATCACATGAACATTGACGAAATCAACAGAATCCAGGACCTGTGGAGGGCCCAGTCCCTTGACAGGGGTAGGCGAATCGTGTCGTGACGAAGCCGGCCATACAGAAGATATATGTCATACTGAACGAACCGGATCAGGAACAGCTCGACAGGCTTTGCCGGCTGCTGCGGAGCCTCTTTTCATACGTGAACCTGACATCCAATCTCTACCTGATCACCTCGAGTCTGATTGATGGCATGTCCCAGGTCGAATACATTCAGAAGGCGGTCAATGCCTTCCTCAGGGCCAACCTCTTCGCCCGGCTTTATGTTCACTTTGTGCACCGCCCCCCCCCGGCAACTGCCGAAGAGATAGGTTTTTATTACCAATATTATTACCAGAACTGGAAGCGGACAACCAGGCAGTTTGACCAGGAAGGTTATATGCACCAGGAAGTGCCCAGGCTCATGTTGCTCCCCGTTATTGTTCCTGATGACCGCGTGGAGCCCACTGCCCTCAGAGGCCTGCTCGGCACGCTCAAAAGCGCTTTTATGTTACCCGGTCTTTACGTGGATCAGGGCTCATCTTTTCTGGCCCGCTACCAGGATCTCCTGGCCGGGGCGGAAAAAGTCTACTACGGCCATGGCCACGGTGGGCAGCCGGCTGACATCCTATGCAATCTGTGCCGTGAAGACATCCTCCATGACACGTCGGCTAAATTGGAGCCGGACCCGGTGTCCATGGCCGAGCCATGCCCCGCGGCCCTGATCATCTCGGCCACAGAGGGCAAGATGTATGTCTGTATGGATGCGTTCCTGAAAAGGGAAAGCTTGGCAGATATGTACGGGGACCTCGATCCGGCAGCCCTGATGGCTCGGTACCATGAACGCCGCAACGGCCAACGAAGCTGCCTGGCATGCAGAGAGAGGGGGGTCCTGTCTTTGTCAGATGTCTCCCTGCCAAGCGGCGCCACACACGAGGTGGGTGACTTGCTTTATCATTTTGGGACTCTGCACCAAGAGGCGGAAGACCATGTTCAAGCCGTGGCAAGATACGAGAAGTCCCTAAGGCTTTCTCCTGTTGAAGAAGCAGACCCGATATATTTTAGACTCGGCCTCAGCTATACAAAGATCGGCCGCTATGATGAGGCGCTCGTGGCCTTCAAGCGCGCTGAAAAGACATACCGCGATCAGTACTATTTTCATTTCTACACGGGGCTTTGTTATTTTGAGAAAGGAGACTACGGCATGGCCATCAAGAAGCTCTCAAGGGCCGCCGACATGAAGCCCCAACAGGAGGACATGGTCCGGGTTCTCATTTATATGGGAACATGTTACAACCACCTCGGCGAATATGAGGAGGCATGCTCCCACTTGGAAAGGGCACGGCACAAGGCTCCTGGCATTAAAGAGATATACAGCGCCCTCGGTTTTTCTTGCTTCCAGCTCAAGGACTATGACCGAGCCATCGAATATCTCAGGACAGCCGTTGAACTGGACCCCCATTCTGCCATAGATTATGCGAGCCTTGGCGCCAATTACCGCGAAAAGGGAGATATGAACATGGCGATGGCCATGTATGAAAAGGCCCTGGCATTGGATCCAAGCATGACCTCGGCCAATGAAAACCTGGAAAGGGTGAAAAGAACCGTGAATGAACAACAACTCTTGTCCTTGGAAAATGACCTTGGTTACCACTTCAAGGACATCGGGTTTCTCTGTGAAGCCGTTCGGCACAGCTCCTATGTGAACGAGCAGCGAGAGCCTGCTTTGAAGGATAATGAACGCCTTGAATTCCTCGGGGATGCCGTCCTTGATCTGGTGGTCACCCATACCTTGATGAATCATTTTCCGGAAACGCGTGAAGGCGATCTGTCAAGGATGAGGGCGACCATCGTCAACGAGTCCCAACTTGCCATAGTGGCCCACAAACTTCATCTTGGCGACCACATCCTCTTGGGCAGGGGTGAAGCCTTGAGCCATGGGGAAGGAAAAAGCTCGATCCTGGCCGATGCCCTTGAGGCGGTCATTGCGGCTGTGTACCTGGATGGGGGCTTGGAGGCCGCCTTTGAGGTCGTCACGAGACAGTTTTCCGAGGTTATGGCCCACATCGGAGAGAGGCTGTCGGCCGAGGATTTTAAGAGCAGGCTTCAGGAGTTTGTGCAGGCTACATTCAAGACTATACCTCAATACAGCGTGGAAGCTGAAACGGGTCCTGACCATGACAAGAAATTTGACATCCGCCTCACTATCGGCACCGTTTTGACGGCTCGAGGCACGGGTAAGAGTAAGAAAGCCGCTGAACAGGCAGCCGCCCGCGTCGCCCTTGACAAGCTTCAGGGCGACGCCAAGTAGCTATCCCCGGGCCTGACATCCTTGATCGAGTTTGCCATGATGTAGGTCTCTGACTTTACACGCATCACGGCCCCTTTCGGGAAGATCTCAAAAAGTCTGGACTCATCCCATTGACCAGAGTGGGCACGGCCTCCTGGACCGACAAGACATTGATCGAAAGCGGCGCCTTCTACCCGAGGCAAGTCACAACGGCAGAGGGCCGGCTTAGATTTTATGCGGCCCATTTTGATACCGTAGAGGTCGATTCCACCTACTATGCCCTGCCCGCTGAGAGAAATGCGGTCCTTTGGGCAAGGCGCACGCCGCCGGGATTCATTTTTCACATCAAGGCCTACTCCATGCTCACGGGCCATCCCACTTTGGTCAAGAGCATCCCAAAGGTACTGCAACAAGGGCTTCCAAAGAACATTCTGCAAAAAAAACAGGCCAAGGAGTTCCCAAAGGAGGTTGTAGAGGCCGCCTTTGACATGTTTCAAGCCACCCTGGCGCCCTTGAAAGCATCCGGAAAGCTCGGGTGCCTCCTGTTTCAATTTCCTCCCTGGTTTGTGCCCTCTCCCAATGCCTATACGTGGTTGGAGTTGGTGAGGGAAAAACTTCCCGACCACCATCTGGCCATAGAATTTCGCAATCGGCGCTGGATCACGTCCCCGGACAAGGAAAGGGCCTTGCAGTTTTTAGAGGACCATCTCCTTTCCTATGTGGTCATCGATGCCCCCTGGATCAAGGGTTGGGAGGGACCGGCGGCCGTCACCTCAGCCGTGGCTTACATCCGCCTGCACGGTCGAAACCGCGATAACTGGTTCAAGAAGGGTATAAGAACGGTTGAGCGTTACAGGTATCTTTACAGGGAGGAAGAACTGAAGAAGTGGGCGGACAAGATACAAGACATAGCCAAGGAAGCCGACAAGGTTTTTGCCATCTTCAACAACTGCTATGAGAACTACGGCATCAAGAACGCGCAAACGCTTATGCGATTGATGCACTAGTTCACACCCCACACCCCAGGCCTCTTTCCCGGGCAAGCATCCCTGTAGCCCATGAACACGTGACCAAGAGCTGATCTGGCGTCTTTGCCATCTGGCTTTTTTGTGAGACCGTCAACCTTTAATCTTATTGCAGAAGTCTCAAAAAAAACAGGTTAACCAGAAAAACGCGCTGTCCGGAATCTTGTTCATGAGATCGGTGCCGGGCATCTTGAATCCACCATATTCTGTGTCCCTTCCGCCATAGAATATGGTGCCTCCGAAAGTCATTTGCAAGTCCTGGGCTATATCCCAGGTGGTCCGAGGCTGAAGTATCCCGGAAAAGCGCGTCAGGTTGTTGATCACGGTCAAGTAGACGTTGAACAGAGGGTGTAACTCCACCCTGATATGCCCGCTCACGTAAGCCCGGCCTAGGGTGAACAACTCTCCTCGGTCGAGACGTTCCAGAATATCCGGATCGCTCAGGGCTTCTGTGTATTGGTCATCACCCAAGCCGTTATAGAAAAACTCCAAAAACCCGTAACAGTTCTTTTCCCACCACGCCCATGAGTAATCCATGTTGGCCACCAGGGATAAGTAATCGCGTGAGTCGCTATCCTCGTCCAGGAAGGTCCAGGTGGCGTCCAGGCGCCAGGCCGCATCCCCAAGATATCCGGTGCTGCCAAGGCCGACGACGGCGTCTCTGTAATGTTTGGCAGCCACGACATCGAACTCGGTGGTCCCTGAGGCAAGGTGTAGCTTTCCAGCCAGAGAGTTCTGGTCCCATGCTACATCTCCACTGGACGGATTGCGTCTGGGCACATACAGAAACTGGAAGTCACCGATTTTGTCTACGCAAAATTGTGCAGAAACGATGTCGTCTCCTGTCTTGTAGTCCCGCTCAATATCCGCTGGTGAAAAGGGGTTAAACAAATCCATGGGATTGAACAGCAGACCATTTCCCCAGGTGACCGCCTGCCGACCGATGCGCACGACACCCCACTCGGGCAACCAGGTCAACGAAAGCCGGTCCAAGCGATGATACAGGACATAATCGTCATTCTCATCAATGGGTTTGGTCAGATCCATGAGCCGACGATCGTCTTCCAGCGGCCGACTCATCAGCAGGCTCGCATCGAGAAGATCCGGGGGAATGCCTTCCAGTGTTTTTTTGTGACTCCGGGTGTCTCCTCCTGCAAGGACTACTTCATAGTGAGTCTCAAAGGATCCCCGCTTCCCAAAGAAAAGCTTGCTTTTCAGCCGGCCCTGGACGTTACCGTCATAGTAGGTTTCCGTGTCCACCGGTTGAAAAATGGATTCGTCCTCAACCCATGAGGCGAATCCTTGGACTTTGATTTGTCCACCCCATCCGGCTTCGACATTCTTGTACCAGGGCTCAGAGGGTGCAGTGTCGTACCGTGAATCGGCTACAGGCTCATTCTGAGAATTGGATGACGCCCGTGATGACGCAATGGCGAGGATGTGCGTCAAACAGATTCCGAGCAGCAGACATTGAGCAGTGACAGAAGATCTTTTGCAGTGATTGGTCACAATGCTTCCCACATCCCGGGAAAGATGCTCCTGGCTGTCTTCATTGATGCCTGTTTCCTATCCGGATGGTGAGGTTCCTCCCGTAGCTCCTAGCCCTGCCCTACCCCCGTGTTAATGTTTCTTGATATGGTCGTCCGCCACCAAGCCGTCCCTGATGTGGACTAGTCGGCGAGCATAGTCCATGACCATCTGGTCGTGGGTGGAGAACACAAAAGTGACCCTCTTCTTTTGGTTCATTTCCTTCATCATTTCCAACAAGCCGTTTCCGGTCTTGGAGTCCAAGTTGGCCGTAGGCTCATCCGCCAAGACAATGGATGGGTGGGAAACGATAGCCCTGGCGACGGCCACCCGCTGCTGCTGTCCGCCTGAAAGTTCGGCAGGGCGCCTGTCATATAGGCCCTCCAGGCCCACCTCATCCAGGATGGCCTTGGCTCGCTGCCTGCGCTCGGTTGCCGGAATGCCCTGAAGGAGCATAACAAATTCAACGTTTTCTAAGGCAGAAAGGACAGGGATTAGGTTATACGCCTGGAATACAAACCCGACCTTGTGCAAACGTAAATCAGCCAGCTCCGACTGGTTCATATCGCCCAAGGCATTTCCATCAACCATCACATTGCCGGAATCAGGCGAGTCTAAGCCACCGATGATGTTGAGCATCGTGGTCTTGCCCGATCCTGATGGACCGGCGAGGGCAACAAAGCCTCCCTTTTCTATGGACAGGTTTACCCCCCTGAGGGCCTGGACCGCTATCTTGCCTTGTTGATAGGCCTTCTTTATGTCTCTGCATTCCACGATGTGCATGGTTCAGCTCCGCTCGTTATCGTAAGAGTGACGGTTTCGTAAAAAGTTGATTCTCGGCACCCTGCCGTCACTGACTAGGTATGCGCCATGGCTTCCACCGGAGTAAATCTGGCTGCCTTGGCGGCCGGATACAAACTAACCAGACATCCCAAAACGAATACCACTGAGTTCGCCATGACGACGTCTTGCCCCTGCAGTACAGGATAGATGACTCTGGTCATACCTACAAATTCGAGCCCGGCGGCAAGCGAAGAAAGATCAATGCCGTGGCCAGAGAGGGCGAAAACACTCAAAAATCCCATGCTGTTTCCGATTGCCATGCCAAGAACAAGGATGAAGAGTGATTCAATGAGGACCCCTTTGATAATCCACAGTGGCTTCATACCCAGCGCCTTGAGTAGGCCGAATTCGCGAATCCGCTCAAATACGGCCATGAGCGTGGTATTGACAATGCCGAAGCCCATGGCGATGAAAACCACCAGAAACCATAAGAAAATGAAACCATCATACATCTCCAAGACCCCGGTAACCAGGGGCAGGAGCTCCCGCCAGGCAAGCACTTCATATGCGGAAGGCAAACTGCTTCGCAAGGCCACGGCTACCCGGTCCGCTTTCTTGTGAGAGGGCAGAATGATGGATACTTCGGAAACGGCTTTCCCCATTTTCAACATCTGTTGCGCTACGGGCATGACCGCGAAGACAAATTGCTTTTCCGTGGCCTCCATTTCAGCCCTGAAGATCCCAACGATACGGAAGGCGCGGGAGGCGATTTCGCGGCTCGTATCCTGTGACATGAGGACCACCTTGTGGCCCAGTTTGGTCTCAAATTTGTCTGCCAGGGCCTTGCCTACAATAATCCCGTACTTGTCATCGGCCTTGAGGTACCGTCCCTGTGTGATGGCCTCTCCAATAAACGAGATTCCGGCCTCTCTGTTGGGTTCGATGCCTACGAGGGTGACCCCGCCGGCGTGCCGAGCGTTGCTGGCGATGGCGTTGACCCTGACCCGGCAGGTCCATTTGGAACCGGCAGGGAGGTGTTTGTTGAGAGCCGTCTCCAAGGCCCGGGGGTGGCTGATCCTGTTTTCTATAACCGGGTCGTTTCGGTAGCCCTTGAGGTGTACCTGGATATGTCCGGTCAGGGTGGCGATTCCGTTTCGGACCATCTCGTCGGATATTCCACGCATCAGGGCCCCCATGAAAATCATGCTCCAGACGCCGATAATCACAGCGGTCATGATCACCCAGGTCCTCCTGGGGTTTCGCCAGACGTTACGCCAACCCAACTGAAGGTACATGAGCATTCCTCTCACCATTGACGCGTTCAGGGACAATCGCTCAACTCCGCATTGTCATGCAGCCGCCATGGCTTCCACCGGCCGGAGGCGCCGCACCCTCAACGCCGGGTACAGGGCCGTCAAGAGCGTGATGAGCAGCACGACGCACGGTCCTATGGAGACGGATAGAAGCGAAAGCTGAGGATACATCCGCTCGGGCAACCCATACTGTCGCATGATCTCAGTGGCACCGGGAATGACTATTCCATGCACCTGAAAATACCAGGTGGTCAACACCCCGGCGACGATACCGACAAGAATGCCGACAAAGGTCATGCTCGCCGATTCAATCAAGAGTAGTTTGGTCAACCGCCCAGGAGAGGTTCCCATGGCCATAAGCATCCCGAATTCCCTGGTGCGCTCGAAAATGACCATCAGAAAAGTGTTCAGTATGCTGAAGGCCACCACAATGATCAAGATGATGTAAAAGATGAACCCGCTGACCAGATCCATCTTGATGGCTTCGATCAAACCGGGCATGAGCCCCATCCAATCCAAGACCACCAGGTGGTCTTCTTCGTCTAACCGTGCAATGCCGGCTGCTGCCGCTCTTCTTATCTCCGGCACTTGCCCCAAAGATCCGGCCGCTGCCACCACTTCGTGGACGGCTCCGCGCATGGAATAAACGTCCTGGAAGTCTTCCAGGGGGATATGAACAGCGCCGCGGTCAAACTCGTCCTGGCCGGAACGGAAAATGCCCTTGACCTTGACCACGGTGGCCGCGATGGAACCATCTCGCCCCTGACCCAGTACAACCAGCTCATCGCCTAAGTTCACCTGCAGGTTTTTTGCCAGAAGGTTGCCCACGAGGGCTTGATTGCTATCGGTGGCGGTCAGGTAGCTCCCACGGCGTATCAGTTTCTTTAGGGTGGACACCCCGGCCTCCCTTAAGGGGTCTATTCCGATGACGACGACACCGTAGGTGCGCTCCTTGGAAGAAACCAGGGAGAAAGCTTCGGCCCTGAAGGTGTAGGCGGCGACGCCCGGGATCTTGTTCAAAACAGCGCCCACCGCGGCCGGGTCGTCTACGACCAGCCGCATGCTCCTCTTGTCCATATACCCTTTGGCCTGGATCTGCAGATGGCCGGTATGGATCTTTACAGAAGCATTGATCATGGTGTCGTAGGAGCCGAACTGCCAGGACAACATGAACACCAGAAGGGTACTCGCAAAAGCGATGGCAAGGATGGTCAGCACGGATCGCCTGGGATTTCGCCAGATATTTCGCCAGGCCATTTTGACGTCAACAGACAAGATGTTCTACCTCCCAGGGTTCTTTAAGGCGGACAAGGTGAAGAGACGACCAGGCAGATCTTGTTCAAATGTGAGTTCCTTATAGTCTAACAGGGTATACTCGTCCTGCACATCGGCCTTCTGCATCTTCCACACCTTGGGAAACAGCTTGCCGCCGAGCATCTGGATCTGCTCGCCGCTCATGGCCTTGACCAGTTCGAAGTTTTCATCATAGTACTCCTCTCTCAATAAGATGTGGTCATCCCGAATCTTAAGCCTTTGCATGCCCCACACGACCGGCGCCTCGGGTTTTGGCATGGACTGGACAATGTACACCTTCTTTCCACCATCGCTCTCAGTACCCGTGATCGTATGGGTGTAATCCTTGATGATGCTATCAGACTTGGCCAGGTCGTTGTTGGAAAAATCAGATCCCATCCAGGCTTGGGACATCATAGAGGGCGGCAGCTTGATAATCCGGTTGACCTTGGGATTATAGATCCACATCTGCCGGCCTCTCTTGAGGGTGCCGTTGCCTTCATCTTTGGGCGGGGCGATAATGGTGAAAATGGAGTCCTTCTGCCCCCGGGTCCAGCCCTTGATGGTTAGGGTACGCTCCCAGTGCGTTCGATGAATGGTCATATCCACCAAGGCCATGGAAGCCTTACCGCGGTAATAAGTCACGGCACCTTCCACCAGGGCCTGGGCATCTTGCGCGTATGTAGGCGGGCAGAGGGCTGCAAGAACAAATAGGGGTAACAAGGGCGCCAGAATTGATTTTTTCGTCATGCCGCGCTCCTAACCCGGACAAGCCGGAACCAAGAATGAAGAGATCGTTTTCCTTTATGCGCAGGTATCGTCTTCAACTTGCAGCGTTGGTTGGTCCCCGTCGTTCTCGGTTCGGATGCGGGGAAGAATTGGGCAAAGGCAATGACAATTCTTGTCACCTGTTTTGTCAATCCACGACGGGAGGGCCTCCCGTCGTGGATATGCTTTCGTGTCCAATATACGCTAACTAGTTAGAAATGAAAGGGAAAAACTTTAGCACACTGGTTGGCACGATATTTTCATAGCAGTCAAGGAAAGACAAGCTGGATTTGAGGACGCTTGTGTTTTTGCCTTTTTCCCGATTCTCTGATTTCGAGACAGGCCGGGATCAACAGCGCCAGGAAGGCTTTGCCCATGATAGAGATATTACGCAGTGAAAAGTCCAGGATACGTACCTTGTCGGTGCACATCATGCGCTCTATTGCGGAGCGACATGGCGGGACCATAGAAAAAGATCTGCTCACAGACACCATCGACATATGGGTCCCGGAGCGCAAAAGGGCTGTTTGCGCCCGAGAGATACAGGAGCGCGTCGGGGCCATGCACCACTATATTGACACCCTGCTCGTTGCCTTTTTCAGTGGAAGGGAACTCGTCTGGGTCGGTAAGAATTGAGCCGCGTGTTGGAACCTAAGGAGAGGCCGTGGCTATGTAATCGTGCGGATCCTGACGGCCTCCGAGGAGCCCATGTAGCGTTCCGCCATTTTCCTCGCCTCCCGGGAACGCTCGGGAAGCAGTCGGCTCACGCCTTGAAGCTTGTTGTATATGGCGCTGCACTTGGTATGAAGTCCCCTGAAAAAATCAATGTCAAAGTCCCCTCGGTCAATGTCGACAAGCCTTCCACCGTACATCCTGAAAGTGGCTATCAAGTCCGTCAGTTCCTCCATGCAGGTGTCGATGGTTTTCGAGGCTTCCTTGAAGTCTTGTTGGGATAGCGACATGATGTTTACCTCCTGTAGGCCATTGTTTCGGTGATACGGGGTGGCAGAAAGAGACCTCGATGCCCCCCGCATCCATTGATCCAGGCACAAAACATACCAAGAGCCGGCGTTCGTTCATTTCTATTTGTATTCGCCTAAAAGCTTCTCGCGGGGCGCTCTGCTTTTTCTTGCATTCCCAGCATGTTAAATGATTTTTGGGCAGCCGGCCTCCTCGGCGTAACGGCTCTCCTTGAGGATCAATGCCCTGTCGTGCCGGAAAAATCTTGGAGCCCTCCGCCGTGCCAAGTACGTATTTGTAAGTGGATTTGCCATGGCAAAGACTACCCTCCCAGCCCGTTTCAGGTCGGCTATCTTGCTTTGACACCTTCCCCCTTTTCTGCTAGAAATTTTTCATGCCCGCCTGCCTGGAAATCACCCTAAAGCCTGATCTTTTTGATGCCGAGGGGGCTGCTATTTGCCGCAAGGCCAACGACTATTTCGGCTTCCGTATCGAGTCCGTTCGCACGGTGCATGCCCTGACTATCGATGTTGACCTCACCGCAGGTCAGTTCAAGGCCATCCAGGAAGAGATCTTTGCGAATCCTGTTATCCAAATCGCTTCCTACAAGTCTCTTGATATTGATTTCGACTGGATCGTCTGGGTCGGTTATCGACCTGGCGTGCGTGACAACCCGGGAAGCACGGCCGTGGAAGCGGTGGAAGACCTCCTTCGGATCCGTGTGAAACCCCACGAAGGGATCTACACCTCAAAACGGTATTGCCTGAAAGGTCGAAGGCTTTCGTTCCAGGACGCCAGCCGGGTCGCCCGTGAACTCCTTGCCAACGATATCATCCAGCAATGGAGGGTGTTTTCCCGAAAGGACTGGGACCCGGCCGTGGGTGTGGGGACCATGATTCCCAAGGTCAAGCTGGATCACAAACCCACGGTCACAGTCATCCCTGTTGAAAGCGATGAAGCGCTAAGGCGCATCAGCAAGGAGCGCAACCTCGCATTAAATCCTCAAGATGTGCCCGTCATCCGAGCCTACTTCCTCAGAGAGGATGTCCTGGCCCAACGCCAGGCCGTTGGGCTCTCGGCGCCCACTGATGTGGAATTGGAATATATCTCCCAGGCCCGGAGCGATCACTGCAACCACAATACCTTCAAGGGCCTGTTTCATTACCGTGATCTGGCAGCCGGCAAGGCCCAGGACGTGGACAACCTTTTTGCCACCTGCATTGAAGCGCCAACGCTGGCCATTAAGAGGAAAAAGCCGTGGGTGGTTTCGGTCCTGTGGGACAATGCGGGGGTGGGCCGGTTGAACGACGAATACTGCTACGTCATCACCGGCGAAACTCACAATTCTCCATCGAACATGGAGGCCTACGGCGGGGCCATCACGGGGATTGTGGGGGTCTATCGGGACCCCATGGGCACGGGCAAGGGCGCCAGGCTCATCATGGGCATGTATGGATACTGTGTGGGACCCAGAGACTATCACGGTGAGTTGAAACCCCGTCTTCATCCAAGAAGGCTCCTTGATGGAGTTATCGAGGGCGTCCGAGACGGCGGCAACAAGAGCGGCGTCCCCACCCCTTACGGACAGGTCTGGTTTCACGAGGGCAACCTGGGGAAGTGTTTGGTCTTTGTGACAGCGATCGGCGTGATGCCGGCCATGGTCACAGGTGCCCCCTCGGAGGAGAAAACGACCTCTGCCGGCGATCTGATCGTCATGTGCGGCGGCCGTGTCGGAAAAGACGGCATCCATGGTGTCACTGCGGCCTCGGAGGGCTTCTCAGCCCACACCCCTGCCGGTCATGTGCAGATCGGAGACCCGTACACGCAAAAAAAGATGCACGATTTTCTCCTGGAAGCCAGGGACGAGGGCCTCATTGCTTTCATTACAGACAATGGTGGAGGCGGGCTGTCTTCTTCCATTGGGGAGTCGGCCCGCTTCAGCAGCGGGTGCGTGGTTGAGCTGAATCGCGTCCCCCTGAAATACGAGGGCCTGGATCAATGGGAAATCTGGGTTTCTGAGTCTCAGGAGCGCATGACGGTGGCCATCAAACCAGAACATCGGAGACGGTTTATGACCCTTTCCGAAAAACATGCCGTAGAAAGCACCGTCATTGGTCGTTATACAGACTCTGGAAAACTCCACATTACCTACGATGGGCAGACATGCGCCTATGTGGATCTCGACTTGCTCACATCCCGGTTTCCCCAATGGACCTTTGAAGCGGAATGGATGCCTCCGGAGATGAGAGGTCTTTTTGAGCCGGTTCTTGCCGAGCCAGAGGACGCCTCCGGGTTGCTTCTGGATCTGCTCTCCCGGCCCAATATTTGCTCAAAAGAGTGGATTATCCGCCAATACGACCACGAGGTGCAGGGGACCAGCGTGATCAAGCCTCTTGTGGGAGAAGAGCGTGATGTGAACAGTGATGCTGTGGTGATCCGGCCTGTGCTCGATTCGCTCCAGGGCTTGGCGGCGGCCCAGTCCCTGCTGCCCACTTACTCCCAAATCGATACCTACCACATGGTGGCCTGTTCGGTTGACGAGGCCGTCCGCCGCGTGGTCGCAGTAGGCGGCGATCCGGATCATATAGGAGGCGTGGACAACTTTTGCTGGCCATCGGTGCAGTATGATTCATCAGATAACCCGGATGGCAAGTACAAGGCGGCCCAACTGGTGCGGGCGAACTGGGCCTTGAGAGATATGTGCCAAGCCTACGAGGTGCCGCTGCTCTCAGGAAAAGACAGTATGTATGTGGACGGATATCTGACGGGGCCCTATGGCGAGACACACAAGGTGTCCGGGCTGCCAACGCTACAGTTTACTTGCACGAGTGTGGTTGAAGACCTGACGCGCTGTGTCACCATGGACGCCAAATTTTCGGGCGATCTGGTCTACGTCTTGGGTGAAACCAGGAATGAGCTGGGCGCATCTGAGTATTATGAACATATGGGCTACGTAGGGCTTCAAGTTCCGACGCTGGAACCTGAGGTGTCCATGCAATGCTATCGGGCCTTGCACCAGGCCATCAAGGAGGAACTGGTCGCATCTTGTCACGGGATCTATCGTGGAGGTCTGGGCATTCACCTGGCCATGGCGGCCATGGGCAGGGGCCTGGGGATCGCGATTGACCTGTCAAAGGTCCCGAGGGCAGACGCGGAGCAAAACCACGTTGTCCTGTATTCAGAGTCTCCCGGTCGATTCATCGTGACCATCGACCCCAAGGACGGGTCATCGTTTGAATCGCTCATGAACAATTTACCATGCGCCTGTATCGGGACCGTTACCGAAGGGCCCGATCTTGTTATCCATGGCCTGAAGGGGGAAACGCTCATCCGGGTGCCTGTCTCGGCGCTCAAGGCGGCCTGGAAGCGCCCGTTCGGAGGGCTTGTATGACGACACAGGGGAATACGGCCGAAAAACAGGTTCGGGTTCTGGTCCTCTCGGGCTATGGCTTGAACTGTGATCTTGAAACCGCCTATGCCTTTGAACTTGCCGGGGCCGTCTCCCACCGTGTCCACATCAACAGCCTCGTTTCAGGCGAGGTCTCGCTGGCAGACCATGACATCCTGGTCTTTGACGGAGGCTTTAGCTGGGGTGACGACCATGGTGCAGGGGTTCTAGAAGCCGTGCGAATAAAACACAACATAGGGGACGGACTTCAGCGTTTCATCAAGGAAGGCAGACTTGTTCTGGGCATTTGTAACGGCTTTCAGGCCCTGGTGAACCTGGGTCTGCTTCCCGGTTTTGACGGGGATTACGAAACACGGCAGGTCGCCCTGACCTTTAATGACTGTGGAAACTTCAGAGATGACTGGGTGACCCTCTTGGGCAACACGGGCTCTCCTTGTGTCTTCACCCGCGGTATCGTCCGTCTGGAACTTCCCATCCGGCACGGCGAAGGGAAGTTTTTCGCTTCTCCCGATGTCATCCGGCGACTGATCGACCAACGACAGGTTGTGCTCCAATACGCCATGCCGACCGGCAAAGCGGCCAAGGGGCAGTTCCCGCATAACCCCAACGGCTCCGTCCACGACATTGCGGGAATATGTGATCCTACGGGCCGCATCTTCGGCCTTATGCCCCACCCGGAGGCCTTCAACCACTGGACCAACCATCCCGATTGGACATGGACGAAGGCGCGTCTCAAGCGACGAGGCGAATCGATCAAGGTTGAGCCCACCCCGGGCGTCAAGCTCTTCAAGAATGCAGTTGACTACATACGAGACACGCGGCCCTGAAGGTACTGTCCCACATAATCCGAAAAAAGAAGGCCTTTGGAGATGCCCAAGGTTGACTTGAAAGCATCTGCAACCATCATTGCTGTGGCGTGTCTTTTCATCTTTGGGGTTGCCGTCTCCGCTCTTGCCGTTTCACCTGGCGTCTACCATGACCTGGTGGTCACCCTTTATCCTGAATCGCAGCGCCTGACAGGAACCGACACTCTTGAGCTCAACCCCCGGGGCGCTGCCCACATAACCTTGGCCCTGGCTCCACAGGCCCATATCATCGATGTCTCAGTGGATGGGAAGGCGCCTCCGTTTGCGTTTGAAAATGGACGCCTTCAAATTGCCCTCCCGCCCAATGGGCTGCGCCATGGTGAAATTACGATCGCTGTGTCATACGAGGTCTTCTTCCGCGATGCTGTCCCCAAAAATCCCGTCCACACGGAAGATCCAAGCTATGGCGTCACGGGCGTTATCTCATCAGAAGGGACCTTTTTGCTGCCAGCCGCCGGGTGGTATCCCGCCCTTCACGAAAGCAGCTCAACGTTCCGTCTTAAAGTCCGGGCTCCAGCAGGCTATGAGGCCGTCACCGCAGGCAAGCGGCTGTCTCGGGGTACGGAGGCGGGCGTCACGACTTCCGTTTGGGACATCAAGCATGCCTTGCCAGGGCTCCCCTTATCAGCAGGTCGATACGTCATTCGAGAAAGGGGTGTGGAGGGTATTGTGGTCTATACCTACTTTTTTCCCGAAGATGACACACTTTCCGAGAGGTACCTGGAAGCAACAGCTCATTACCTGAATCTTTATACAGACCTTCTGGGCCCCTACCCCTTTGACAAGTTCGCCGTGGCAGAAAACTTTTTTCCCACAGGATACGGTTTTCGCTCCTACACCCTCCTCGGCCGAACAGTGATCCGCCTCCCATTCATCCCTGAGACGAGTCTGGGACATGAAGTGGCTCACTCCTGGTGGGGCAACGGCGTTCTGGTTGATGACGAGCACGGCAATTGGTCAGAGGGTCTCACCACCTATGTGGCCGACTATCTGTTCAAGGAACGATCCTCGGCCGCCGAAGGCCGTGCCTATCGTCTGAGGATTCTGCGGGACTATGCCACCTTGGTCCCGCCAAGAGAGGACCTGGCCTTAGAAGCCTTTACCCACCGATTCAGTCTCTCGACACGGGCCGTGGGCTATGGCAAGGGGGCCATGGTTTTTCACATGGCCCGGCGCCTGGTGGGAGACGAGGCCTTCTGGAAAGCCCTCAAAGCTGTCTTTCGAGCAAAATGTTTTCAGAGGGCCACTTGGGACGACTTTGCGATGGCCCTCGGGCGGAGCAGTGATCGCAACCTCAAACCCTTCTTCCGCCAGTGGGTGACTCGCTCCGGAGCACCAAGGCTGGCCCTGGAAGACGTGGAAGCCAGGGAGGACCATCAGGGCTGGAAGATCACCGGCATCCTGACTCAGCAAGGGCTTTACTACGATTTGGATGTTCCTTTGAGACTTGAGACGGCTGGAGCCCACCTGGAAACCAAGATATTGTCAACCGGCAGAAAAGCTCCTTTTACCCTGCATTCCTGCTCCCGTCCCCTAAGGCTTGCGGCAGACCCTGACGTAGATCTTTTCCGACGTCTTGATCCGTCCGAGGTGCCGCCCACCGTCAACGCGGTCAAGGCTTCAAGAACTTTGGTTGCCGTGGTCGCCCGAAGCCTTCCGCCCCAAGCGCGAGCAGTTTCCAGCATACTTCTTGAGGGCCTCGGCCAAGAGACATGCCCTTTGCTCCTTGAAGATGAAGCAACCCCTGCGCGCCTCAAAGGGCACGATGTCCTGTACCTGGGAGTGCCGGGAAGGAAGGCGTCTCTGGCGACGCTACCCAAAGGGCTGGTCATGTCGCCTCTGGGCTTTACGCTTAACGGTGTCACCTATGATGCGCCGGAAGATGCCCTGTTTACGGTCCTGGGCCGTTCTCAGAGAGGCGACCGGCTGGTAGGTGTGTTCTTGCCCCTTTCCGCCAAAGCGGTTGCCAGGACTGCACGCAAGATCCCCCATTACGGCAAGTACAGTTACCTTGCTTTCCGCAAGGGCATGAACGAGGCCAGGGGAATATGGCCTGCTGTAACATCACCGCTGGTCCACAGGTTCACTTGCAGGGAGACTTCTTCTCCCTAAAAGCTCACCGTGAGGCCGGCGTAGGGGCCTGCGTTGTCGTAGTTGAAGGCTACGTCGTCGGCGTCCACATCAACAGACAGGAACCGGTACCCCCCGTGGATGTCCAGAAAGGGAAGGGGGGTAAAGGAGAGTTCGGCCTGACCGTCAAAGATGGTCCCGTCACTATAGCCAATGCCGGTCGCCAGCACCCGGGCCTCCAGAAGGTCGGCGAGGATGCCCAGGTGGAGATTGAGGCCCAACATGGGGATGGCCGCAGTGAAACTCTCCCGTTCGATCTTGTTCAGCGCTGCAGACGCGATCTCAACGTCGCCGTCGAAGACCTCGACCCTGCCGACGATTCCCACTGTGAACCCGGCCAGGACATTTTCGAAATCCACCAGGTCATACTGGTACATGAAATCGTACACATCATATTCCAGGCTTGATGTGACGGACTCATCCACAGAAAAGGTCTCACCGTTAAAGGTCACACTTTCCGTCAGGGTCCGGGTCCCGGAATAGTCAGCGTTGTAATAAGTCGCCCGCAGGTGGTGGTTGCCCAGGCCCACAAAGACCTCAACAACGGGGTAAGATTCATCATCGAAACCCAGGTCGGTCTCCAGATCCAGGGAGGTGCCGGTGACGCCGTTGGCATCCACGCTCAGGTCGCCACTGATATCAGGAAGCCAGTAATCACCCCGCACGCCTGCTTCAAATGCCAGGCCAGGCCTGGCCATGCTAAAGATTGCTGCAAAGCAGATGATCCACAAGAATGTCTTTTTCATATTTCCTCCTGCAAGACAAGAGATTTATACGTCAAACTTGGACAATTCGAAGCAACATGCGTGCCAGACGAGGGAGGGAGAAAGAACGTACAGGAAGAAGAGGCAATTATACAGTTATATCAGCAAGTTAAAAACAGCACCCCCAAGTTCGCCCATGCCCTGAAGGAGAAAAGCTGGATCTTGAGTAGGATCATAGTGCCTAGCGGGGCGCTTTGTCTTTCAGTATTGTAATTACGATGCGGGAGGGATCTTGTGAACTTCGCACGCAACTTTCTCGGGGGCACTCCACTGGAGGGCGTTCGCACCACCCCCTCTGGGCATTCGAGACGCTTCTTGGGCTTTGCCGCGCAAAGGAAAAGCCTTTTCAGGCGCTGTGTTGTCCCAAAGGAAATCTCTCCTAGAATTTCCTGAAAATCAGCGACCTCTGGTTTTCGCCTTTTGCTGCTCCGTGGTCAGGCCAAAAACCATCAGGATAATAGGTTGCTATGACCTCGCCACACTTGTCACAGGAGATCAGTGCGCCCTCGCCCTCGCCGAAATGACTGAGCGTTGCATGTAGCTGACCATCAAGAAAAGGGACCACGGTGTAGCTCTTACTTTCCCCGCGGGCGCAATCCACGCAAAGATGCTGAACATCGCCTTCCATGGCCTTGTTCCTGAATGCCTCTATGCCGTTCAGTGTAAATCGCCTCAAGCTCATTTCCTCTTTTCTCCTTTCGTTCGAGAATGAGAGGCCGAACCGGCCCCTGGATAGTTGGTTTGAAAAAACCGAGCCCTTTATTACTATTACCAGGGGTAAGTGTCAACTATATTGTGGTCTCGATTCTCCAAAATGCCATATATGGTATACAATTCTCAAACAAAGGTATTTTGGAGCTTCACATCGGCCGTGAGATTTGTGAGTTGAGACACGATAGAAGGAAAGGCTTGCGTTGATTTTTCTTGGGCACCAAAAAGCTTGCTTCCATTGAGAAGGCCCTTCTATGGATGGGGGCTCATCACCTCGTTGGGGCAAATCACCCGCCGGTTCTGAATTCATTTCTCAAGAGTTGGATTGCATTTCACACCATGGTATGAGGGGGACGCGCTAAAGGAGGGGGCCTACAGGGTGACCGGGGTCAGCCTGTCGCCGATCAGACCATTGTGAAAGTGTCCGAGGGGTGGTATCCTTCATGAGCCTGGCGAGAGTGTTTGTTCACGGCTTCGAAAGCAGCAACCGTGGGACCAAGGGCGTATTTTTCAAGCAAAGATACCCCGACATGATCATCGAAGATTTTCACGGAAGCCTTCCGCAGCGGATGCGCAGGCTCAACGCCCTCCTTGCCAATAACACATCCTTGATCATAGTCGGCTCAAGCCTTGGAGGCTTAATGGCTGCGATGTATGCGTGTGACAACCCGGGGCGTGTAAGGAAGCTTGTCCTTTTGGCCCCGGCCCTGACCTTTCCGGAATTTGAGCCCTATTTACAGCACCAGATAGATATCCCTGTGGCCATCTATCATGGAAAAGAGGATGATGTTATTCGTGTGGCACCCGTCCATGAAGTGGCCCGTATGGTCTTTAGCAATTTAGCCTTTAACACGGTTGACGACGACCACGCCCTGAGAAAAACTTTTAAGAGTATGGACTGGGACAATCTCCTTGAAACAAAGCCGGCCCCAGCGCGGGCTTGAGAAAACCCGCTGAACCGCAATAGCGAGCGCTTACCTCGCAGCCTGCTGCAGGTGCTTCAAAAAGCAGGGCTACCGTTTACAACTCGTGATGGAGAATGGCGACATGACTACAGATGCGCTGGATATACGGGCCATTGAACACACCCTGGTGACCCTGAACTACCGACTTACGTCCCGGGCCTTGAACCTCTGGCAGGGAAACGACTCCCCCCCATCTAGCCGCGGCATGTACGATGATCTGGATGATCATCTGAAACCCTCCACCATAGCCATGTTGCGGAAGGCCCCGATACCTAAGAAGGAAGCAGAGCGGGTTTTTCATGGGCTTCTGGGACACTATCTCCAATACCGCCTTTTCCCCTATGAGAATGAATTGTTCACATGGATGAAAGGGGCGGCGGCCCGCGTCGATGGAGAAAAGATTTACTTCAAGGATATTCTCTCGTGGTGCCAGAAGCGAAGCGATCTTGAAAAACGCCGAATGCTTGAAAAGGAGACAACGAGCCTTTGCAAATTCTTGAAACCCTTTGCCCAGAGCTTCTGGGAATACTTGCTCGAATTGCTCAAGGACGAATTCGCATACCCCGGCTATGCAGCGTATTGTAAGGACAAGAAGCACGTCGATTACGACGCCTACGTGCCAAAGCTCCACGCGATATTGGAACAGACCGAGACCTTATACTTTGAGGCCATGGAGCTCTGGACCCAAAGGAGTTTGGGGCTGCCCCTGTCTGAGCTGAACCGCTTCGACGGTGTTTACCTCCTTGGGTTGGGAGAATTCGATCCTCTTTTTCCGGGTGACATCTTCCTGGGAGAGCAGCTCGATTTTTTCGATCAATGGGGCATGAATGTCAAGGACATGCGGGGCGTCCACCTTCACATCGATCACTCCGCGGAAAAGGGTGCCCAGGCCATGAGTTTTGCCTTGAGGATACCAGACGAAATCCACCTGGTCATGAACCCACAAGGAGGCTGGATCGATCTTGAGACCCTGTTTCATGAAATGGGTCACACCCTCAGTCATGCCCTAACGTCGCCGGAGCTTTCTTTCGCGGAAAAGGATTTTTTCACGTCGAACACCCTCTCAGAGACCCATGCGTTCTTGCTCCAAAACATGTGTTTTTCCCCTGTGTTCTTGGAAAGAGCGCTCAGTCTGGCGCCCGCAGCAATCGAGGAAATCACTTTTTTCAAGGCGCTCAAAGATCTGTCAGTGTTTAGGAGATACGCGAGCAAGTTCCTGGCTGAGTATGAAATGTTTGACAGCAATGACATTGGAGGCGGGAGTATTTATGCCCGTCTATTGAAAGAATACACGGGTTTTTCCTATCAGCCGGAAACCCAGCTCTTTGACCTGGCCCCGGAATTCTACGCCCTCGATTATGTCATTTCATGGATCGCCGAGGCAACCATGGAAAAATGGCTTGTCCAAACCCTTGGCGATGACTGGATGTTTCAACCTGAGACTGGAAAGATTATGAAAGATTGGTGGCAATGCGGCAATCGTTACGAACTCGATGAGTTCTTTGTCGTCAAGGGGATCGGGGCTATTGACACGGAAGATATCGTAAACAGGTGGCAGCGCAATATAGGAGGAAGAAACAGCAGGGCAGGATAGTACAGACACTTTCAGTCAACTGCTTGCAGGCTGTTTTGCAGACCTCTTCTTGCTTTTTCCAACATATTTTTCCAGCTTGCCACATGCCGACAACTCGCCAACAGATGATCCTGCTGCTGTCTGAAGGGGACTGCACGGCCCGAGATCTCTCGCAGATATTGGGGGTGCGGGAGAAGGAGGTCTATGCCCATCTTGTCCACATTGCCCGTTCTGTGGTGCCGCAAAGGCAAAGGCTGCTTGTCATACCCTCTGAGTGCCTTTCGTGCGGGTACGTGTTTGACGCCCGCAAACGCTTTACCAAGCCGGGGCGCTGCCCCACGTGCAAGGGCGAACGCATCCAGGAGCCGAGATACCGGATTGTCTGACCTTAATT
>CAZCXI010000005.1:0-51269 GCA_964502635.1 uncultured Desulfobacterales bacterium
TATGGATCCAAGGGGTCATCCTTCTGATGGGGCCTGTGCAGGTGTGGGCAGACATATACCGCTACGTAGACAGCGAAGGGACCGTCCATTTTTCCAATGTGCCTACCGGCTCAGAATATGAGCTGTATATTCACGAGCTCCCCCCTAACCGGGTCGACCATGGATCCACCCGGTATGATGCGTACATCGGAGAGGCCGCTGAACAATACGGCGTGCCCTTTTCCTTGATAAAGGCCATTATCAGGGCAGAGTCGGACTTTGACCCCGCTGCTGTTTCCGATGCCGGGGCCTGCGGGCTGATGCAGATCATGCCGGAAACGGCAAAGGATTTGGGGGTTGTTGATGCCTTCAATCCCAGAGAGAACATCCTGGCTGGGGTACGCTATTTCAAAGAGCTTCTGAAGCGATTTGAGGGGAGTATGCCACTGGCCCTTGCGGCCTATAACGCAGGCCCCAGCAAGGTCCACGCCAACTGGGAGGTGCCTCGCATTGAAGAAACCGAGCACTTTGTGGACAGAGTCATGGGATATTTCAATGGGTACTGAAAGCCCTGCGCCCCTGCCATGCAGGGGAACTTTTTTGTTGACAATGTTTAGAAAAACCTTTTAAATTTCATGTTAAAAGCGGGAATAACTCAGTGGTAGAGTGCAACCTTGCCAAGGTTGAAGTCGCGGGTTCAAATCCCGTTTCCCGCTCCAATTTGTTATCGGGCGGCATAGCCAAGTGGTAAGGCAGCGGTCTGCAAAACCGTTATACACCGGTTCAAATCCGGTTGCCGCCTCCAGTCGTGTCAAGGGGTTGGCCCATCCGGTTGACCCCTTTTCATTTTCACGAAAAAGGGGGGACCACATGGCTGTCAAAGTAATCATCAGACGAGTTATTCCAGAACACAGGGCTGAAGATCTAAAACCACTGCTCAGGGAGCTTCGAACCCGGGCCACGCGCCAGGCCGGTTATATTTCCGGAGAAACATTACGACGACTCGACAAGCCCGACGAATTTCTTGTCATCAGTACTTGGGAGTCGGTAGGGGACTGGAACAGATGGGCAAAGAGTCAGCAGAGAAATGAAGTGCAGGGCAAGATAGACACAGTGCTTGGTGGAAAAACGGAATTTGGAATCTTTCATTATGGATTTTCCGAATGAACTCCCAGCGTATTTGATGTAAGTCCAACCCCTTGTGACCCTCCGTGATCCTAAAACACCCTGGCTCTCTCACTTCAGGTTGTTGGTCACCATGCCGATAAGATGGCCGAGGATGAACAATCCTCTTCCTTTCCTTCCATCCCCCTGGGAACGGGACCACGGACTTCTTCCCGATTCCCGGGGGCGTTCTTTCTTTTTCATACCTGTCCGGTCCAGGGGTTTCTCGTCCGGCTTGGGCTCTGCTCCTAAAGGTTTGGCGGCAACAAACCGAAAGATAATCGTAGGTATGGGCGCTCTGTGACAGGTGGCTGTTGGAAGGTGATCTCAGGCCAACGGTGTCGTCAAGATTGACATTGCTGCCGGCCTATCGTAGGGTGAGTGAAGGTACAAGAATCTGTTTTTGTTTCCTTACCCCACAGGTGTCCCCGTTATGGCCTTTGACCAGCGAAAGTCCGCCCAGGCGGTCTGGGCTATTCTCTTGATGGCAATGGGTGTGCTGCTTTTCGTCAAGACGCCTTATGCCCTTCGCCAAGGACATGGATCTGGCTTTCTACATCTTGCGCGATATTTTATTGCTGTCTTCCTCATAGCAGGCGGGGTCAGGAAACTATATGCACTTTATTTCTCAAAGCCGAAAGACTCTTCCCGTGAAGAATAGGTTGAGCCACATGTCGTTTTCTATGGAGGCCTAACTTCCCATGGTCGTGTTGGACATGTCAAAAAAGCAGGCGGCTGTCGACGAGGGCGCCAATGCCTCGATCCTGAAGCAAGACGTAGAATACCGCGACAGGCTCTGGGAGATCACCAACCGAATGCACGCGGCAAACAACACCGATGAGATCCTCATCGATCTGAAGGATGACGTGACCCAACTATTTGAGGCCGAGCGACTCACGGTATATGTGGTGGACGGGGTCAAGAAGGAGCTGGTTTCCAGAGTAAAATCAGGAGATGAGATCAACGAAATCCGCGTGCCGATTTCCCCTAATAGTGTTGCCGGCTACGTTGCGTTCAGGGGTGAGATGATCAACATCAAGGACGCTTACGACCAGGCGGAACTCTCAGCCATTGATCCGAATCTTGAGTTTGATGGAAGTTGGGATAAGAAGACCGGATTTCGCACCCGACAAGTCTTGGCCGCGCCCATCAGCTTCCAAAAGTACCTCCTTGGCGCCATCCAGATCATGAATCGCAGAGACGGTGCCCCCTTTGCGGCGCGGGACGAAGCAGCCGTTCAAGAACTGGCCAAGACACTTGGGATTGCCGTTTACAATCAGAAGAGGATGGCAAAGGCCCGTCCGGGCAAATTCGATTATTTGGTGGAAAACGGGCTCTTGACCCAAAAGGAACTTGATAAGGCGGTTGCAGATGCTCGGCAGACCAAGAAAGAGATCGAATCCATCTTGATGGAAAGCTATAAGGTCTCCAAGAAGGATCTTGGGAAAGCTTTGAGCCATTACTATAAGGTGCCCTTTGTGGAGTATAATGAGCGGGTTCCTATCCCCGGCGACCTCTTGGCCGGGCTAAAGGTCGCGTTCATGAAGAGAAATTACTGGGTTCCCATGGGCAAAGATGACGAGGAGAATGTTATCATTGCCATTGACAACCCTTTTCACCTTCAAAAAATAGACGTGATCAAGCCCCTGTTTGCCGGTCAGCGACTGGTGTTCCATGTGGCCTTGAAAGACGATATCCTCAGCTTCCTCAATCTCTTTTTCCAACAGGAACAGGAGCAGAGAGACATTGACGAGATCCTTGGCGAGTTGGCCGTTGAGGATGAGGAGATTGACGAGGCAGAAAAGGGTGTCAGTGATGAGGACAGTGCCATTGTCCAGCTGGTGAACAAGATCATTTTGGATGCTTACGCCCGCAAGGCCTCAGATATTCATATCGAACCGTATCCCGGCAAGAAAAACACCGAGATCCGGTTCAGGACGGATGGGGTTTGCCAGCTTTACCAGACGGTTCCGTATAGTTACCGCGCCGCCATTGTTTCGCGCCTCAAGATCATGTCGGATCTGGACATTGCCGAACGCCGCAAGCCGCAGGACGGCAAGATAAAGTTCAAAAAGTATGGCGGAAAAGACATTGAGCTTCGCGTGGCCACCGTTCCAACGGCCGGTGGGCTGGAAGACGTGGTGATGCGTATCTTGCACAGTGGCGACCCGTTGCCTCTCAACAAGATAGGATTTTCCAAGCCGAATTACGAGAGGTTTATAGACATTATTACGAAACCTTATGGTATTGTCTTTGTCTGCGGCCCGACGGGCTCCGGCAAGACGACAACGCTTCATTCCGCGCTTGGATACATCAATAAACCAGACATCAAGATATGGACGGCGGAAGATCCGGTGGAGATTACCCAGGTCGGTCTGCGCCAGGTGCAGGTCCACCACAAGATTGGTTTTGATTTTGCGAGAGCCATGCGTGCCTTCCTGAGGGCCGACCCGGACGTGATCATGGTGGGGGAAATGAGGGACAAGGAAACGACGCATATTGGGATTGAGGCTTCGCTGACAGGGCATCTCGTGTTCTCCACCCTCCATACCAACAGTGCGCCGGAGAGCATAACGCGACTGCTCGATTTGGGCATGGACCCTTTCAACTTTGCTGACGCCATCCTGGGCATCATGGCACAGCGACTGGTTCGCACCCTTTGCAAGAAATGCAAGAAAGCCTATAATCCGTCTCGGTCACAATACGACGAGTTGGTCCGGGAGTATGGCCCGGAAGCCTTTGAGAAATTGAATATCGCCTATTCGAATGACCTCACCCTTTACAGGCCTACGGGCTGCCCGGCGTGCACCAATACGGGATATCAAGGCCGAATGGGTATTCATGAGCTCTTGATGGGGACCAAGGAGATGAAGAAGCTGATCCAGAAAAGGGCCAATATGGAAGATATCTTGCATCAGGCCGTCAAAGACGGGATGACGACTTTGAAACAAGACGGCATCGAGAAGATCTTCGGTGGCCACACCGATTTATTGCAGGTGCGAAAAGTCTGCATCAAGTAAAATAACAAATGTGGGCATCTACGCGTTTATCCTTCAATCCCCCGGTCCATCATTCCCCGATTCCTCCATGGCTGCTTTTTCGAATTTTGTGAGCTGGCCCTCATAATACGCCCTGTCCTTCGGGCCCATGGCCAGGGCCTGTTTGATCACCGCGATGGCTTTTTCATACAATCCGTTGATATAATAGCCTTCGGCCAGGGTATCCAGGACATGGGGTTCGGGCTTGAGGGCAACGGCCTGTTTTGCATAAACCAGAGCCATCGTGGGATTTCGGAACCGGGTCTGTTCGCACGTCGCGTAGATCCAGGCCAGGTTATTAAACGTCTCTGCATTACGGGGCTCCAAGTCAAGCGATTTTTCGTAAGCCTCGATCGCCTGTCCATAGGCTTGGCTCTGGTAATAAATGGAGCCGAGCATGCTGTAAAGCGCGGGATTGGCAGGATGTCGCTTGATTTCCCGGGCCAGGACCTTTTCAACAAAGTGCGTGTTTAGGGTTTTTCCTATTTCGCCGAAATTGATCGCATAGGCGAGGTATCCCGTGGACAAGAGCCCTGCCATGAAGACCATGATGCTCCTTCGCAACTTGCGGTCATGTCGTGCGATCCAGCGCCTGTTGATCTCGCATTTATTGAGATAATTGATGCGCTGACGAATACTAAAATGGGTCCAGTTGGGCTGGTTGTCGGCTTGGCCGCTGTGGGCGGCGATCTTTTCGAGGGATGAAACAAGCCCGCTGCCGTTACCCAGAAGGGTGAATGCGTAAAGATCGGCCTGCCGTTCGCAGTTGCGCATAAAATATCCAAAGACATAGCGGAAGTAGACGAGAAGGGTGGCGGCCATGGCCAGAGTGAAGAGGATGGGGGTGAAGGGGAGGGGTTCGGCCCTGGGGTTCGGCACGACAGGAAGTGCCAGATCGCTGTACAGGATGGCGTAGAGAATCAGGTCAAAGACTGCATAGGAGAGCACGATAAAGCCGAGAAAGAATACGAGGTAGAAAACCAGGTGTTTTTTCTTGATGTGCCCGATCTCATGGGCCATGACGGCATCGATCTCATCATCATTCAAAATCTGGAGGAGACTTTCGGTTACAAGGATATAGCGGAATCTTTTGACCAATCCCATGACCCCGGCCGTGAGGACCCTGCCCTCGAAGATAGGCCACTTCAAAATATTTTTGTATCCCAGGTTGGCCTTCTTGCACATGGCCTCTATCCGTGTCCGCTTGTGGCCCGGCGGAAGGGGACGACATCGCCAGAAAACCTTGATCAAAGACGGTGCCACTACAATGAGGGCTGCCAGGAAACAGGAGAAAAAAACAACCTGTCCTCCTGGTGTGGCCAGGAGGTGCTTGGGGAGCTGAAAGGGGAGGAAATGGATGATATCCATCCCTGCTGAGATGGCAAGCCACGGCAGGATCACCGGGAGGTTAAACGAGATATTGGACAGTACGTAGGAACGTCTGGACACGCTGGTTTGAAACAGTCGCCGGTAGGCGTCATAAGCCGTCCACCAGATAATTGCCAGGTAGGCCACAAAAAGTCCGATGAAGACAAGGGCCATCAGGGTGGGCGAAGGGGGAAAGAGGGGGCTGGCGATGATGAATTGCTTCAGGTTTAATATGTAGACATCTATGGAGAATATGACTACGGCTATAATGGCCTGTCGATGGAAGAGCCGGTTAAACCGGCCGTGTAAGCCGCGGGACCCATGGACATCCATTTTCCTGGCCAGCGCCCGGAAGGCAAGGCGTGTGGTGGCCACAAACAGGGCCACGAGCACTGAAAAAAAGATGAAGGTCTGAAAGGGCCCGAAATAAGGGCTCTCCGGCGGGTAGTAAGTGGTATAGATGAGGAGAACTAGGATGAAGTAGATGAAATGGCCATACATTTGCCTTTACCGGGAAGGAGGCTCTTCCAGGGGGAGGGGGGACATGGAACTGATCACATGCCTTAGCATCTCATCGAGATCCGTCTTTGGTTCAAACCCAATGCAATCCTTAATCTTTTGAATACCCGGTACCCGCCGTCTCATGTCTTCAAAATCCTTTTCAAAAGCCACCTCATAGGCAACGCACTGGATCCTGGACTTTGTACCCGTCATAGTGATGATTCTCTTGGCCAGGGCTTCGATGCTGATTTCCTCTGTGCCGCCGACGTTGAACACTTGGCCCATGGCGTCGGGGCAGGCCATCAGGCCCATGAGCGCCTCCACCACATCTTTGACATAGGTGAAGGTCCGGGTCTGCTTTCCATCACCATGAACCGTCAGGGGTTCGCCTCTCAGGGCTTGTCCCACAAACCGGGGAATGACCATGCCGTAGGCCCCGGTCTGCCGTGGCCCCACCGTGTTGAAGAGGCGGGCAATGACGACCTCCAGTCCGTTCGTCCGATGATAGGCCAGGGCCATAAACTCATCCATGAGCTTTGAGGCGGCGTAACTCCAACGAAATTTCGTGGAAGGCCCATAGACGAGATTGTCGGATTCCACCAAAGGCGAATGCTCGTGTTTGCCGTAGACCTCTGACGAAGAAGCGATCAGCACCCGTTTCTTAAATTTGTTGGAAAGCTCCAGGACCTTTTCGGTGCCCTGTATGTTGGTCCGAATCGATTCAAAGGGATGATCGAGCACATAGAGGACACCCACGGCCGCTGCCAGATGGTATACATGATGACAGATGCCCACGAGTTCGAGCATCTTCTGGTGATTCAAGATGGAGTCCACGGTGACAAAAAGGCGTTTGCCGAAGCGCTCATCTTCTTGGAGTGCCTTGATATTTTCCAGGGATCCGGTTGAAAGGTCATCGATGATGTAGACCTCATCGCCCTTTTCCAGGTGGGCCTCTGCCAGGTGCGAGCCGATAAAACCCGCCCCACCGGTAATGAGTATTCTCATGGCCTGCTTTGTCATATGGTTAAGACTCCTGGACGATTACGGTTGAGCTGGCGATATCAAAACAAAAGCCGCACAAGGCGGCCCATGCACATTGAGGCTTGGCGCATCCAGCCTCAGCTGGTTGTCTGAGAGTTGCCGAGCAGCAAAGAACACACTTTGAGTTTCCCACAAGCCTTAGGGCTCGCGCAAAAACAACTTCACATTTTGGCATCTCAGCTTCAGCCCATCTTTGACCGATGCCTCATTCGCAACCGCCTCAAAATAGCTCGCTATTCCTCCGGTTTTGCTCAATCGGATCGGCCAAATCTGAACCAAATCTGAGCGCCAATTCTGCGAACTTGTTTTTGCGCGAGCCCTTGGAAACGGAATTCGCATTGGATTGGTCGGGACGACTGGATTTGAACCAGCGACCCCAGCGTCCCGAACGCTGTGCTCTACCAGGCTGAGCCACGTCCCGACCCTGTCTATTTTTTAAGCCATTTCCTTCAAGTTGTCAATGAGCAGCAAACCTATGCGCAACCGCCACCTCTCGGATAGGTCGTGCTACGCTCTGTCAAAGGGATCTTGGAGCACGATGGTTTCATGCCGGCCCGGGCCTACGGAGATAATCTGAATCGGGGTCTCCACCAGTTCCTCTAACCGCCTGAGATAAGCCCTGGCATTTTCCGGCAGCCAGCTTTCATCTTTGACGGCGGTGATATCCTCCGTCCATCCCGGCAGCTCTTCGTAAATGGGCTTATAGGCTTCCAGCACCCTTAAGGCAGAGGGAAACTCCAGGAGTCTGTCTCCCTTGCATTCATAGGCCGTGCAGATCTTGAGCGTCTTGAGGCCGCTGAGCACGTCGAGCTTGGTGATGGCAATGCCGGTCAGGCTGTTGATACGTGCGGAATGGCGGACCACGACAGCATCCAGCCAACCGCACCGCCGGCGTCTTCCCGTGGTGGCGCCGAACTCAGCCCCTCTTTCTTGAAGCCGATCGCCGATGTCGTCATGAAGCTCAGTGGGAAATGGGCCTCTTCCCACCCGGGTTGTATAAGCCTTCACCATGCCGATGACGCTGTGGATCTGCGTGGGGCCGATCCCTGCGCCGCAACACGCATTTCCCGCCACGGTGTTGGATGAGGTGACGAATGGATAGGTGCCGTGGTCTATGTCAAGATGTGTACCCTGGGCCCCTTCAAACAGGATGTGATCTCCGGCCTTGACCGCCTGGCTGAGGACCAGCGAAACATTGGCCACATGGGGCCGAAGGGCTTCCGCATACGGCAAATATTGCTCCAGAATCGACTGCTCATCCACGGTTTCGGATTTCAGGAAGTCTCTCAAGTAGTAATTTTTTTCAGGCACAACCAGAGACAGCTTTTCTTCAAAGGCCTCTCGATCCATGAGGTCGCCAAAACGGATGCCGCGGCGTGTGACTTTGTCTTCGTAACAAGGCCCTATGCCTCGACCGGTGGTGCCCAGTTTCTTGTCTCCCTTCAGCTTTTCTCTGCCGTGATCAAGGAGCTTGTGATAGGGCATAATCAAGTGGGCATTTTCGCTGACCAAAAGATTGTGCGGCCCGACAGAGACGCCGCGTTCTTTCAGGTCCGTGATCTCTTGGATCAGCACGGCCGGATCTACCACGACGCCGTTTCCGATCAGGCAGAGCTTTTCCGGATGGAGGATGCCAGAGGGGATCAGGTGACTGATAAACGATTGTCCATCCACGACCATGGTATGGCCGGCATTGTTTCCGCCCTGAAAGCGAGCGACGACGCGGGCCTTTTCTGCCAGGACGTCCACAACCTTTCCTTTGCCTTCATCTCCCCACTGGGTGCCTATGACGACCACACTAGACATGATTCGCTCCTTCTCACATTCCATGGGCAAGGAGGGTCTATGAACCCTTTGGGATCAGTCACCGTTCCCCCTGCAAGAGACCTTTGAAAAACTCCTTCTCACTCATTCGTATGAGCTTTTTGACCCATCTAAGGACTGGCTCGCTAAATCCCAAAAACTCGGCCTAGCGGCCTCAGACAGTTTAGAATTTGCCCACTGACGTGGGCACGTTCGCTTCGCCCAGATGGGTACCCCCAAAAGCTCATAATGGTCGTTCAAATGAGTTTTTCAAAGCTCCTTGCAACAAAGCCCAGGGTTGAGTACCAGAGGGCCTTCTGATTGTCAACGCCAATGGCTATCCGGCCCGCTTTGTTTGAAAGAATGTCTGGATCAGTTCTCGGCATTCCTTTTCAAGGACGCCTCCTTCAACATCGATGACGTGATTGAGGCGGGGGTCGGCCGAAAGGTTGTAACACGACCCCGCGGCCCCCCATTTCGGGTCCTTGGCCCCGTAAATGATCCTTGAAACCCTTGCGTGCAAAAGGGCCCCCATGCACATGATGCAGGGCTCAATCGTCACATAGAGGGTGGTATTTAAGAGGCGAAAATTTCCAAGGGCTTGACCAGCCGACCGTATGGTCAGGATCTCCGCATGGGCCGTGGGATCGGATAACGCGATGGTTTGGTTGTGGCCCCTGGCGAGCACGGCGCCGTTGCGGGCAACGAGTATGGCCCCCACCGGCACCTCGTCTTCCCGGGCGGCCTTTTGGGCTTCAAGAATCGCCTGGCGCATGAAGTTGTTATGGGTCACATGAAGCCCCGGAGTTGCAAGCATCTTGACAGCATCATACGAAAGCACTATAAAAAAGCCACGATCCATGCGCCCATAGCTCAGTGGATAGAGCGCCGGACTACGAATCCGTAGGCCGCCAGTTCGAATCTGGCTGGGCGCACCAATTATATCAAGGACTTAGCTCTCGTGGTCAAGTCCTTTTTTATTTCTATTAAGCGCGTCCAAGTGTCTCCTGAGTTTTTCAATAGACTTTGCTTCCGCGGGATGGTTTGTAACGAATCGGGGATCTATTTGAAGCAGTTGTTTGAATGTTTCAAGGGCGGCCCGGTACTTTTCCAAGGCCAGCTTCCGCTTGCCGGTCTTTTCCGCGATGGTTCCCTGAATCCGCAAAGAGCGCGTGAGGCCCCACAACGCCTTCATGTATTTGGGGTTGAGACGAACCGCGGTCCTGAAACTTTCTGCTGCATCTTTTGCCAGGTCGTCGGCTTTCTGCAGAGAATCTGATTGCATGGCCTTTTCTATGGCGACCAGTCCGAGTCCGTAGTGAGGTGTCGGGTATTGCGGGCGCTGGCCGATGGCAGCGTCAAAACTCGATTCCGCTTCGTCGAGTCGATGCTGTCTCAAATGGATCATTCCGATATTGTTATAGGCAATAGAGCGTCCCTCGTTGTCGTATTCTGCATGGATGGCTTTCCGGAAACACGCGAGGGCCTCAGCCAATTCGCCTTTTGCCGTGTACGCCATGCCGAGCTCGGTCCACGGCAGCCCCTGACCCGGCGCCTTGTGAGTGGCATCCGACCAGAGTCTGATATTGTCTTGCCAAACGGTTTCGCGGCGCAGGGCCCCCGCAGCATAGGTGGCAACCATTGCAATCGCTACCCCAACGGAGGCCAACACTATACGCTTGCGGTTCAGGGCCAAACAAAAGATGCCGCCCAGGAGCAGACTCAAGGCTATGGAAGGAAGGTATAGATATCTTTCGGCAACCGGGGTTTCAGATATCTTGAGGACGGCAACGGCAAGCGACGGCGAGACAGTGCACCCGAACCATGCCAGGGATATGAAAAGCAAAGGGGTCAGTCTTCTCAGGAACAAAACAGCCATGCCAAGGGCAATCGCGATAGCAAAGAGGATAGCCAAAGACAACCCCGTGCCCGGCAGATTCCCGGGAGCCACAAAGTGTAACTGGGGCATGGGGACGACGGCCTTCAAGACGTAGTAGGCGGTGGCCTTCAAGGCCCTGTCTACTACATGGCCCGGGGTCATATCCAAAATGCTGCCATAGCCCACGTGGGCGTGATGGCGAAAGACAAAATAGATCAATGTGGCAACCAGATACAGGCCGCCAAGGACAACAAATGACCTTGTATCAGATTGTGAAGCCTGCGGTTTTCCGGGGCCAGGCCTTGCTGGAACGGATGGTTTTTTCTTCATGCGCCGTCGCCGGCCTGTTTGAGTTGACGCAGGTGAGGCAGGTGCGGGACGGGAATTTGCTCTTGGAACCAGCAAGAGCAGGACGGGCAAGACGAAAAGGGTTGAAAGCGTGACTTCTTTGGAAAATAGCGCAAGAAGAAACAGCACGGGGGCCGATATCAACGCCCACGATGCCCGATGATCCCGGTAGTACAGGGCGGTGACCACACTGGGCACCATGAAAAGGGCTCCAACCGCATCAGACCTGCCGGTAACCCAGCATACCGACTCCGTGTGTATCGGATGAACGGCAAAAAGACTTGCGGCAAAAACAGCCCCCCAGCGCCGAGAGGGCAAGCCCCGCAGGCATTGCGTGGCGAACATCAACACAAACAACGTGACGGCCATATGGAATAGTACATTCGAGACGTGCGGCCCAGTGGTGGCCTGTGGACCAAACACAGCGCGGTCCAGAAGGTAAGTCAGGACAACAACGGGTCGATAGTAGTTGCCGGCCCACTGCGGGATTTTGCCCGGTGGGAAAAAGACGCCTTGAAGATCTTGGAAATGGAGGATCTGTTTGTTGACGACAATAGCATCATCCCAGACGAGCTCTCCGGAAAGAGAGGGAAGATAGGTGAGTATTGACAACAAGAGCGGTAGGATCCAAGACCAACGTTTCACGATTTACCTTCTTCTATCAATGGGTTTTTGCGCAATGACCAACAGATTCTCGCCGAATCTTGCCGGAAGGATTTCTCGGCCTGCCAAACATGCCAGCGCAGAAGGCAAAATGAACAAAGGCAACTGCATCCATGTTGGAAGCCATCCAATGTAGGGAAAGTCCCAATAACCATCTGAAGCCTCCTTGACCAATACCAGGCCCGCTTTACTAACGTATTCAAGCCAGACACGCGGTGCCAGCAGCGAAACATGGGTAGGGTCCTTGCGGGCATACCACTGATCGCCCTTGAGGTGAGCGCCAAGAGAATCCGTGTTTGGAACGGAGAAGAAAAACACCCCTTCCGGCCGCAGTAGTTTCGCCAGACGCTTCATGGCCGCTAAAGGCCTTTCGAGATGTTCAAAAACATACTTGGCCATGATCAGATCAAATGACTTGTCTGTCAGTTCATCCGGCAGTTCCTGCTCTATATCGGCGGAAAGACATCTGGACCCGGGAGCAAAGCGCGCGGCCTGGCGCACGGCATATTCGGACAGATCCACGCCAAAGGTTTCGTATCTCTGCTCCAGCCGGCTCAAGGCAAAGCCATAGCCGCAGCCGACCTCAAGGAGACGTTTCCCGCCTGTGCGCCGAAGCCACCGATCAGCTATAGAGGCATACATGCGGACAGACCACCAATGCATGCCGAATCTTCTGAGTCCGTCACAACCGTAGGTCTGCTTGAAGTAATCCTGGCCAAAAGGATTACTTCCCCGCGATGAGCTGTCAGGCTTAGCGGTCACGGCGCCAGGACCTTTTTTATTGCACGCGTAACGTCATCAACCCTGATAGAGGCCATGCATGCAACCCGATAAGGGCATTTGGGCGTGTGCCCCATACGGGTACATGGGCTGCATGACACAGGCTTGCGCACGATGACATGTTGCCTGCCCGGTGGAGCCCATTTTTCGTAATTTCCGGGGCCGAACAGGGCCACCGTAGGCGTTGCGAGACCGTAAGCGAGGTGGAGTATCCCCGTATCGGCGCTGACATGGATTTGTCCCTGCTGAATTACGGCCGCGGCCCGGGCAAGGGTCGTACAACCCGAAAGATTCCTGACGTCGTCGCCCGACAATCCGATCGTTATTTTGCCGGCGTATTCAGCAGTGTCCTTGCCGCCCAGGATGACGGTAAAGAACCCCTGGCCGGCCAACCAACGGATTACGGCTGCGTACCGCTCAGCAGGCCAGAGACGGTATGCGGCAGAAGCACCGGGCGATATCGTTGCTACAGGTCGCTGATGAAGGAAGCCGAGTTTGGCTTTTGCCCATTTTGTGAGGTCGTCAGACAAGTGAACAAAGGATTTGTTCGGATCAAATGCTACTGGCTGATCCACCAGGGCCTCCACCAGGCTGAGAAAGGACAGGGCCTCGTATGTATGGTCGTCATAGGAAACACGATGGGTCTGAAATTTGCCGTGGCAACACGTGTCGAACCCGCAGAGGTACTTGGGCCGCAGCGCGTTGGCGATCAGGGCGCTCAGATGATGAAACTGCTCGGTGTCGATCACGAGATCGTAACCCGTACGGCGGAGCCTGCGAAGGGTGGTCACCGGGTTTTTGTCATATGCATGGATTGTGTTGATAAAGGGGTTGATGGTGTAGATGTGCGCGTTTCGGGTTTCTGCCAGCACATCGACGGCGCCCTGGGGGTAGAAGGTCTTCAGGGCCTGCACCATTGGAAAGGTCAGCACGGCATCGCCGAGCCCGCCCGGCCGGATAATGAGAATGCGTTCTATGTCTTCAACTGGAACCGCCCGCCCGAGCCTGGGCGATCTGTCCGCAGCAGCGCTGCCGATCAATCCGGACGCTACCGGTCTGACGCGACGGCACAGCCAGGGGCCCGCCATTCTGTCAAAGCCTTTCAACAGGCATTTTTTCCAAGCTGACACGCTTTAGTATAGATCCTTAATGTCACATGAACAATACGACAGCTGATGAAAGAGCTTGGGATAATAATACATTAAAGTGCGCAAGCGTAACTTCTCAATAAGTTTGGGGAAATCTGCTGAGATTAAGTCCGCCGACAGGCAATTAAATTTGAAAACGTCTGAAACTCGCTATAAGTGAGCCTAAAGAAAAAAGGGTATTGATGACGTTAAGAACCGGTCCTTGGACTTGAAATTCATAAGCCTTGAAAAAAGGATCACCAGGCCCCCCTTTTTTCTCAAGGCTCACTAATGTGCTCAGACAGTCAGACATTTCCAAATTTAACTACCTGTCGCCTCAGGTTAGTGAGAAGTTTCCCGCGAGCCCTAAGAAGCCACAGCCAGGATCAGCAGCGTGAGCGCGCCGACCACGTAACTGGCTCGATCCCGCAGCGCCAAAATCACAGGATCATCATCTGTTTCCGTTCTAAGGGTCAGAAACCAGACCCGCAATATCCAGTAAAGCAGCACAGGACAAAGCAGCCACAACACTTGGGGATGACGATACAGGGGCCGGACCGCAGGGCTGTTGATATACAACGCCAGGACGAGCACAGACAATAGTCCGCAGGCCGAGCCGGCGCTTCGAAATATGTCGAGATCGCATCCCAGATAAGGTCTTTCATGGCTGGACTTTCCGGCCTTGACATTGGACACGGCCACCTCTGAACTGCGTTTGGCGAAAGCAAGGCTCAAGAAAAAAAACATGGAAAAGCCCAAGAGCCAGGCTGAGACGGGAATCCCTACGGCCGCCCCGCCGGCGAAAATCCGCAACGTGTAGAGCCCTGCCAACACGATGACATCAAGCACAAGTCGACGCTTGAGATGAACCGAATAGGCTAGAGCCGTTAAGACATAGGCCAACAAGAGCAAAACGAAATCTTTTGGTAGAAGAACAAGGGCGAGAAAAACGCCGGCGGCAAGGAGTATCGTCGCAACGCGAACAGCTGTTGAGATCTCCAGCGCTCCCGAGGCCAGTGGGCGTTTTGATTTGACGGGGTGCGCGCGATCGGCCGCGAGGTCGAACAGATCATTACAGATATAGATACTTGAGGCCGCAAGACACACGCAGAGCATCGCAATGGCCACAAGTCCGATGAATTCCGTATTGTTCCATTGTTGTGCAAGAATCAGCGGGACAGCCAGGAGCAGGTTTTTGGTCCAGTGGTGCAGCCGCAAGGACGCTATCGTGGCCTTGACGCGGCTGGCGGGCTCTACCAGTATCCGATCAATCTTCGATTTCTCTTTTGTCCGGGCCAGTATTCTTCGGCCGGGATTGACCAGAGAAATGCTGGCGGCAGCCTTCATCACAGGCCCATCCGAACTGCCCGTGCAGACAAACTCGAAGTTATCCCCGCCCCCGTGAGACCGGATAGCCTCAAGCTTGTATTTGCCCGCAAGATTGCGGCTTTCATCGCTGGCAAGAACGGCTTCAAACAGGCCAAGATATGCTGCCACTGCGGAAGCAATCTTCTGGTGTGCGCTGGTTGCCAGCACAAGCTGACGGCCCGAAGCCTTTTGTGATCGGAGGTACTCGATGACTTTGTTTCGATAGGGTAGGGACGAAGGATCCAGGACCATGGCCCGGGCCATGCGGTGGCGAAACCAGGCCTTTCCCCGCGCAAGCCAGAGCGGAAGAGCGAGAAGAAGCAACGGCTTGGATCGAATCAGCCTGAAAACGGATTCCCAGAGCGTATCAGTGGCGACCAGGGTACCGTTCAGACATACGTACAACACCGGCAGATTATCGCCTCCTTTCGGTCCTGTCTTGTTTTCAGGAACCTTCATGCCAGTGTGTGTCCCAACGAATCTTCCTTTTCCAAAGGACAAGATGGGCAGATTGGAAGCTCATTGACCATAGTTGGGAATACCCTCTATTCTTCAACGTAACTGACAAGCCTTGCGATTGCAATTGAAATGCCAGGATGAAAGTTTACCCTGATGTTCATGTGTCGGGTGTGGGGGGACAGATGGGATCGGTAAAACTATAGGCAAGGGTAAAGGCGGGTTAAGGTGGCGTAACGCTTCATGATTTTGACGCGCGCGCGGCGGGAATTATTGAGTTCATTTGTCAAAAAAAGGACTTTTCTGTGATGCTCAATGCAGAGCACGTGGGCTCTTATCCCAAAAGCGTGATATTAAACGAGGCGAAAAGAAAGGGGATTGAGATACGAGGCCCCCATATCAATGAGAGCCGCGAGGATTATACGGCAGAAAACGGTGCGATCCGCATCGGGCTTTCCGCCCTCAATGGGCTGGGACCAAAATTCTGTGAGCGAATCCTGAGGGAACGAGACAACGGGCCATTTACCAGCGTCAAGGCCTTCTGTCTCAGGACCAATCTGCCACAGAAGATCATCCTAAGGCTTTCTCTAGCGGGTGCCTTCCTGGGACTTCCCCTAAACGCAAGGAGACGGGCCTGTGGATAAACGAGAGCTTGATCTGTTTCTAACCGAATCTGAACTGATGCGGGTCTCTGCCTCTACACAAATCATGGCCCCCTTTAGGGAAGATCTTAAAAAATATGACTTCATCCAAAGTGCCGCCTTAAAATGGAAAATCCACGGCAGCAAGGTCAAGACAGCCGGGCGTGTCATCATCATCCATACCCCTCCGACCAAGAGCGGAAAAAGGATCCTGTTTTTGACCCTGGAGGATGAAGAGGGAATTTTTGATTTGACGGTATTTGAAGATGTCCATAGCCGATACGCCAAGAAAATCCTGGCCGGCACAGTGCTTCTCGTAGAGGGCGTGCTGAACCGGTTCGGGTTAAGGGGTGTGTCGGTTGTTGCTAAGCGATTCTGGACCCTCAGAGAATTTTATGAAAGGCTTCGACATGGAAGGGACAAGGGTAAATTGTATTTCCTGCCCTGATGCAATGAACGAAACACCGGTGACCCGGCATCATGATCCTGAAAGCTCAAGCCTTCCGAGTGCCTTCTCGAAGGCCTGAAAGGCCTTTTCACTGCGTAGCACAAAGCGCACCCGCTCCATTTGAGGGTGCTGCCGCAAAAACCCAATCACGGTACGCAAGGCCACAGGAGCTGCTTCTTCGATGGGATAGCCGTAGACCCCTGTACTGATGGAGGGAAAGGCCACCGATCGGAGCCCTTTGTCCCGGGCGACCTCAAGGCTCCTTCGATAGGCACTTTCAAGCAGGCGCTCGGTTTGCGGGTCTGAACCTCGGTATACGGGACCCACCGTATGGATGACATAGTCGGCCTGAAGCTTATAGCCCCGGGTGATGACCGCCTCTCCTGTCTCACAGCCACCGAGGGTACGGCACTCGGCCAAGAGCTCCGGGCCCGCTGCCCTGTGGATTGCCCCATCCACGCCTCCGCCACCGAGAAGACTTTGATTGGCTGCATTGACGATGGCCTCGGTATCCTGCCTTGTGATATCTCCCTGCACCAACTCCAGCACAGAGGCTCCGACGTTCACTTCCATCATATCAGCCCTCCTATACTTTCCTCATTGTATCCCAAATTCGGGTGTAATTCCTAACCCGGACGAGCCGGAACCAAACAGGCCCTGCCCGCTTGGGATAATCTAAGCACAACATGTGAAACCGCAGACACACCCACACAAATACCTGGCCGGACAAAATGTCTGCGTTGATCTGCGTGTGTCTGCGGCTAATTTGTCTAAAAACTATTCTGCCTTTGAGCGCGAGCTCTCGGCAGAAACAAAAAAACATGTGCCGGGATGCGGCCCGGCACACGTTTTCGACTCAGCAGGGTTACGTTTTGACCTCGATCTTTTTCGCCTTTGCAGTCTCAGATTTGGGCAGTGTGATCTTAAGCACGCCGTCCTTGTAGGTGGCATCCACCTTGTTCGTGTCGACTTCAACAGGAATGGGCATGGTCCTGGAAAACGCGCCATAGCGTCTTTCAACCGTATGGTACTGCTCGTGCTTGTCTTCCTTCTCCTGCTTTTTTTCCCCTTTGATGGTGAGCATGCCTTCTGACAGGCTAATGTCAATGTCCTTTTTGTCCATACCTGGGACTTCAGCCTTCACAATCAACTCCTTTTCCGTTTCAGACACGTCAAAGGCAGGCATAAACTCCCTTTCTTCTGAGAACAGGGTCGGTAGATCGAAGTCCTCAAAGAAACGTCCGAAGAAGTCCCGGTCGGGGCGTCCAAGCAACCTGTGTCGTCTTAACATGGGTATTAGAGCGGTCATGTCTGACACCTCCTTTCAGCGTTATTAGATATAAATATTGTGCCTATTCTAAACAAAAAATAGTTCTTATGAAGCGGATGTCAAGGGCTCGTCCTGCTTGAAACAATCAAGTATTTACATAACTCGTCAATATCTCTTGACAATACTATGACAAGCTTCTATGGTGCTCGGTTAACACACCATTCTCGGGAGGACAGTGATGAATAAAGCAGATCTCATAGAGGCCCTGCAAAAGGAAACCGGGCTCACAAAAGTAAAAGCCACGCAAGTCGTTGACCTGTTCTTCGATCGTATGACTCAGGCCCTTGCAAGGGGTGACAGGGTGGAAATCCGGGGACTTTGCAGTATTTTCGTAAAGCAATACAAGGCTTATACCGCCAGGAACCCCAGGACCCGAGACGCTGTCCAGGTACCACAAAAAAAACTGCCCTTTTTCAAGTGTGGCAAGGAGCTGAAAGAAAGGGTTGATTATAAATAAACCAAAACCCACTGACGGAGGAAAGCGGACATGGCAAAGCTTAAGAAAGATCTCCAGGCAGTAACCAGGGAACTTAAGGCACTCACCAAGAAGACGGAAAGGCTGGTGAAGGCCGTGGACAAGCTTGAGCAGGCAACGGCTGTCAAGAAACCGAAGGCCAAGACAAGGGCCAAGGCGAAACCAGTAAGAAAGGCCGTTGCCAAGAAAACCACGGCCAGGAAAAAAGCGCCTGCCAAGAAGAAGGCCACAAAAGCCACCGCTACTGATCAGGTACTGAAAATCATCAAAAGGTCCAAGAAAGGTGTCGATGTTCCGGCATTGATGAAGAAAACGGGCTTTGATGAGAAGAAGGTTAGGAATATTGTCGGCAGGGCGTTCAGCCAAAAAAAGATAAAGAGAACGGGTAGAGGCCTTTATGGGGGAGCGACGGCCTGAAATTGGACGACTATGGGCCGGGAGGGAATAAACGGGCTTGCAAACGCCGTTGGTACCCTTGTCGCAGTGTTTGGATCGTCTCCGGGATCGCGTAATGGGTATCGCCCACGGCGCACACCGGCAGGACCTCGATGACTGAATTCGTGACAAAGGCGCCGTCAAATTCCTTCAAATCCCCCGGTGTCACCGTGGATTCACTCATGGACAAGCCACGCGTCCGGGCTACCCTTATGACCTGCTTGCGGGTGATACCGGGAAGGAGCCCGGATTCTATGGGTGGGGTCACGATATGGCCTCTTCTCAAGAAGAACACATTGGTGATGCTTCCTTCGGTCATCTCCCCACGTTCGTTGGTAAAGAGAGCGTCAAAAAATCCCTTGCCTCTCGCCCATGTGAAAACAAAGATGTTTTCCAGATAGGAGGTCGTCTTGAACCGCACCAGGGGAGACTCAGAAAATCTCTGAAAGGGGGCCAGACCCAATTCGACCCCCCGGCCTTTCTCAGTGCTCATCTGCCTCAAGGGTTCCCAAGTTGTCTGAAATGTTATCTTTGCTACGCCGTAATCCCCATGAGAGACTAGGCTAAGTCGAAGACGGGCGTCTGTGTCGGCCGGAACGTGGTCGAGGGCCGCTTTCAACGCGTCCACAGCTTCTTGTCTGGAGAAGGGCAGGGCGAAAAACACACACCCCGCGGCCATGCGATCCAGATGATCTTCCACAAAGGCGAGCTTTCTGCCCGGGTATACCCGAAATGTTTCAAAGAGACCTTCACCGAAAAAGAGTGTGCGGTTTTTCATCTACAATGCTATTCCCAACGCCATCATGGACGCTTTTGCCTTGATGATACTTTCCTCGTATTCCAATTCAGGATCCGAGTCGGCCACAATACCTCCCCCCACCCCGAGCACACCGTTTTGGTCCCAGAGTTCGAGGGTTCTGATGGCCACGTTCAGGCGCATTGTATCCTGAAAAAAATATCCCATCACACCGCAGTACACACCTCGCTGGTGGGGTTCGAGTTCATAAATGATTTCCATGGCCCTCTTCTTGGGTGCCCCCGTGATGGAGCCTGGCGGAAAGCTCGCGCGGATGATCTCGGACAGGGGGATATGGTTTCTAACCCTGCCGGTCACGTGAGAAACCATTTGATAAACCGTGTCGTAGGCCTCCACCACATACAACCTGGGCACCTCTACTGAACCGAACTCGCAGAATCGTCCCAGGTCATTTCTCATCAGATCCACGATCATGGTGTTTTCAGCCCTGTCTTTTCCGCTCTCCTGGAGTTGCTGTCGCAACTGCCTGTCCACGTTGGGACGTCTGGATCTTTTTCTCGTTCCCTTCATGGGCTTGCTCAGGATCTTGCTGTGCTTCAGGCCCAGGAAGAGCTCCGGGCTTCCGGAAACAACCGCTCCATTTCCCAGGTTGATGAAGGCTGCATAGGAGACCGGCTGGATCTCTTTCAGGCGCAAGTAGAGGTCAAAGGGGTCTTCTGCACAGGTGAAATAGACCCTCTGGGTGTAGTTAACCTGATAGATATCTCCTGCCCTGATATAATCCAGCACACGTCGGACATTTTCGAGATAGGTTGTCTTGGTCTGATTGAATCCCCTGATTTGACCTGGGAAGTGCCGACCAGCCTTCAAGCATGAGGCAGGCGGGGATACCGGCGCGTCCTTGAACCAGCAAGCCCATGTCTTGCGGATATGGTCATAGACCAAAAACCGGCTATAGGCCGCAAGATAAATATCAGGCAGCGACCTGTCCTTTTCCCCGGGCCTGGGCAGCTCTTCTATCCACTGGCAGGCCTCGTATCCTATGTAGCCGGCGACAAAGTATTGCTGGCTGTAAGACGATATGAAGGAAAAGAAGTCGTCCCTTTTCAGATCGGGGATGTCTCCCCGAAAAACCTTTTCCGGCTCCCAGGCAATGAAGGAATATCGCTCTGCCAAGGAAGGCCTCTGGCTTTCCAAAAAAATAGCGTCCGGCTGATCACAAACGGCCCGGAAGACCTGACAGGGGTCAACATTGATGTCGAGATTCGTCCTCTCCATGGATGCCCGTTGTCCAAGTCAGCCGAAATATGTTTACCCGTATCAGTTTAGCCTGGTCAAAAAACGTGCATAACAAAGCATGCGGGTGATCCGATTCTAAAGCGAGGCACTGTTTGGGTGCGAGTTTGACCGGCCTGCTTCCCGCAAGCCCCGACCGCTGGTCGGGGTCAAGGGAAGCTACATGAAAATAGCCTAATACCTTTCCGGGAAGCCCGACCTCTAGTCGGGAAGCTTCACACGCTTTAGAATCGGATCGCCCGTATGCGGATAGCATTTTCAAAGGGCTAAGATGTTACGTTTACCCTACTTTGGCTATAATGTTTGTCAACAAGAAATTCATCGGTGGCCCCTGGCGCGTCTTTGATCAGGGTGGCCACGATCAAGACAACATGGTATATTCTCCAGTGCCTGGATTAAAGCCGTGGCAAAAGGAGAAGACCAGCGGGGAGGATGAGATGAAGAAACCCATTGAGAACTACTGGAGGGGTCGCCTGGTAGGTGTGAAGGATGCATTGGAACGAAACAACTTCGAGGCTTTTCTGGCAGACAACACCGCCAACGCGACAGAAGTGGTGCAGAACGAGATTCTTCTCAAGACCGGTGCGAAAAGCGTTTCCTGGGGCGGGTCCCTGACGTTTACCTCAACAGGGCTTTACGACGCGATGAAAGACAATCCAGACTTGGAGGTCTTGGACGTGTTCGATAAAGACCTGTCGGACGAACAAAAAGTGGAACTGCGCCGACAAGCCCTTCTTGTCGACCTGTTTATCACAGGAACGAACGCAGTGACTGAAACAGGCAAGCTTGTTAATCTCGATATGTATGGCAATCGCACCGCGGCCATCACATTTGGCCCCAAGAACGTGGTCATTGTCGTGGGCCGAAACAAGATTGTCCCGGATGTCAAGGAGGCCATGTTTCGCATCAAGAACTATGCGGCTCCGATTAACGCGATGCGATTGGACATGAAAACGCCATGCGTCAAGACCTCGTACTGCGAGCAATGCAAGAGTTCGGAGCGTATTTGCAACACCTGGACCATTACCGAGAAATCGTTTCCAAGAGGACGGATAAAGGTCGTTTTGATCAATGAGGATATGGGATTCTAGGACAAGGTTGATAGACTCGCAAAAGGTGTCTTGCGAACCGCTAGTCGGCATCAGCCCTTGTGAAGGCCTCACGAGCCTCTGTCTCAAGCAGGGGGGCGGCGTGAGCGTACCGGGGCGAGAAATGAAACAGCGTGACGTGCTTGACTCCGGCCTTTCGGGCAATGATGCCGGCTTGTTTTGCCGTCAGATGATACTTCTTTTGTGCGACACGCTCTTCCGCTTCGAGAAAGGCTGCCTCAATAAACAACTGGTCTGCATCGCGAGCAAAATCAATCATCTTTTCCCTGTTTTCCGGGGAAAAAACCACGTCAACGATATAGACGATCTTCTGACCCGGTGATACACGGGCAATCTGCCGTGCCAGATCACCCAGGCGGAATGTCGCTTCCTGTTCCTTCCCATGTTCTTTCCATGCGACGTGAAAACTTTTTCCCGGATCGTGCTGTTCGTAAAGGGCCTCTTTCAATCGTCTCAGCCAGGGGCCCACAGGCATATGGAGTTTCTCCAAACGGTCCTTCATGATGTTGATATGAAATTGTTCCTTGAGCATGAAGGCTAGGCAGGGGATCTTGTGATCCAGATGGATGGCATGTACCGAAAAAGCGGACTCCTTGACAAGGGCTCCGTCAAAATCGCGTTTCAGGGGTTTCTGCTCAGGGGCGAAAGCCTTGTTGCACTCGTAGACTTGAGTCAATACATGATCGGCGTGGACTTCAGTGGCTTTTATAACAAAGGCGTCGTCATAGTTTTCGACCAGGTTCCAGGTATAGCCTCTCAGCTTGCCCTCCACGTTTTGCAGAAAGGGGGGAGGACCAAACAAGTGGAGAATCTTGTCGCGACCCAAGAAGACACGCAGCAGGGCATCAAAACCCGCAAAGTGGTCCATATGGGTATGAGTGACGAATGCGTGGGTAATCTTTAGCATTTCTCTGGGGAGCAGGCGGTACAGGTCGCCCAGGTCGAACAGGAGAGCGCGCTTTTCAAAAAGAAACGGTATGAACAGGGCCGGATCTTCAAACGGGCCGTTGACAAGCCTGGGATGGAAACCGGGCCTCACAGGAGGAGGTACTTGGCTACCTGGCGATGGATGCAGTGGTAGATTTCTTCATCTGACCCGTAAAGCTCTTCCACGTTTCTGTGATTGATGAGTTTTTCCACGACGAATGCTGTAAGGTAGAGGCTTACAATATTCGGCCGCACCCCGAGGTCCCTGATTGGGGCAATCTGGAAATCAATCTCAAAATCGTCTGCACGGGTCAGTTTTTGAAGGGAGCCCGCAATCTGTTCCTGGATAGCTTCTTTGCTGGTTGTTTCAAGCAGCTTTTCCTCTATGAGCTTCATGGCTATGGCATTGCTGAGTGGTTCCACGACATTCTTGGTCTGTTCAATGGCAAGGCGGCGGGCGTGTTCCTTTGAGCTTTCAATCCTGGATAGTATTTTTGCTTCGCGATTGCTTGGGCGAAATACTCTTGCCATGATAACAGGGACTCCAGGCCTTCAATTCTTTAGAGACGACCTGATATTAAAAATACTATTAAATCGCATGAAAGGCTACGACAAGTCTTGCGAAATTACAACAAGAAAATGCAGCCGTAGAATTTTGCCCCTCGTCCGGTGGTGGTTAGATCGACCTTGCAGACAAGCTTCAGGGTCAAACACGTTGTCAGGTTGTCAGACCTGGGTGATTTTGTTCAAACCGCAAGAGCGAGTGCATCGCCCGTAGCTTGCTGCGGAGTGCCGCACAGAGCATGGTCCTGGAGACCCTCCCTTTCGAGATCGCGCCCTGACGAGAAGCCCCTCCACAGGAAGTTGTCGGCAATGGCGCTGCCGGACTTCTGCCCTGACAGGGGATGTAATGGTTGCGAGCCGGTTACCTTAGGCTGCGATAAAATCTTTGATGACGAGCTGAATGGTTTGACGGTCCCTCCAGCGGTTCCAGCGAATATGACAGGCGACACGATGGAATCGCTCTGGAGGGGGCTTATCCACATCCATGTTGAAAAAGATGGCCGGCAGGGGCGTAAAGTCCACGTTTCCGGCAGGTCGCAGTCGCATTTGCATGTGAGAGCCCCCGACGATTCGGGCAGACAGGACTTCGACGTTTGAAAGCATGAAGAGAGGCTCGGGATGCCCTGTCCCAAAGGGTGCCAGTGCCTCCAGTCCATCTGCCAGCTTGGGATGGATCTCTGTTGGGGAGATTTCGATGTCTATGTGAAGTTTGGGTATGAAATCCTGAGCCGTTGCCGTCTCGCAGACGAGCTTTTCAAAATGTCTGCGGAAGGCCGGGATGTTTTCGGCCGCCAAGGTCAGACCTGCGGCAGCCGCATGCCCTCCGAATGTCTCCAGGTACTGGGCACTGTCTTCAAGGGCTTCAAATAGATTGAAACCCTCAGGGCTTCGGGCCGACCCCTTGCCCTTGTCCCCGTCAACCGCAATCAGGACAACGGGTCGCACATATCGGTTTACCAGTCTGGAGGCCACAATCCCGATGACCCCTTCATGCCATCCCTGCTGGTCCAGGACCAGGGATCTTTGCAATAGTTGGGGATCGGCCTCAAGGCGGCGATCAATTTCCGAAAGGATATGCCTTTCTATATCCTGTCTCCTGTTATTTTCACGATCAAGCTCTTCTGCGATGGCCTGAGCGGTCTTATCGCTTGATGTGGTCAGAAGCTCACATCCCATAGAGGCATGCCGAAGCCTGCCGGCGGCATTCAGTCGGGGTGCCAGCTTAAAAGCCACGTCCCGGCTGTCAAGGGACTCACCCGTCACCTTGCAGACGTCCAGCAGGGCTTTGAGACCAGGACGGGTGGAATTGGCAAGGACCTCAAGCCCGGCTTTCACATAGATGCGGTTTTCTTCCAGTATGGGAACCATGTCTGCCACGGTTCCAAGGGCCACCAGATCACAGACGGCCTTGAGGTTGGGTTCCGGTGGTGTTCCCCAGAAACCTTGATCCCGGAGAGACTTGCGCAGGGCAATGACCAAATTGAAGGCCACGCCCACGCCGGCGAGCCATGTAAGACCCGAGGGACAGCCAGGCTGTTTTGCATCCAAGATCGCAAAAGCTTCGGGCAGCTCGGACGGGGTTTCGTGATGATCGGTAATGATCACATCAACCCCGGCACGATTGGCCAATCGAATTGCCTCGTGGCTGGTGATACCGCAGTCCACGGTAATGATCAGCCCTATATCGCGGGCAACGGCCTCCTTTTCCACGGATTCGGGGCGCAGCCCGTAGCCTTCGGTCAGGCGATCCGGAATGTAATAATGTGCATCCATGCCCAGGTAGGTCAGAAAGTCGAGGAGAACGGCCGTGGCCGTCATGCCGTCCACATCATAATCTCCAAAGATGAGCACCTTTTCACGGCGCTCGAAGGCACGCAAGATGCGGGAAACGGCGCGATCCATATCCTTCATTAGAAACGGCGATCGGATACAGGCCAGAGAGGGGTGGAGAAAGCGTGCCGCGTCATCGGGTTTTCCGAACCCGCGGTTGATGAGGACGGCTGCCACAGCTCGGTGACAACCCAGGGTGGCCGTCAGGTTTGAAATCTGAGCAGGGTCAGGCGACCGGACAGACCATTTCTCATGCATAGGGCCGGGGTATAGCTCAAAGCGTGTCTTTCCACAACACCGTTTTTTTCATTGAAAACACAAAATGGATGGTGCTAGCATCCACGAGCAAGTGACACCTGAATCCTCAGTCAAGAAATACTACCGGATAGATCGACGGGAGATCCATTACTTGAGATTTATCTTGGAGGGGTATGCCGGCGTGGCGGTCATGAGGACACTGGACCCCCAACAGGGGTTGGTCGTGCTCTATGTCGGTCCTGGATGCGAAGAAGAAGTAGATATGATTGTCCACGATCTTCAGAGGCATATGCGGATTGAAGTGGCAGATGTTAGGAGAGAGGCGTCCCTGTAAAGAAATGGAGCCAAAACGCGTTTACATAGTGACGATGGGCTGCCAGATGAACGTTTACGATTCTGAACAGATGGAGAGAATCCTGGCGTCTATGAATTACAGGCCAACCGCACACGTCGGCAAGGCGGACCTCATTATTGTGAATACCTGTTCCATCCGTGAGAAAGCCGAGCACAAGGTTTACAGTTACTTGGGACGACTCGCCCGGATGAAGCGGAAGAGGCCGGATCTGATCATTGGCGTGGGTGGCTGTGTCGCTCAGCAGCAGGGATATCGCCTTATTGAACGGGCGCCCCATGTGGATATGGTTTTTGGCACCTTTGCCGTAAAGCGGCTTTCCGGTCTCATACGGCAGGTCACCGAGAAGAAGAGACAGGTCGTGGATGTGAATCAAACCGGGACCGTCGAGCCCTCACACATAGCGCCGTCAGATTCCCAGGCTGGGCGAGCCACCGCCTTTGTGACCATCATGAGCGGTTGTGACAATTATTGCAGCTACTGTGTAGTCCCTTATGTGAGGGGACGCGAGGTCAGTCGGGAACCCCGAGGCATTCTGGAAGAAATCCGGCAACTGGTAGCACACGGCGTTCAGGAGGTCACCCTCTTGGGACAAAACGTGAATTCCTATGGCCTGAAAAACGGACATGGTTTTGATTTCCCGGCACTCCTTGAGGCGGTGAACCGTATCCCAGGCCTGAAGCGCCTCCGTTTTACAACCTCTCATCCCAAAGACCTTTCTGATAAACTGATTGGCGCGTTTGCCGGACTTGAGACATTGGCGCCTCACATCCACCTGCCGGTTCAGTGCGGGGCGGATCGGATATTGAGACGCATGAACAGGGGCTACACACGAGATGGCTATTTGGCCGGCATTGAAAAATTGCGCAAAGTCCGCCCTGATATTGCCGTCACCTCTGACATGATCGTGGGCTTTCCCGGCGAGGAAGATTTTGATTTTGAGGACACGCTGCGTCTGGTCGAATCGGTCGGATTTGACAATCTCTATACATTTAAGTATTCTAATCGCCCAGGGACGCCGGCCTGCAGGTTTTCCTGTAAGGTTGGCGAGGCCGTGAAACGGGAACGCCTAGCCAGGCTCCTGGAACTTCAGACCCGGTTGACTTTGGAAAAGCATCGATCATTGGTAGGCACGACCCAGGAGGTTCTGGTGGAAGGTTTCAGCAAGAAGATGGGTCATCAGATAACCGGGCGTACGCCGTGCAATAAGGTGGTGAACTTTTCAGATGGGGGGGCTGGTGTCGGCCAGCTTGTCGCCGTCAAGATTGTGGAGGCCTTCCCCCATTCGTTGTTGGGTGGCCCGGTAAAGCCTGGCAGACTATATTCTGGCCATAAAGGAGGAATACTGCATGCAGCATGAGATGAAAGTTTCGGGTATAACGATCGATGCCACGTCAAACGCCCCTATCGTTATCCTTAAAGCGATTCACGGAGATCAGGCCCTTCCTATATGGATTGGTATTTTGGAAGCGACCGCCATCGCCACAGAGCTGGAACAAGTTCGCTTGTCTCGTCCCATGACCCATGATCTGTTCAAGAATTTCATGGATATGTTGAAGATAACAATTTCCAAGATAGAAGTCTGCGACCTCAGGGACAACACATTCTATGCGCAGATCTACTTCTCCTTCGACAACCAGTCCCATCATATTGATGCTCGTCCCAGCGATGCGATTGCCTTGGCCCTCAGGGCGGGGTGTCCCATATTTGTCGACGATCAGGTTCTCGAGAAGTCCGGACAGTTGGATGGGGAGCCGGAGGCTTTAGATAAGACCGAACGGGGCAAGAAGTGGAAAGAATACCTGGAAAAGCTTTCCCCGGAGGACTTTGGCAAGTATAAGATGTAGAGACAGGTGATTGATCTTCACACTCACTCCATTTTCAGTGACGGGGTCCTGGTCCCCTCAGAACTCGTGCGACGGGCACAGGTGCTGGGCATCAGGGCCATAGGGATCACCGACCACGCTGACGCTTCCAACCTGGATTTTATCATTCCGCGACTTGTCCATGTTTCCGAAAAACTGAATCGTTTCAATCAAATTCAGATGATCCCCGGCATCGAGTTGACTCACGTTCCACCGCCTCAGATAGGACCCCTGGCTGCGCAGGCACGCTCTCTCGGGGCCAAGATAGTGGTGGCCCATGGAGAAACCATTGCCGAGCCCGTCGTTGCCGGGACGAACCGTGCCGCCCTGGCTGCCGACATTGATATCCTGGCTCACCCCGGTCTGATCTCCGAAGAAGAGGTGAAAATGGCGGCAGACAGAGGGATTTTTTTGGAGATCAGCGCTCGGAAGGGACACAGCCTGACAAACGGCCATGTGGCCAAACTCGCCAAAAAGGTCGGTGCGCCAATGGTCTTAGACACCGATGCGCACGAACCCTCAGATCTGGTGACACGCCAGCAGGCGATGAAAATCGCCCTGGGTGCCGGGTTGGATGAGGCGGATTTTGAACTGATGCAGAAAAACGCCGAGTCATTCCTAGCGTAATCCGCACCCCCGCCAAACATCCTAAGCAGCAAGCAGAACAGACTTTCTCTGCCCGGAACTCAGGAAACAAGTACCGCTTCCAAATCATGAAAGCCGATCTCGCCCTCGGCCAGCACCTGTCGGGCAAAATCCCGGAGGCCATCTCCTGTGAACCGCCCATAGAGATCCCGGAATCGCCTCACACCCATGGTGTAAGAAAGCTGATATCCGGGTTTCAATGCATACTGCCGCACGACCGATGCCGCTCGATCCCGGCTCATGCCTGCCTGCGTAAGGCAGCCTGCTGCAGCCGCCAGGTCCATGGTTCCGGCCTGGATGCCGAGGTCCACCTTGCCCCGGAGGGCACGCCAGAAATGGCGTCTTGCAAGGAGGAGGCGATCAACAGGCCCATGGAAATAGCCCGTATGGGTCAGAAGGTCCTCGGCAAAGCACGCCCAGCCTTCGTAGAAGATGGGAAACTCGATGGGTCGGCGCAGGGCCCGCTCAAGGCCCCAGCGTGACACATCCAGGAGGTGATGGCCGGGATAGGTCTCGTGCGCGGCGAGCATGCGATAATCACGGTAAAGGGCGTGAGCGACAGCTTCCGGATTGTCACTGTCTATGACAAAAAATGTGCCCCCGCAGGGAGGATGGCCCGGCGGTACGCTATAGGCCGCCGCGCTGCGGATCGTCTTGAGATAGGAAGGAACCGGCTCAACGCGCACCGGACAGGAACGAAGCAGGCCTGGCGGTACCAGGCCCTGCTCCAGGCAGTGTCGCCCGAGTGCAGAGACTGCCTCGCGATACAACCCCATCAGGCCATCGTCCGGCAGGCCGGGCAAGGCAATGGCTTCAAAGGCCTCCTGCCAGGCCCTGCCGGGAGAGAGTCGTGTGGCCTCTTCGTCCATGACTTGTTTCATCTCCCGGATCTCCTCGTCGAGTGCCTTCCGGGCGCCGTCCGGCCCCATGCCGCAACCGATGTGGTCGCAAACGATGCGCTCCAGAAGCTCGGGGGCAAGGACAAAGGTGTCTCGCAAGGATGCTCGCAGGAGATGGCCTTCAAAGCGATCAAGGGCCTCGAGAACAGGCTCGACCCCGGGACGAATAGGGCTTACGGAAGCGAGCCATGATCGGGTAGACCCGATCATCTCAAGGCCCATATCTCTGAAAAGGGAAGGAATCTGTCGGAGATGGCTCCTGGCGCGGTCAAGAAAGGCGGGAAGGCCTTGTACCCGCTCCTTCCAGGCCGCCGGGTTCTCATCCAATGCCTCAGCCAGGCCGATACCGGCGATGGTCAGATAAAAAGTGGGCTGGGTCTGGTGGGATCGGACCTGCGTGAGCTGCTCTCGAAGGGTCCGTGCCACCTGGCAGAGGGTGGAGACATCAACGCGCGTGTCCCGGTCGACCTCTTTTGCCTCCAGGCCGGAGAGCTCTTTTTCCCAGGCCGAAAGTTTACCTGCCGCGTCGTCCACCGCATCCGGCGAAAACTCGTCCCACTTGGACCAGTCGTGTTCCGAAGACCGGGCCTGAGGGAAATAATGGAACTCATCACTTGCCGAGCAGACCGGAAAATGTCGGGCCAGTGCCTCGAACATGCCATCGGCCAGGTCCTGAACGGCCCCAGGGTCGGGAGATTTGTCAAAGGAGTTCACGATCCGTACAGCGTCCTACCGTTTCAGCGGTCCAGCGGCCACAAGATAGAGCAACCTGGTTTGTTCGTTCAGCCCCAAGATGTGTGCTGCTTCATCATCATAAAAGGCGCCGATGCCGCAGCACCCGATCCCCATGGCAGTCGTTGCCAGATAGATTCTCTGGCCGAGGCGACCGGCCGTCAGCAGCGCGTACCGATATCCCCTCGGTCCCCAGGTCTCGTCCAGAAGTTTCAGATTGGTCAGGAAGACAAAGTGTAAAGCGCTGTTGGCCAGCCATGCCTGATCTAGGCAAACATGGGCCATCTTGTCTATCATGAAACCCTGAGACGAAAGGGCTATGGATCTTTGCTCCGGGTCCAGCACGTAAAAACCGGGATTCAGATCTTGCACATTTCCAGACAACAATCCTACGGATAGAGCCTCCTTGGCAAACGAGCGGGCATCTGTTCGCTCGTGTCCGGCTGCGCAGAGCAGCTCCAGCAAAGCGTCCAGCCTCGTGACGGAAAGCTCGGTTTGAACAAAATTTCGCCTGGAGCGTCTCTTAAAGACTGCCTCAGCGTAGTTCATCAGCTCCAGCCATGTGTCGGTCCTCGGTATTTGCTGTGCCGGTTCCGTTTTCAGTCCAAGGTTGTGAAGCATTTTTGGTGCCCCTTGGGCCGGCTCCACTACCCTGCACGATGCCGCATGCAGGTCCCTAATCAGTGCATAGTCCACTTCCCGGGCCGATACCCGGCTGGCATTCATCAAGGTCTTGGCAGGGATCTTCAGGTCAAGTGCCTCCTTTTGGCCGGCAGCCTCCTTGCCCCGTACACAGATCACCGCGAGACAGACCTCACGGCGGGGATCGACGCCCAGAAGGCCGTTCAGCTTTTCGTCGTCAAAATCATCATAGAGGGTAGGGGCCAGATCCTGGGCCCTGAGGGCCAGCAAGAGGTTTTCAGCGAGGTGCCCGGTGTCGAGAAGATGGTACCGATAGGCCCGATCTCGATATTTCCATGAACTTCTGAAAAAAATCGAAGTGAGAAAAAAAACGAGCACCGGAGAACCATGCGGCCCGGCTCGCAGGGCATCAGACACGTGTGGCATCATGTTTCCTGACCTCAAGGCGGTGAGGGCTTCAAGACCGATGCTGTGATGATACAGCCCATCATCGAGACCAGGGGCGCCGTGCACTGCCGCGTAAAGCTCACAAGGATACAGGGCTCCGGCCGAGGCCACACTGCGATAGTAAAACGCCGTCCCCGACATACGCGCCTTGGCCGTGAGAGAATGGGTCAGGCGTATGATTTGGGCAAGTTTCTCAAGGGTCACGTTTGTGGTGGCCTCTTGGCGTGAGCGCTTGCGGATGAGGGCGGAGAGGTTGTCTTGAGGCCAGGCCGTCACCTCGGGAAGGGGCACGGTCCTCAGGCCGGGATAGCTCTTAAAGACATTGGGCTGGTTCGGCCAGTCCAGTCGGTGGCCTGTCATGTCATGGCGATCATAGCTCGTCCGGCGATGATATTCTAAAGCAGATCGCGTCACAGCCTTTCTCCTTGGCATTGCCGCCACTTGGGCCCGAGAAAAGACATTTGGACAGCAGCCTGTTGACAGGCCTCAGCGCAAAGATCCGTAAAGCCCTTCAGTTTTACCCTAATTGAGCGAAAGTCGAGGGTGTCCCAGCTTCAAGGCGTCCAAGGGAGAAGCTGTAGTCGTCTACCGCGAGTCCTTGGCAACGAAGAAGATGGGGTGGCATCGGCTTTCCCGAAGGGTAAACAAAATGAAAAAAATCTCTTAAAACTATATCTCATCAGCAGAAGACATATTAAATTTTTGGAAAACATAACAAAAATGGCTGCTATTTTAAAACCTTACCCCTGTTTTTCATTTTGTTTACGATCAATTAGGGTTTTACTTAGCAGCAAAGCCGCTTGACGGTCAACGAGCCAGGTTAAGCTTCCCCTGGACGGCCGGACTTTTTGGGCCGGCAATCGGGCCTGCGCGTTTTCCAACGCGGTTTTCAGTACGTTGGCCTTGTCTTCGCCGGAGACAAAAAATACCGTTCGCCTGGCCAGGTTCAGCACCGGAAAGGTTATGGTGAGACGATCAACGCAGGGATTTCCTCCCTTGACCCAAACGACCCACTTTTCCTTTTCCTCCAGGGATGCCTGACCGGGAAACAGGGACGCAGTGTGGCCGTCTTGTCCGATACCGAGAAATATTAAGTCAAAGCAAGGCAGGGGGTCTTCGGGCCGCTGAAAGAAGGCTTTGAGTTCTTTCTCGTACCTGACGGCTCCCTGCTCAGGAGGGACCCATCCCGGCATGGGATGGACGTGCTCCGGGACGATGGGCACCCGATCCAGAAAGTCTTTTCTGGCTGTGCCGAAGTTGCTGTCTGGGTGAGTCATTGGCAGGCAGCGTTCATCAACCCAGAATATGTGGATTCTGTCCCACGGGAGGCGAGAAGAATAAGGCTCTTCGGCCAGCAACCTGTGCATCTGTCTCGGCGTGGACCCGCCAGAAACGGCCAGGGCGAACCGGCCCCGAAGGTCGACGCTTTCTTGGGCACTTTGGCACCATATTTCCGCGCCCTTTGCGGCCAAATCAGCGGCGCTGGCTTCAATGATGATGTCGGACTTGGCTCCCATGGTTGCAGCCTTTTCGGCGTTATCCACACCCCGGGTCCGTTGAGCTTTTCGATCAGAAAGACAGCCCCATGCGCGGACGATCCCTGTACCCCGACGGTGGAGTGTGCCCTACCTAAAATTATAATGCTTCCTGACAGCCCGCTTGACATTCCAGATGCAGGACAACCCCTTGGGGAATGTGACAAAATCGCCTCTGCCGAATCTCACCTCGCCGCCGTCCTCGGTTTCCACGACGACGTCACCTTCAAGCAGATAGCACTCTTCCGTAGTGTCATAGTGCCAGTCGAACCGGGAAATTTCTTTTTCCCAGATCGGCCAGGACGAAACGCCTTTTTGCTCAAGTTGTTCATTGCGCAGTTTTTCGACCTCAATTTTCATTGTCGGCTCCTTTTGGCGAATTAGACCCGTAAAAAACACGCAAACACACGGCACAGCAAAAAGCTCCAAATGCAAGGCGCACAAACCAGGCATGAGGTGTACTTCTCGTGCGTCGCAATGACCTGTCTGCGTGCACCGCACAGGCAGGCGAAAGATGAAGCGTAACGCGGCAGTTGAACTTTTTGTGAAGCCGTCAATATTTCCTATCAAAAAATCGGGTTCAAGGCTACACATTTGACAAGGCTGTCAGGAGTGGATCCCTGACCCAGAAGGCGCTGTAAAAGGTTCGCGGTAAATGACTACAGCTTCATGGGTGACGCCTTGGACCTGCGGCATCCTCGACTTTTGCAACGTTAGGGTTATGTATGGGCCCAAGCCGATAATCTTTCTCGTTAGACCTGGATACGTCCATGTCATGGACATGGGGGTGGGTGGTCCCCTTGCCCAAAGATGACGTCCAGACAAGGGATTCCGTCCAGGGATTTGCAAAGCAAGATAAGGGATGGTAACATGTCAAGTAAAAGACGCCATTGAAAGAATAAGCATTTTTCAAACGGTCTTTCAAGGTGGGTTTCCTAACGATTCATTGTTGCTGGATTTGTGGAGTGAAGGGATGGATTTCATTTTTGTCTCAATGCCGTATGCGAAATTTGATTCCAGATGGTTTTCCAACGTACCCAACATCAATCTGGGTATTGTGGATGCCTTCTTGAGAGAAAGGGGCAGGCGGGTAAAGAGCTTTCACTTGCATCTCGAATTTGACCCCTTCCTGAGAGGATTTGGTGCTGAGGTAAGAAGAAACCTTGTAAGGCTTTCAGAACAATTCGGCGTTGAGTACATGGGGTTGGACTATGTCTTTGCATCCCTTCTTTTTAAGGGTCAATACCAGGCATCACAAGAGGAATTTCACGAACGCCTCAAGTTGATCGGATTGACATTGAAGGACTTTGAGGCATTGAGAGGGGTCGCCAGGGCGTTTATTGAATCCAGCTTTTCCAGGTTGTCCGAATACCTGGAAGGAACAAGGCTTGTGGGTTTCAGTTGCTCCCACTACCAGCTGAGCGGGTCCCTGCTTATGTGCTCCAAGATTAAGGATGCCTACCCCCAAGTTCAAACCGTTGTTGGTGGAAAGGACTGTTCAGGTGCCTTTGGACAAGAGTTGTTGGCCCACATGGATGTCGTGGATTTTGTGGGAACTGGTGAGTGCGAGGTCACCATCGCTGGTTTGCTGGAACATCTAGACCATAGAAAGAAGCCTTTGCACAACCTGCTTTTCAGGGATTCAAAAGGCAAAGTAAGAAAGTCCAAGTCAAAAGCAAATGTTTCCATCAATTCATTGCCCTTTCCAAGGTACGACCTTGCGGCTTTTCCCATAGAACCTGGTGAAGTCATTGTGCCCATTGAGTTGGGCAGAGGATGTCCGTGGGGCAAGTGTACGTTTTGTCCGGATGAATCTTATCATGTGCGATGTCAATCAAAGAGCGCAAAGCAAGTAAAAGCAGAACTGGCATATTACCAAGACACTTCAGGGGACCTCGGGAACTTCATCATCTTGGACTCTGACGCCCTGAAAGACCGGACATTGGTCCTTGAACTTTCTGACTATCTGAAAGGAAAGGACTTGTCATTTCACTTCGCGGAATTTCGCGCAGAAAGGATGGATCGCCAAGTCCTGGAGTCGCTTTTGAGTTTTGGCCATTGGGTGTCCCATTTTCAGGTGGGGATTGAAACCTTCAGTGACAGGGTGCTGCGTTTGATGAAAAAAGGGGTCACCGCCCTGAAGAATGTGGAAGTACTGAAGATGGTCGCTGAATTGGGGGTCCCCTTACAGTTTAATCTATTTACGTGCTACCCCAACATGACGACCGATGACCTTGTGGAGAACCTTAGGGTGATGGATCTTATCGCCCATTTATTGGTTTATGAAAACATCCTGATCTATCCAGGCGAATTCTATTTGCCCACGGATTGCCCGGTTTTTCTAGATATTGGCCGTTACCGGCTGGAAAGAAATGACGAATCGATCTTTTCGGATGTTTTTGAAGACTTCCCCATGCCCTCTTATTCCAATTATCCCTATCCCTACCAGTTTGACAATGATGAAGAGCAGTTTAACATCGCAACCAGGATAAGGGAGAAGGTAGAAGACATCAAGAGCAAGAATCCCAGCAAAAATTTCATGCACTACATGAGGGCCTCGAATGGTCTGGAAATTGGCGTATGCCAAGACGGGCACAGTACCAGCCACAGGCTCCCGTCCCGAGAATCGGACGTCTACTTGTCGGCCATCGAAAAGTCCCAACGAATGAGCAAGGTGTCTGAGAAGCTGGGTATCCCGCCAGCCGACATACGCTCGATCCTCGATGACTTTGAACAAAAGGGCTTGATATTATATTCGTCTGACAGGGAGTCTTTCTTATCCTTGGCGACAAGGCCGACACAGACTTGACTGGCGGCCTCTGGTGGGAAGAAGGTGTCCAGGTTTTTCAACATGGGAGTCCACATGGAGAGCGTCTAGTGACATGTCCCAGAAGTTGCTTTAAAAAGTAACGTGTTGCCATCAAGCCATTTTCCGGGCTCCGTGAGCATTTCCGGGACGTCAGCTTCGTTGCGTTGAATCATAAAAACTCGGGCTAAGGCCCTCAAACAGTTTATGATTCTTAACGCTTCACTCAGCTGACCTCTCATTCCGAAAATGCTCAATGTCGCGCGGAAAAGGCTTTCGGCTACATGGTGACTAATGATAGTTACTTCTGAGACACGACACTAGAACATAGACGATATGGGTGCCCACGCAGAAACCATCGGCTTCTCGCAGCCGTTTAAGGAGCGCCGAAGCGGCAAGGATCGGCGGAGACACATTGATCCCCGCTATCGCAACCGTTTGTACCCCGCGTTTGTCGACAGGCGAGGGGGGGACCGGCGAAAGCCGGACTACGAACAGGTTGATCCTTTTATACGGGAACACCCCCTTCACAAATGGATTGTCATCGTTGGCGTGCTTGTGGCCATTTTCTTGACCTATCTCTTCCTTTTCACGAACCTCACGGTGGGCAGGAAGTCGAGGGAGGACACGGGGCGGACACGTCCCATAACGATCGGCTGTTATATGGGTAACCGGATAGCAAGAGCGTTGGACGTGGCTGAGTCTCGCCCGTTTTCACAAAGAGCGCGCAAAGCGGCCCAGAAAAAGGCTTGACAAGTCCGTCGTGGTTGGCTAGTATAATAAAGAATATATTAGGAGTTCTTCTTAGTGATGAAATTTGAGGCCGTTACCAGTATTATTGTTGACATTGTATGCGTAGTCGGCATTATTATATGCTGCTGCCGGCTGGAGGCTTGGTAATGGTCTAGATTCGTTGACATAGGAATCGCGAAAATCCGTTATCAGGTCTCCTGATAGCGGATTTTTTTTGGTCGCAAAAGGGTTTTACAAACGGTATAGCTACCAGCACGACAAGTGAGGAAATCAGGAGCGCAGCGCTTCCTGCTTTCGTGAGCTTATGTTTGGACCTTTTTGAAGAGGACTCTGTGTTCGGGGATTTTCGCTATGGAATCAATTCTGGTTTACGACACGACACTGAGAGATGGTTCGCAGGGGGAAAAGATCAATTTCTCCGCCGAGGACAAGATCCGGATCGCCCAAAAGCTGGATTCCGTTGGCATCCATTACATTGAAGGCGGTTGGCCCGGTTCCAATCCCAAGGATCTGCAATTCTTTGAGGCCGCCAAGAGGGTGCCCTTCAATCATGCGTGCCTTACAGCCTTTGGCAGTACCCGGAGACCGCATACGACCGCGGAAGAAGATGAAAATCTCATCGCCCTTCTCCAGTCGGCAACCCCGGCGGTTACCGTCTTCGGAAAGACCTGGGATCTCCATGTCAAGAAGGTCATAGCCACGACTCTGAAGGAGAACCTGGCGATGATTCACGACACGGTAGCCCATCTTATTTCCCAAGGCAGGGAAGTGATCTACGATGCGGAGCATTTCTTTGACGGCTACAAGAACAACCCGAAGTACGCCATGAAGACTATCGCTGCCGCGGTCTCAGGCGGCGCCCAGGTGATTGTTCTTTGTGACACCAATGGCGGGACGCTGCCTTTTGAGATAGAGGAGATCATGGATCAGGTGTGTCCGCTCATCCCCGTCAAGATCGGCATCCATACCCACAACGACTGTGGTCTGGCTGTGGCCAATACCCTGGCTGCCGTGCGCTGCGGGGCCGTTATGGTGCAAGGGACGGTCAACGGGTATGGAGAGCGATGCGGCAATGCGGATCTCACCTCGGTCATTCCGAATCTACAGCTCAAGATGGGGTGCTCATGCATGACAGACAAGAATCTGCGTCATCTTACCGAGGTCTCGCGGTATGTGAGTGAGGTTGCCAACATGACGCCATTTAACGGACGCCCCTTTGTGGGAAAGAGTGCCTTTGCCCATAAGGGGGGAATGCACGTCAATGCCATCATGAAGACGCCAAGGGCGTATGAACATGTGGAGCCGGAAGCCGCGGGGAATGAGCGTCGGGTGCTCATGTCTGATCTTTGTGGCAAGAGCAACGTGGATTACAAGGCCCGGGAATTGAAAATAGCGCTGGGCGGTAATGGGTTTGACAGCAAGAGAATCGCCAGTGAGATAAAGCGATTGGAGCATGAAGGGTACCAGTTTGACGCGGCCGAAGGCTCCTTTGAACTCCTGCTGAAACGGCTCACCGGGCAATTCGAGCCACTTTTCGAGTTGGAATCCTTCCGGGTGGCCATTGAAAAGGAAAAGGATCTTCCCTGCCGGGCGTATGCCACCATCAAGATTTCCGTTGACGGCCAGGAAGAGATCACGGCCGCAGAAGGGAAGGGCCCTGTGAGCGCCCTGGACAATGCGTTAAGAAAGGCCCTGAATAAATTCTTCCTCGTGGACCTGGAAACGATGCAGCTTGTTGATTTCAAGGTCCGTGTCATTGAGGGTCGGGAGGGGACCGGGGCCAGGGTAAGAGTTTTCATAGAATCCCGGGATCAAAAGCGTGTGTGGAGCACCGTCGGGGTTTCTGCAGATATTATCGAGGCAAGCTGGCAGGCCCTGGAGGACAGCTTTCAGCACAAGCTTTCAAGAACGTGAAACGTGAAGCACGGGAGGAGAGCAATGAAGAGCGATAGTGTCAAATCTGGTATGGAGCGTGCACCCCATCGCGCTTTGTTTAAGGCCATGGGGTACACAGATGAAGAGCTTGGGCGGCCGCTTGTGGGCATAGCCAATTCGGCCAACGATATCATACCCGGACACGTGGAGCTTGACCGCATTGTCAGCGCCGTGAAGGCCGGCATCCGCATGGGCGGCGGCACGCCCATCGCCTTTGGCACCATCGGGATTTGTGACGGCATTGCCATGAACCATATCGGGATGAAGTATTCCCTGGCAAGCCGGGAATTGATCGCCGACTCCATTGAGGTCATGGCCATTGCCCACGCATTTGATGCCATGGTCATGGTTACAAACTGTGACAAGATTGTTCCAGGCATGCTCATGGCCTCTGCCAGATTGAACCTGCCTACTATTGTGGTGAGCGGAGGTCCCATGCTGGCCGGCACCCTCCACGGCAAAACCATTGACCTCATCAGTGTCTTTGAAGGGGTGGGAGCTGTCAAATCAGGCAAGATGGATGAAGCCGAGCTGGCGGATATAGAAGATTGTGCGTGTCCTACATGTGGTTCCTGTGCCGGCATGTTTACCGCCAATTCCATGAATTGTCTGACAGAGGCCATTGGGATGGGACTTCCCGGAAACGGCACCATCCCGGCTGTCATGGCCGCTCGCACACGTTTGGCTAAAGAAGCGGGGATAAACATAGTGAAGCTTTTGAAAAGGAGGATCACGCCCAGAAAAATCATGACGCAAAAGGCCTTTGCAAATGCCATGGCCGTGGACATGGCCCTGGGGTGTTCTACAAATACGGTATTGCACCTGATGGCCATTGCTCACGAAGCCGGGGTCAAAATCGACCTGGATGTCTTTAATCGTGTGAGTGAGAAAGTGCCTCACCTGTGTCGTTTGAGTCCCGCAGGAAAACACCACATGGAGGATCTAAATCGGGCCGGCGGTGTGAGTGCGGTGATGACGGAGCTGTGTCGAAAACGTTTGATCCACACTGACTGTCTGACAGTGACAGGTAAATCTGTTAAGGACAATATTGCAAACAGCCGGGTTACGGACAAGGGGGTGATTCGGCCATTGGCAAGGCCTTATCACAAGCAAGGGGGCCTTGCCGTGCTGTTCGGCAACGTGGCCCCTTCAGGGTGTGTGGTGAAACAGTCCGCCGTGGTGAGAAAAATGCTTCGCCATGAAGGTCCGGCCCGCGTATTTGACAGTGAAGAAGAGGCCACTTCTGCCATCATGGCACGCAAGATAAGGAAAGGCGATGTTGTCGTCATCCGCTATGAGGGTCCCAAAGGCGGACCGGGCATGCGGGAGATGCTCATGCCTACATCTGCCATTGCCGGTATGGGCCTTGATGCGGATGTGGCCTTGATCACAGACGGCCGGTTTTCCGGTGGCACCCGGGGGGCCGCCATTGGCCACGTTTCTCCCGAGGCCATGGAGGGCGGAGCCATCGCCATCGTCAAAGACGGGGACAGAATCAGCATCGATATTCCAAAGAAAAGAATCGCCCTGGAAATTCCGGACAAGGAGATCGAGAGCCGACTTTCAAGGTGGCGACGGCCACGACCTAAGATATCCAAGGGGTACATGGCGCGATACGCCCGCGTGGTATCTTCAGGCGGTGAAGGGGCCGTGGTCAGGTGATTTAGGGAGAAACCTCTAGACTCAATCCGCAATTCAGAATCAATTGATAGGAGGAGAGCCATTGAAAACAATGACAGGAGCGCAGATCATCATAGCCGTCCTGAAGGAAGAGTGTGTGGAGACGATTTTCGGTTTCCCGGGCGGCGCCGTGATTGACCTCTATGACGAACTGGGCAGGACGGACATCCAGCATGTCCTGGTGCGCCACGAACAGGGGGCCATCCATGCGGCAGACGGCTATGCTCGGGCTCGAAGTACGGTGGGTGTCTGTCTAGTCACGTCCGGTCCGGGGGCGACCAACACCGTCAGCGGCCTGGCCTCTGCCTACATGGATTCAATCCCGGTGGTTGTCCTGACAGGTCAGGTGCCGACCGCGCTCATCGGAAATGATGCCTTCCAGGAAGTCGATATCGTAGGGATCACCCGCCCGTGCACCAAGCATAACTATCTTGTGAAACGTACGGAGGATCTTGCGCGGATTATAAAGGAGGCCTTCCATATTGCCCGATCAGGCCGCCCGGGCCCGGTGCTCGTCGATCTTCCCAAGGATGTGATGCAAGGTAAGGCCAAGTACGAGCCAAAGCGCGAATGCCGCATGGCGTCTTACAATCCCACCTATGAACCCAACATGAAACAGTTGCACCGTGCCGTAAAGCTTATCAAGGAAGCGGAAAGACCTGTTGTCTTCTCCGGCGGCGGGGTGATTCTTTCCGGGGCCTCCAGGGAACTGACCAAGTTTGCCAAGAAGTTACATGCGCCGGTTACGGCTTCTCTGATGGGCCTTGGGAGCTTTCCGGGAACCGACCCCCTCTGGCTGGGGATGCTCGGCATGCACGGTACCTACCGGGCCAACATGGCCATCGGTGAATCTGATCTCCTTATCGGCATTGGTGTGCGCTTTGATGACAGGGTGACAGGAAAGGTGGACGCCTTTGCACCAAACGCGAAAATTATACATATTGACATTGATCCCACCTCCATCAGCAAGAACATCCCTGTTACCGTTCCTGTCGTGGGAGACTGCAAGGTTTCGCTGGCAAGGTTGAACAACCTCCTGGACCAGGAGAAGGTAAAGATTGCCAAGAAGACCCGCAAACTCTGGTTAGGCCAGATAGAAAAATGGAAAAGCACCAGGCCGTTACGATATGATCAGAAAGATGTGATCAAGCCGCAATACGTGATTGAAAGGCTATACGAACTCACGAAGGGCAAGGCGATCATCACCACCGAGGTGGGACAGAATCAGATGTGGGCAGCCCAGTTCTATCACTTTGATCGCCCCAACTGTTTCATTACCTCCGGCGGCCTTGGCTGCATGGGCTTCGGTTTGCCTGCTGCCATAGGGGCTCAGACGGCCTGTCCCGACAAACTTGTAGTCGACGTGGCTGGAGACGGGAGCATTCAGATGAATATCCAGGAATTGGCCACGGCCGTGCAGTACAAACTGCCGGTGAAGGTGGTCGTCCTCAACAATAGATATCTGGGTATGGTCCGGCAGTGGCAAGAACTTTTTTACAAAAAACGTTACATCGCCACAGACATGGAACATGCGCCTGATTTTCGGAAAGTGGCTGAGGCGTACGGGGCACTTGGTCTCAGGGCCACCAAGCCCGAAGAGGTGGAGGCCGTCCTCAAGGAGGGGCTGGAAAGTCCTGGTGTGGTCGTCATGGATTTTTGGGTGGATCGTGAGGAAGGGGTATACCCCATGGTTCCGGCCGGGGCACCCATCACAGAGATGCTTCTCGTCTGAAATGGAGATGACCGATGCAGAAACACATCATGTCGTTACTGGTAGAGAATGAGCCGGGGGTCCTTGCCAGGGTGGCGGGCCTGTTCAGTGGCCGCGGGTTCAATATTGAGAGCCTCTGCGTGGCAGAGACTCTGGACCCTTTAGTTTCCCGGATCACGCTGGTGACACGGGGAGATGATGCCGTTGCCGAGCAGATTAAAAAGCAGCTCAACAAGCTCATCAACGTGATCAAGTTGTATGACCTGACGGGAACCGGACATGTGGAGCGGGAAATGGCCCTGATCAAAGTGACGGCCAAGGCTGATTACCGGGCGGAGATCTTGAGGGTCGTGGACATCTTCCGGTGCAAGGTGCTTGACGTGAGTTCCGTTCACTACACGATTGAGGTGACCGGAACGGCGGAAAAACTGGGGGCTATCCTGAGCCTCCTAAAGCCCATGGGAATCAAGGAGATTGCCCGCACCGGGGCCATCGCTTTGCCTCGAGAGAAGAAGTAGCGTTGCGTTTGATGAACAGGTCGAACCGCGAAAGCGAGCGCATTCCCCGCTGCTTGCGGCGGGGTTAGCGAGCGTATCCAAGAAAAGTCAGCGTTCCTTACGGTCGAAGATTCCCTGTAGCTTGCTACAGGGAGCTTCAATTTGCAATACACTGCATAAAGGAGAAGGGGTATGGCTAAGATCAATTTTGGAGGCGTGTGGGAGGACGTAGTCACTTCGGAAGAGTTTCCCCTGGATAAGGCGCGACAAATCCTGGCAGGGGAAATCATTGCCGTGTTGGGCTACGGCGTTCAAGGCCCGGCTCAGGCCCTGAACATGAGGGACAACGGCATTTCAGTGATTGTTGGCCAGCGTAAGGGTGGAAAGAGCTGGGAAAAGGCGGTCCAGGATGGTTTTATCCCCGACGAAACCCTGTTCTCCCTGGAAGAGGCTGCCGACCGGGCCACGGTCGTGCAGTATCTCATATCTGACGCAGGGCAGGTAGCAGCTTGGCCGAGGATTATGCCATGTTTGAGGGAGGGGGATGCCCTTTATTTTTCCCACGGATTTGGCATAGTATATCGAGACCAAACCGCAATCGTCCCGCCGGCAAACATTGATGTGATTCTAGTGGCCCCAAAGGGTTCCGGTAGGAACGTGCGGTTAAATTTCCTGGATGGAAGCGGGATCAACGCGAGCTATGCGGTTTTCCAGGATTTCACGGGCCGAGCCAAAGAGAGGGCCCTGGCCTTGGGGGTGGCCATCGGCTCTGGATACCTTTTTCCAACCACCTTTGAAAAAGAAGTGCACAGCGATCTCACCGGAGAGCGGGGTGTCCTTATGGGCTGTCTGGAAGGTGTATTTGAGGCCCAATACAACGTGTTGCGGAAACATGGACACAGCCCCAGCGAGGCATTTAATGAGACAGTCGAAGAGCTGACTCAGAGTCTCATTCGGCTTGTGGCTGAAAACGGCATGGACTGGATGTACGCAAACTGCAGCACCACAGCCCAGAGGGGGGCACTCGATTGGAGGCATCGGTTCAGGGATGCGGTCACCCCGGTTTTTGAAGAGCTCTACGAACGGGTAGTTTCGGGAGAAGAGACGAGAATTGTGTTGGAAGCCAACAGTGCCTCGGATTACAGCGAAGGGCTTAGAAAAGAGTTGGATGAGATGAAGAACTCGGAGATGTGGCAAGCCGGTGCGGCCGTTCGGGGCTTGAGGCCAGAAAACAGGAAGTGATCGCTTGTCCTCCGGTCACTGAACCGGGCAAGTGATCACATGGCCTGTCCAGATCTATGGGGATTGTGGGGTCAGGGGGCGGATCGACCAGTGGCAAGCTGGGTGACGGCCGGTCCGGGAGGCATAGGAGGCTGTTACGGGATGTGATGAGAAAATAATCGATGATTTTTGAAAAGGCTTGACACGTCGAGCAAGATGTCATAAAATTAAATATAATCCTACCTAAAGGAGCCTAACAGAGCATAAGAAAAGCACCCAAGCGTTTCTGCATTCGATAGATCACAAAGTGTAAAAGACTGCCACTTAGCCTCATTACTTTCAATAAGAGGAACCAATCCTTTTTCACAGAGTGTCCCTATATCATAGCGAGATTCCTTGTGCCTTAACTTGTCTGTTGGAGCCGTTGCCCGTAACGCCGTCTGAACTTTAATATTTTTTTAACTAGTGCCCACCCACAAACGCGGGCCACCCAAGCCAACATAGCTCGGTTGAGCATTACAAGGTGTTCATTCAGAAATGGTAGATTTTGGTCCGAGGCAGGGCCGCACAAGGGTTTTCGCCGCAGTCCCGACTCAGTTGGTCGGGATACGTTGAGGACGGCCTTTTCACAAGCCGCAGGCGCAAACCCACGGAGAACGCCGCATCGGCCCAAAGATGCCTTTTATGGAGGGACACTGACTATCCGGGAGAAGATGGAGCCATGAACTTAGCGGCGCTGAAGGCTAAGAAGGTGAGTGAACTGACTGCAATAGCAAGAAAATTCGATGTTGAGGGTGCCTCAAGCATGCGTAAACAGGAGTTGATCTTTGCGCTCCTCCAGGCACAAACGGAGAAGAACGGGTTGATTTATGGAGAGGGCGTCCTCGAAACCCTTCCAGATGGTTTCGGCTTTCTCCGGGCACCGGACTATAGCTACCTGCCTGGACCTGATGATATTTACGTTTCACCCTCGCAAATACGGCGATTTAACCTTCGAACCGGTGATACCGTATCAGGGCAGATTCGGCCGCCCAAGGATAATGAGCGTTATTTTGCCCTGCTCAAGGTGGAGGCCGTCAACTTTGAGGACCCGGAAAAAGCTCGAGACAAGATACTCTTTGACAATCTGACTCCTTTGTATCCTGACCGAAGGATCATCCTTGAACGAGAATCTGATGAATATAGTTCGCGGATTATGGACCTCTTAACACCCATAGGGTTCGGTCAGCGGGGTCTCATTGTGTCAGCCCCCAGGACCGGCAAGACCATGTTGTTGCAAAACATAGCAAACAGCATGAACGTCAACCATAAGGACATCATTCTCATCGTTCTGCTGATTGACGAGCGGCCGGAAGAGGTGACTGACATGGATCGTTCGGTGAAGGCAGAGGTGGTGAGTTCTACCTTTGATGAACCGCCCCAGAGGCATGTACAGGTGGCTGAGATGGTGCTTGAGAAGGCCAAGCGGCTGGTGGAGAGCAAACGGGATGTCGTCATCCTCCTGGACAGCATTACTCGCCTTGCGCGAGCCTACAACACGGTCGTCCCGCCAAGCGGCAAGATCCTGTCGGGTGGCGTGGATTCGAATGCCTTGCATCGTCCGAAACGCTTTTTTGGTGCTGCCCGTAATGTGGAGGAAGGCGGGAGCCTCACCATCATTGCCACAGCTCTGGTTGATACGGGAAGCCGAATGGATGAGGTCATCTTTGAAGAATTCAAAGGCACGGGTAACCTGGAGTTGCAATTGGACCGCAAGCTGTCTGACAAACGGGTCTTTCCTGCCATCGACATCAACCGGTCGGGGACGCGTAAGGAGGAACTGCTTCTCGAGTCGGGAGTGCTGAACAGGGTTTGGATCCTGCGCAAGCTGCTGTCGTCGTTGAATCCTGTTGACAGCATGGAGTTCTTGCTCGACAAGATAAGAGGGACCGAAGATAACAAGGAGTTCCTAGAATCGATGAATAGCTGAGGCTCTTGTAATACGATTTCATCAATGGGTGATTAAGGGGTCACAATGAACGATAACGATGGGGAGGGTCAAATGAAGAAGGATATACATCCTGATTATTCTCAGACTGCGATTCATTGCGCATGCGGCAATGTGGTGGAGGCAGGCTCTACGAAGAAGGACATCAGGGTCGAGGTCTGCTCCAAATGCCACCCGTTTTTTACTGGCAAGCAGAAATTAATGGACACGGCTGGTCGCATTGAGCGGTTCAGAAGAAAGTATGCCAAGTTTGAGGCCAAGAAAAGGGAGGACGCTCAGCCTCGGCGATGAGGCAAAGACAGATGTTTGAAAAATTGGCAGGTGTAGAGGAACGCTTTGTTACCGTCGAAGAACTTCTGAGTGATCCAGAAGTTATAAGAGACCAGCAGGCCTATCGGCAGTACAGTAGGGAACATGCCGAGCTGAGTAAGATCGTTTCTGTTTTTCGGGAATATGAACGCGTAACGGAGAATATCGAAGAATCAAAGGGTCTCCTGAAGGATGGTGACGAGGAGATCAAGGAACTGGCAAGAGAAGATATCCAGGCTTCCACAGCGCGCCTCGAGCAACTGGCGGAGAAATTAAATTGGCTCCTGGTCCCAAAGGATCCCAATGATGAGAAGAATATCGTGCTCGAAATCCGGGCCGGGACCGGCGGCGAAGAGGCCGGGCTGTTCGCGGCAGACCTTTTTAAGATGTACACCAAGTACGCAGAGAGTGTTGGCTGGAAGGTGGAGGTCTTGAGCAAACATGCCACAGGCGTGGGGGGACTGAAAGAGATTATTGCTTTGATCAAGGGCAAGGGGGCATTCAGTCGTTTCAAGTACGAAAGTGGGACTCACAGGGTCCAGCGGGTACCGGTGACCGAATCACAGGGAAGGATTCACACGTCGGCGGTGACTGTGGCCGTCCTGCCCGAACCCGAAGAGGTGGATGTCCAGGTCGAGCCAGACGAGATCAGAGTGGATGTCTTCCGCTCGACAGGTCCCGGGGGGCAGAGTGTCAACACGACGGACTCGGCCGTACGTATTACCCATCTCCCCACAGGGCTGGTCGTGAGCTGTCAGGATGAGAAGTCACAGCACAAGAACAAGGCCAAGGCCATGAAGGTCCTGCGGGCTCGTCTCTATGAAAAAATGGTATCGGAGCAGAACGAGAGGATATCCGCAGATCGCAAGAGCCAAGTGGGGACGGGAGATCGGAGCCAGCGTATTAGGACTTACAACTTTCCTCAGGGACGGGCGACTGACCACCGGATTGGACTGACCCTCTACAAGCTGGAGCGTATCCTCGAAGGGGACTTGCAAGAAATCATCGATGCACTGGTAACCCACCACCAGGCCCTTGCTATTCAGAATGCCGAGGCAGAGTCTAGGAATGCCGCCTGAGGCATGGAACATTCTTAGACTTCTCAAGTGGACGACCGCCTACTTTGCATCCCACCATGTTGAGCAGCCAAGGGCCGCTGCCGAGATCCTTCTGGCCCACACCCTGGGTGTTGGGCGGGTTGACCTCTACATCCAATATGATCGGCCCGTGGAGCCCAGGGAACTCGCGGTTTTCAAAGAACTGATCCAACGTCGACTTCAGAGGGAACCCGTGGCCTATATTGTGGGCGAAAAGGGGTTCTGGTCACTGGATCTGAAGGTGACGCCTGATGTTCTGATCCCCCGTCCTGAGACAGAGGTCTTGGTAGAGGCCGCCCTTTCGATCATGCCGCCGACAACCACACCGAAGCCTTTTGAGGTGCTGGACCTTGGAACGGGATCAGGGGCCATTGTCGTGGCCCTGGCAAAGGAAAGGCCGGGCCATCGCTTTTACGCAGTTGATAACTCGCCGAAGGCCTTGGCCGTTGCCCAGAACAATGCCCGAAGATATGGGCTTGACACGGCCATCGGCTTTTTGCTGGGGAGCTGGTTTGACGCGGTGGGTGATCGACGCAGGTGTTTTGATCTTATCGTTTCCAATCCCCCCTACATTTCAAGTCCTGATCTGGAGAAACTTCCCCTGGAGATTTCACGATACGAGCCTCGGGGGGCCCTGGATGGCGGCCCGGACGGACTTGACGCCATCCGGCTCATCATTGAAAAAGCGGCAGCGCACATGTCTCCAGGGGGGTGGCTTCTTTTTGAGATTGGCTGTGATCAGCGGGCTTCGGTGGAAACGCTCATGGCGGCCTCGACCTCGTACGCCGGAGTGGCAGTGATCAAAGACCACAGTGGCCTGGACCGAGTGGTTCTGGCAAGATCAAAGGGAGAATCGACTTTTGACAGAGCACAGTCATCTATGTTATTGAAATCTTGGTGCAAGGAGGAGATGAGATGGCTGTAGAGAAAGAAAAAGGGGATTTTCCGGTGATTCCCTCGGATCGAGGAGATGACCTACACAATCTGGAATTTGCCCATTCGGCTGATTTGGTTCTCTTTGTAGCTGGCAACCAATTCATGGTCATGGAAGAACTTCTCCTTGCCTTTCAGACAGAATATCCGGATATCAAGACAATCTTTTATGAAACCCTTCCTCCGGGCCTGGAATTAAAGCAAATTCTGGCGGGTGGTGCGATCTTTCGGGACGAGGTCATAGCCGTGTCTGCTGATGTCTATGCGTGTGTGACCGAAGAGGCCATGGACAGGCTCGAAAAGGGGGGACTCGTTGCACCGGGGGATTACTTTCTGTATCTCCACAATCGGATTGTATTGATGGTGCCTGAAGGCAATCCTGCACAGATCGTGTCTGTGTCTGATCTTGGCGGCGAAGAGGTACGCGTTTCCCAGCCCAACCCCGAGTACGAAGATATCGCCCACCACATTGTGGGGATGTATCGCCAGGCCGGCGGACAAGCCCTTGTGGACCGCATTATGGAACAAAAACGTGCGGAAGGAACAGCGATCCTGACGATTGTGCACCACAGGGAAACGCCGTTACGGATAGCCAAGAGGACCGTTGATGTGGGGCCTGTTTGGGCCACAGAGATCATACATGCACGCCAGACCGGGCTTGCCGTGGATATGGTGGAACCCGGAGAAGATCTGGATCAAAGGGACAGGATCAACTACTATCTTTGCCGCTTGAAAAATGCCTCCCACCCAGGCAACGCCAAGAAATTCCTCGATTTCATAAAATCAGCCCGCGCTCAGGATATCTACAAAGCCTATGGCTTCGTTCCCCATTTCGCAACGTCTGGTTCGTAATCTTTACAAGTTTACGGCATGTTGCTGGAAATGCCTGAGACGATGAGGCATAAAGGAGAAGTGATGGGGAAGGAGGGGAAAGATCAGCTCTTGAAGGAGGTTGACCAGACGCTGCGTTCTATCAATGCAAGACTCAAGAAGGCCTTTTCCAATACGGAAGCGCTTCTCAAGGAGCACTTCAAGGAAAAGCAGGAGACCGAGGAATCCGACGACAAGGAAACCAGCGGCCTTTAGGCTGTGGACGCTGACATGATGACTATCGTTTTTTTGTCCCACCGCGCAGAAGTCTTGTCTCTTGCACGCCGGGAAATCGAACCACGCCGGGTGCTTGTCCTTGAGAAGCCGATGTCGCCTGGTTTTTGACAACGGTATAGACGGTTGACGCGTTTCAGTGCAGTTCTTTGAAAGTCTAAACCCTGACGTTGCTCCTGCAATGGACGACGGGGCAAGGGAATTCTACAGCGAGGAGGAAGATATGTCTGAGAAAGAGAGATTCTTGGATTTTTTCAAGGCATTTGGGGTCAAGGGTTCACCTGTGTCTCCCGAAGATGTTATTCTTGAGATGGAACAGGACGTGACGTGGGCAAGTGCTTTGAGTGTAGGCCAAGTGTGGTTCTTGTTTGGCCAAGACGATGAGTATCTCGGTTTGCTAAACGATGAGACCATGGAGTTTGAGGCCAGGGAGAACTAGCCGCCCAGCACATCATTTTTCTATCTACGCGCGCGAGAGCGTGAGGGTGTCGGCTCTGGCGTTTACTCGCTCGATCTTGACCTCGATGGTGTCCTGTGGTTTGAGGTCGGCACCGCTGTTCAAGGGCAGGGAGCATTCGATCATATAGCTGGGCAAGAGCACCGTGTACCTTTGGCGACGCTTGTCAAGGACCAGGGCTTCCTCTTTGTGTCCTACGAGATCTTCAAGGTATCTCAGAATCCAGTACCGGGTGCGTTCTTGCTGAAGCACTGTGATGTAACTCATGGGCTCCTCCAGGGCCTGGATGATGAATCGGAGCTCTTCTTCCGAATATGACCGCTCCAGTCCAAAGAGGCCCCTCAGTTGCCGCTGTGTCACCAGGTCCAGGTATTTTCGTAAGGGAGAAGTCAAGGTAAGATAGGCATCCAAGCCAAGGCCGGCATGGGTTCGTGGATCAAGGTCCAACACAACACGGCTTAGAAAACGGCGCTGTTTCCAGTTTTCATACAGAGTGCCGCTGCCTTCTTGAATGAGACGCTCACGGGGGGGTGGTTGTGATCTGTAAATTGCGGGCTGTCCGTGATCTCGAAGGAATCGAGCGGCGAGCCAATTGGCCATGATCATGCATTCCGAGACCATCATACGGCTGGGACTTTCGCGATTTATCTGCGTCACTGATATTTCCGCATCATTGTCAACCCAAACATTAATTTCCGGCAGGATGAGTTGAAGTGCACCGTTTTTTAGGCGGGTGTCTCGAAACTTCTGGGCCAGCTCGTAGATCACTCCAAGCTCTGGAACTTCTTGTACCAACAAGTTTGCATGATAGTATGTGAGTTGTTTTTTTACCCGAATGATGCTGGGAACTATTTCATACGCTGCCACGTTTGCCGAGATGTCAAGGTCAGCCATAATGCTTATGGCGAGGCGGTCCTGGCCCTCTTTTAGACTGCACAGATCTTCTGCCAAAGTCGTCGGTAGCATGGGAATGCGATCGTCTGGCATATATATGGAACTGGCACGGCTGAACGCTTCTTGATCCACCAGGCTTCTTTTTTCCACGAAGTGGCTTACATCGGTGATATGAACCCCCAACCGGTAACCGTCTCCTTTGGGCTCAACACTGATTGCATCGTCAAAATCAAGCGTGCCTTGGCCGTCGATAGTAAGCACGGAAAGATGAGTAAGGTCTCTGCGACCCGCATCGAGCTTTGGCTTCGTAGCTTCGCGGATCAGGCGCTCTGAAGCCCTCATGACTGTTGAAGAAAAGCAATGAGATACGCCGAACCGATGGAGGTTCAGGTTTTCGTCCTTGGACCATACGCCTAGCTTAACCAGGAGATGAAACGGTCCTTCCTTTGGATCCAAGCCGGAGCATGCAATGATCTCCTTGCCGATCTTGTAATGGGCGCTGTTTTTCCTGAAGAGATAGAAGGACCTTAATATCTCGACAATTTCTTCCTTATCCGCGCACGCAGGGGCGTTCTCGGTTTCCATGACCTGCCGAACCCAACGGCTTCCTTCGGCAATGATGCGGGTTTTTTTGGCCTCCTGTGCAGCCTGTGCGGCCATCCGCGCCACCTGCTCCGGGCTGTTTGGAAAAAACCGATCTGTATCAAACTTGAAATAGAGGCGGTCTGTGAAGAGCGCCCTGACCACGGCCGAGGTGTGGTCGCTGGAGACCTCGCCACCGAAGCATAATTCCGCCATACTTTTGAGGTCGATCCACGCAGCTTCGGTATGCACAACCTCCCAAAGTTCTTGGATATCTATCTGGTCCTGGATTTTGCTTCTAATCTTCGCCATCGCCTGAAGACGCTCCACCAGCGCGTCTCTTCCCATCCTCAGATCAAGGACTTCGCCGCCGGTGTGGGCTAGGCGGTTCTCTCCATGGCTCACCTCACGATTATGTTCAGTCAGCATACGAAGCCTTTGTTTTTTATCCTCTAAAACAACGGCGCAAACCATCTCTTTTCGGTCAATGTATTCCACGATCGTACCAGGCTCCATGTCAAAGCCTATAACAACGGGCCCGGCAAAAGTCAATATTCGCTGTCCGTGGCTTTGATGGCTGAACAGGAATGGCTTTGACTCT
>CAZCXI010000006.1:0-51018 GCA_964502635.1 uncultured Desulfobacterales bacterium
GGTCAAAAAAGCTCAGTAATGTTATCATTTTAGATAACGGGATATAATTTATAATTACCTGTTATCATTGCGCTTTTTCGGATTCAACTCCCGCCGCCTCCACCATTGAATTTCAGACGAACCGGTCCGGGTGTCGCAAAGGACATGTCTGGCGGTTCGTTTTTTTTGTTTATAGGGCGTTACGGCGTTTTACGACGCCTCTAGCTTCACTCGCCATGATCAGAAACAACACCGGCTGCCTGCCTGCGCGACCGGCGTTTCAAAGCTCTAACGTGTTACGATACTTGGTAGACAAGCAAACACAATGTAGCTTCAAGACCGACAAAGCCACTCCCTCGCCAGCTCCGCAAACCTATTCTCTCTGATGGCAGCCCGGATCTGGCCCATTAAAGATTCCAGAAAATACAAGTTGTGAATGGTTGCAAGACGGATTGCCAATACCTCCTTGGCGACGAATAGATGTCTGATGTAGGCCCTGGAGTGATGACAACAGGTGTAGCAACGGCACCCTTCCTCAATGGGGCGAGCATCGTCTTTGAATTGCCTGTTCAAGATATTGATCCTAAATCGCTTCGCAGACTTGACCAGCAGCGTCCCGGTCCGGGCCATGCGTGTCGGTGCCACACAGTCGAAAAGATCCACCCCGCGCTTGACCACCTCAAAGATGTCTCCCACCTCACCGATGCCCAGAAGGTGCCGCGGCTTGGCTGGTGGCAGCAGAGAAAGCGTCCAGTCCAGGACCTGGTGCATCTCTTCCTTTGAGCTTCCCAAAGACCCCCCTATGGCATAGCCGTCAAAGGCTTGGTCTGCAATGAAGGCAGCGCTCTCTTTCCTCAAATCTTGGTAGGCCCCGCCCTGAACAATCCCCAACAGGGCCTGCCAGCTATCGGGCGTCCTGTGGAAAGCCTCCAAGGCGCGCAGGGCCCACCGGTGAGTTCGCTCCATGGCAGCCTTGGTGTAGTGGTAGTCGTGGAGCGGCGAGGTGCATTCATCCAGCACCAGGATGATGTCCGCACCGAGCCTGCGCCCGATCTCAATCACCCCCTCAGGGGTGAACCGGTGCGATGAGCCATCCAGGTATGATATGAAGTCAACCCCGCCCTCATCCACCTTGACCAAAGGTTTGCCCGTTTTTGAACGCAAGTGCCCGCCGTGATCCTTCTCCTCGGGAAAGATGGATGCAATCTTTCCTACCCCGTGTTCCTTGCCCGCACCGAGGCTAAAGATCTGAAAACCGCCGGAGTCCGTGATCAAGGGCCCCTGGCAGCCCATAAACCGATGGAGCCCCCCCATTTTCTCTATGAGATCTTCCCCAGGTTGGAGATGAAGGTGGTAGGCATTGGTGATAATGACCTGGTTTCCGATCTCGCGAAGGTCTTCTACGGACAGGCTCTTCACGGTCCCTTGTGTGCCCACAGCAACAAAGGACGGGGTCTGGATGGCCCCATGCGGGGTCACCCATTCGCCGGCCCTGGCCCTGTCTTCTTGTGCCAAGAGTTCAAATGAGAACATTAATGGTCTCGTAACAATTTCCATTCCACGGCAAAGAAAAAAGCTTCAAATGCAAGGCGCGCAAAGCCTGAGGAGAGAGGAGTACTGATAGTACGTTGCAATGACGAAGGCTGCAGCGCAACGCAGCAGTTGGACTTTTTGCGAAGCCGTTGGCATTAGTAAAAAATGGTCAACGTCCTATGATAAGGTCTTTTCTTATATGCCCTGTCCTGGCCCAGATTCCAGAGGATGTGATCAATCTCAAAGGCCCTCAAGGCCTTCCCCACCCGGTCCAGCTCCTGCCGGATGAGCTCCACGGCTTGGATCGTGTTGGCCCGGATCTCAATTTCCTCAGGCCCCCCTGGCTCAAGAAGGATCTTTTGATCCACCTTTTGGGCCAGGGCTCGGGAGTAATGCAAGATGCCCAGCTGACGCAGGACTTGAGGCAACTTATAATCGGAAAAGGCCGTGAGTTCCTCTATATCTGTAAAATAGCCCCAGTCTTTACCGCCAAAGGCCCCGTAAAGGTCAGCGGCAAATATCTGCGCCCGTTTATAGAAAAAGGCCTTGTAGCCCTGATAGTCTGCCGTGTCTCGAAACGATGAAAGTTTTCCGGCCAACAACCGAGCCAGCTTCACAGCAGATCCTTGAGCGGTCTCTACCAGGTGATGGCCCTTGCCGTCGTAGTCTTCAAGCAGGACCCGCCCCAGTTCATGAAGGCTCTCAAGACGATATACCAGCAGTTGCAGTACGCCTTGTCCACCTAACACCTGTTTCAATTGATCTAAGGAGAGCTCGGCCAGATACTCGGCCTCGGTGATGGGAATCCCTGACTCCACGGCCCGTTTGAGAGAGGCTGCCAGGGCGTAATATCCGGAAAGCTTGCCCAATGCGTCATTGATTTCCCACCTGCGGTGTCCTAACGGAGGCCAGAAGCAGAAATTGAGGCTGTCCAAGACCAGAAGGTAAGAAACCGTTTCCTCCCCCCTGCCACAAAAGTGGTAGCGGTCGTCCCAGGGGGGCACCTTGATCCCTTGTTGAAGAAGCTTGCGGCAAAAACCGATCAGGGCTTCCTTGTCGAGCCGCACTGCCTGGCTCTTTGCCGAAACGTACTTTGCAGTCTTACGGACTTCGTCCATCCTTGCCCATAATCCAGAAGGTTACAGGGAAACGCCACACTGAGTCGCCAGCCCACACAAGAAAGATACGCAGACTAAACCCCATAGGATCATAGCCTCCTGTAGATTCGCCTTGAACGCAGACGCGGTATGATTGACCGGCCTGCTCCCCGCAAGCCCCGTCCGGAAGGGCGGGGTCAAGGGGAGCTATACAAAAATGGCAATCTTCCTCGCCGGGAAGCCCCGCCCGGGAGGGCGGGGAGGCTTCACAAATCTTTAACCCGTATCCTGCCATCTGTCAAAACCTTGCGATCGAGCCCAATTGGTGAATGTTTGACACAGAGTTATCAAGGATGTTAAATCGTAAATCTACGATATTCGATTAATTGTGGGGGGAATATGAAATCACGAGAAAACGAAATCAAGAACATGGTCAAGGAACGTTATTCAAACATTGCTAAATCTGGGAGTGCCTGCTGTTCACCCGAGTGTGGTGGTGGCCTATCAAACCCTGTCCAGATTCTGAATATGGGACAGAAGGTTGGCTATACGAATGACCAACTCACAATTGGATTGGGGGAAGCCAACCTCGGTCTTGGATGCGGAAATCCCATCGGCGTTGCTGATTTGAAACCAGGGGAAAGGGTTGTCGATCTAGGAAGTGGCGGTGGATTTGATGCTTTTCTCGCTGCGAAAAGCGTGGGGCCTGAGGGGAAGGTCATCGGCGTTGACATGACGCCTGAAATGATAAACAAGGCCAAGAAGAATGCCGAGAGACTCAATGTTAGCAATGTTGAGTTTAGATCGGGAGAGATAGAAAAATTGCCAGTTGCCGACGATTCAGTGGATGTAGTGCTCTCAAACTGTGTGCTCAATCTTTCGCCTAATAAAAGGGCTGTGTATGGAGAAATTTTCAGAGTCCTTAAGCCAGGCGGTCGAATCAGCATATCGGACGTCTTGCGTTCAGGTGAACTCCCAGACAAAATCAAGAATGATCCTAGAGCTTACACCGGCTGAATTGCCGGGGCAATCTCACCTGATGAGGTGAGGCAGATCTTGAATGGACTGGGCTTTGAAGGCGTTTCCATCACCAGGAAAGACAAGAGCGAAGAAATAATTAAGAGTTGGAATTTGGGAGAGGGCACAGAGCGCCTAGTATTTTCTGCATATGTGACGGCGAGCAAGCCTAGAGGGAAAGAAGCTGTTGAAGAAGAGAAGAATGGCACTAAAGCGTGACATAGCGGCTATCAAGGCGGTTGCCAAAATGCCTGTTAAGGAGTGCAGAAAGAGATTAGCTGAACTGACCAGGGGGCTTGCACATCCTGCACGTGTAGAGATCGTCAGTATGCTTGCAAACAGGCCTCCAGATGCGAAATGTGTCTGTGGTGAAATTGTAGATGCACTTCCTCTTGCACAGTCTACTGTCTCCCAACACCTCAAAGTCCTCAAGGAAACAGGCTGGATACAAGGGGAAATCGATCGGCCACGTGTTTGCTACTGCCTTATAGAGGATATTTTCCAGTATTATATCGCTGTGATGGAACGATGCCTTGAGAAAGTGTGAACTCTATCCCAACTTGATTGAAGGTCCCTGTAGCAAGCTACAGGGAATCTTCGACCGTAAGGAACGCTGACTTTTTTAGATACGCTTGCTAACCCCGCAGCAAGCTACGGGCAATGCGCTCGCTCTTGCGGTTCAAGTTTCGTACATCTGTCAACCATCTCTGCCGGCGATTTAAAAGTGACCAACACTGATACCTGCTATCACATGCAACTATCTGAGATTCCATATTTTTTAGGTAGTCGAAGGATATCTCTGGAGGCTGCCTTTTTACTCTTCCAGGATTGACATTTTCTTCGATCTTCAATAGAAACCTATCAGCTAACCCACTGATTTCAAAATTAAAGGACTTGGCAAGCAAACATCCAATCTTGCAGCCATGAGCCTATTTCCGACACGCAGCTTTTTGCAGGGCGACAAAACGGATCGCGGCTATGAGCAAAATAACGTGTTTTAGTAAGCTGAGAAGTTGGGGCGGCATTCTTCTTTTGTGTTTCTTGTTAACGTTCGTTTTCAGTTCCTGTGCTTCGAACGCCTTAAAAGGTAAAGACAGACTTGACCCCGAGTTAACTCAACTCCTCCGAGCCGCCCCTTCTAGTGAATCCTATCCAGATGCAGACATCATCTTCCTTTTGGATGAAAATATTGAAGAAATCTTCAGTGACGGAAGCTGTAAAAGCACCACCCATCAGGTTTTCAAGATCCTGACGGACGCCGGCAAGGACTATGCTGATAGCGAGGTCGGCTACGACTCCCGCACAGAGACCATATCTCTTCTCTATGCCAGAACAATCACTTCAGGAGGAAATATCATTCCCCTGAAAGAAGATGCTATAACCGTCGTTACCCCATATAGCGAATTTCCCAAATACAGTGACTACAAAGAGCTGACTTTCTCTATGCCGGGAGTAGAGTTGGGCTGTATCATCGATTATCAATACGTGATCGCGCAAGAGCCTATCATTGAGGGGGAATTTGCAAGCAGTTTCTTTGTTCAATGGAAAGACCCTATTCTGCTTTCCAGGTATAAGGTCATCACCCCAGAACATACAGACCTGAAGTACCTTCTATTGAATCCCTTAGAAGACGTCTCGCGGCCACCCCATATTACCCATAGCAAGGGCAAGAAGATTTATCTTTGGGAATACAAGAACATTCCTCAGATCCAGATATTGGACGAAGAAGACTTGCCCCCTATGGAGGAGATCGCCTTCAATATCTGGGTGTCCACCATGGATTCCTGGGAGCCGTTTTTCCTCTGGTGGAGGAAACAAGTTGAGGGCAAGACGGAGCCCAATGAGGCCATAAAGAAGAAAGTAGCCGAGTTGATACAGGATTTCCCAAGTTCCAGAGATAGAATGGAGGCCCTGTTCGATTATGTGAAGCGAACAGTTCGCTATGTCTCTATTGATCTAGGTCAGTCGGGTTATGTACCTGAATCGGCCCCAGAAGTCTTTGAAAACAAGTACGGGGACTGCAAAGACAAGAGCACCCTCCTCATAAGCATGCTCAAGGAGGCGGGAATTCCTGCCTATTACGTGTTGATCCCCACCCATGACGTATCCAATCTAATTAGGGATTTTCCTCATCCCTTTCAGTTCAATCACTGCATCGTCGCAGCAGAGACGAAGGGGGGTTATCAGTTTCTTGACCCCACAGCTGAAGACCACCCGTTCGATTATCTCCCGAATGACGATCAAAATCGGGGGGTCGTCATCTTTGAAGACCGTGAAGTCCTTTTTTCGACGACTCCATTGGCTGAGCCGGAGGAAAACACTGTTTGTTTTCGCCAGGAAATCGAAATAGGGTCCGATGGATTCATAAGGGTCAATCAAAGATATTCCGCCTCGGGCTCAAAAGAAGTGGCTTTTCGTTCATTCTTTATTGATTCCGGGCCTACAGAGACACGAGAGGGTCTACGTGAACTTATCAGTGAAACCTCTCCAAAGGCAGAACTCGTAGATTATACCCATTCAGATCCTTTAGATTTCAAAGGACCCTTTATCTGGGAAATGACATATACTGTGAGTGATTATTGTGTGAAGGCAGCGGACCTTCTGATATTCCAGGTGCCAAACATTGAAGCAGAGTGTTTGGGCGCGGATAAGGAGGAACGGCAATACCAAACGCCATACGAACCTAGGTCTTATAGCAAGAAGGAAGCCCAGTTTAGCGTACCCGAGGGTTACGACATCTATCACCTACCTGAACAGGTAGAAATGAACAACCCTTACTTTGAATATCGGTCAACCTATCGAACAGAAGGCCGAAAGATATTTTTTGAAGGGGAGTTACTTAGGAAAACTGTCCAGATTCCGCCGAAGAGTTATGGGGAGTACCGGGAATTGTGTCAGATTATGCTTAATAGGTCCAAGGGGTATGTGGTATTTAGAAAGACTAAGCGATGATCGGCTCGGCATTCAGATGGTATCCCGTGCTGATGGCCTGCCAGGGCTTGCAACATGAACTTGAATGTCTTGATGTCCATATGAACCTGGAGGTTCCAGCCTACCTGCCGCCCCACAGTGCCCATTCTTGACAGCAGTTGCGATTTCCGATAGAGATTTGTGCATAACTTGTTTAATCCACGGTTAAAAACTGTGGCAAGCGATCGATGATGCCCACTAAGAAATGGGGCGTGTAGGTATCATGACGGATATCTGTTATTCTCTCGCCTAAAGCATATACTACCCCTGGCATTCCAAACCACTTGCAGCCCGTGACGATTCTTCCATATTCCTGCCTTGATAACACAATGGTGACGAGATCTTTTCAGATGACAGACCACCGCAGGGCCCACAAATGGCACCCCCGAATCTGCAAAACCATGGCCCATTTCTGATTTGCTGGGACGTACGAAGGTTAGCCTTAACATCACGATTATGCTATAGGTTTTTTGAGGTGTTATGCCATGGTAAGGATGAATGCTTCGTGTAAAGCCGTGTGGTTGACCTTCTTGCTCATTCCAATTGTCTTGGATGCCGTGTCATGGGCTGGCGAATATGCTGGCGCTGAACAATGCAAAGAATGTCATGCAAAGGAATATGATCAATGGAAAGAGTCAGGGCATGCCAAGGTTCTTTCTCGCGTTGATGGCAGTGTGTCCCGTGCGGTCGGTCTTCCAGAAGGGCATGATGAGACGACCATTTCGTATATAATTGGCGGCTTTAAATGGAAAGCATTGTTCCTTGACAAGAATGGTTACGTAATCACTTCAACTTCCACGAGCGGGGGGAAAAGCCAATACAACATTCAAAGTGGACAATGGGTGGATTATCTTCCTGACCAAAAGCTTCCCTACTACAGTTGTGGAGGATGTCATACAACGGGGTACTCTCCAGAAGGGCATCAGAATGGTCTAGAAGGGATCCGAGGAACATGGAAATTCGACGGTGTCCAATGTGAAGTCTGTCATGGCCCCGGGGGAAGGCATGTTCGTTCGAATCTTAAATCTGACACAATGGTAGACAGAACTGTATGTTGGAAGTGTCACGGCACTGAACCACACGATGCGATTCCAATGAACGGCGTTTTTCTCTCACAATACACTGAGGCGAATCAATTGCTCGCAAGCAAGAAAAGGGACTTCGCTTGCTTAGACTGTCATAACCCCCATGCGAGAGCAGAAGAATCCATCAAGCAAGGCTGCGCAGAGTGTCATGAGGACAAAAAGGTCGAATACACAGGGAGTCTCATGGACAGGGTTGGTGTTACCTGTATGGACTGTCACATGCCACCTGCAGGCGTTATTGCAGAAGGTGATCGCGAGTCATTTAGCGGTGATTTCAAAAGCCATCTATTCCATATTGACTACCGGAAGGACTTCCCAAGGGTCATCCGGAATGTCATACGATTGAATCCCGGGTATTTGACGGTTGACTATGCTTGCATGAGGTGCCACCAGACTTATGAGAACAGGTCGTGGGCTGTCCGGTACAGTATGTTTGTTCACTCCATTACGGTCACGACTGACGTTAAGATCAAGCGGTTCCAAATAATATTCTGTGGTATTGGATTCTTTTTTGCCATGCTGGCCTTTATTGCGGCTCTTTCTCTAAAGAATTGGTTATGGCCGAACTTAGATAAGAAAAAGATGTTGGCTATTCACAGAAATTGCGCATGGATTGCTTTTTTCATATGGTGGTTTATGTCAGCAATGTCTGTCTATTTTCTTTTTCCGTTTGAGGAACCTGCAAGAGTGCTAAATTTGGGATGGTTCTTGATGCATATGATTGGAGGGATATTTGGTCTTGCTTTCTATATTGGCAAAGTTTTAACAGTCAGAATATTCAAAAAGGGATGGCAATGGCAGGGAGTTTTTTTTGGAATCGGGTTGTTTGTGTTCTGGCTGATAGATTTCCTAACTGTTTTGGTCAGAACCTCCCTTCATGGAGAGTTATCCACCCTTTTGTTCTGACTTTTCAACCGGATTGGTCCGTAATAGGGCTTCTAGAACCGAATTTGGCCTATGTCTGTCTCTATAAAGGCCCTCCGTTGCTGTTAAGGGCATGAAAGATATCCTTGCAAGGTCCGAATTGGGGCATGGCAGGACCCGATTGGCGGTGTCTGCTATGTATATGTAACTATTTGCAAGTCGGAATTTTTGGGGTATCCAGAAACAGAGGAAGGGAAAATGAAGACGGACAGCAACACACTCCGAAAGTATGGACATACCATCGTAGACTGGATCGCAGATTATATGGATCATATAGAAGAATACCCGGTCCTTTCCCAGGTTCAACCTGGTGAGATCAAAGATCAGCTACCCCCAACGGCGCCCGAGGAATCAGAGGACATGGAAGCGATCTTTGACGATTTTAAACAGATCCTTGTGCCGGGCATCACCCATTGGCAACACCCCTCCTTCTTCGCCTACTTTCCTGCAAATACCAGCGAGCCATCGATTTTGGCCGAGTTTCTGACAGCTGCCCTGGGCGCCCAATGCATGGTGTGGCAAACTTCTCCGGCAGCCACTGAACTGGAAGAAGTCGTTATGGATTGGCTTCGTCAGATGCTGGGGCTTCCGGAAGGTTTCAGTGGTGTGATCCAAGACACGGCCTCCACCTCGACCCTGTGCGCCCTGCTTTGCGCCAGGGAACGGGCAACGAGCTTTGCCATCAATCAGCACGGGTTTCAGGCTGAAATCGGTCAAAAGCTCATCGTCTATACGTCGGAAGAAGCCCATTCTTCTGTTGAAAAAGGCATCAAGATTGCTGGTTTTGGCAAAGATCAGCTCCGCCTCATTGCCACAGGAACCGACTTTGCCATGATTCCAGGGGCGCTGGAAAAGGCCATCGATGTGGACAGGCAAGATGGTAATGTACCGTGCTGTGTCGTCGCAACGGTCGGCACCACCTCTTCAACGGCAATGGATCCGTTGAGGCCCATCGGGGCAATCTGTGACCATGAGCACCTCTGGCTCCACGTGGATGCGGCGATGGCGGGAACTGCAGCCATCCTTCCGGAGATGCGCCATATCCTTGACGGCATCGAGTATGCGGATTCGTTTGTATTCAATCCGCACAAATGGATGTTCACAAATTTCGATTGTTCGGCCTACTTTTGCAAGGATCCCAAAGTCCTGACCTCCACGTTCGAGATTCTGCCCGAGTATTTGAAAACCGGCGCGGGACGACGAGTCAAAAACTTTCGCGATTGGGGGATCCCTCTGGGTCGTCGCTTCAGGGCCCTCAAGCTGTGGTTTGTGATCCGCTATTTCGGGGTCAGGGGCCTCCAGGAAAAGGTGCGAGCCCACATACGGCTTGCAAAAGAATGTGAGTCATGGATCCGGACAGACCCTCGATTCGAGGTGATGGCGCTCGTGACCATCAACCTGGTCTGTTTCCGGTATCACCCATCCCACCGCACGTTTACGGAAGAAGAACTCGAACAAATCAACAAGGGTCTAATGAATGAGCTCAACCGTTCGGGGAAGATGTTTGTCACGCATACCAAGCTGAAAGGAAAGTTCGCATTGCGCCTTTGCATTGGCCAGACCAACACGACTCTGGATCATGTCCAAAAGGCATGGGAAAGAATTCAGGCGTCCGTGGCCGATTTGTGAGCCTGTGAGTCCCGTGATGTGGCAAAAACACGCTGTTCAGGCTTGTTGTGAGATAACTCTCAGGCGGTCGAACCCATCCTGGGGGGACTGTCCCGATTTGTCTGTACTGCGGGGATCTTCAAACGGGAAGGGGATCTAATAGCACATGGCACCCACCTGCTCCTCTATCTCTTGAGCGCAGGCATCCTTTTCCTGGTCCGGCACATCTATGTTGATGGTATCTGTGGCCAGGTCTATCTTGATAGTCCCTCCGTGTTTCTCTACAATCGACCGAATGAGGTACAAAGACAAGGCACGGAGTTTGGACTTCTGGCTTGTTGCCCACACATAATCTGCCGCCATACCCTGGTCGCCGGCAGGACTTGCTGTGTGTGATGTGTTCCAAGGGGTTCTGTGCGTCATAGTGTAAACCTTCTCTGCGCAATCGTTGCCCATTAGTTTTCAAATCGGCATCTTAGGAAAAGAACTTGAGATGAAATACAATCAGGGGAGGCAGGCCGCAAGGCCCCGGTGAGGACTAAACTGTCAGTTTGCCGGATCTTAAAGCGTAAGCGACGCCTATGCCCACACCAAAGCCGACAGCGAGATTTGAGGCAAGGGTTATACCCAACATCACCAAAGCGACAAAGAGATCTTTTCGCTCCTTCATGTCGATGATGGTCAGCGCCAGCTGGCTGCCGGCAAAAAGCAGCAATACGCCCAGCACCGACATGGGGATGAGGTATACAACCGCAAGAGCGTGAAACCCCAAAAAAATAGCCAACAAGAGGAAAATAACCCCGATCATGAGATTGGACCCTGCGGTACGTGCCCCGAAGCGATAATGGGCTGCGAGGCCTCCCGCCCCGTGGCATAGCGGCATGCCACCCAGGAGAGAGCTCAAGAAGTTGGCCAAACTCATGCTCATGCACAAAGCGCTGTAGGTCACCCTCTTCGAGTCTTCCCCAAAATACTGCCTGGACAGATCAGCATTGGCAATCACGGCGTTGCCCAGTGTCATGGGAATCTGCGGCAGGACCAGTACAAGCACAGCCAAGGTGAAATCAGCTCCTGTTGGGATTCCAAATGGCAAAATCTGGGGCATAGAGATACCAAGCTGGAGCTTATCAAAGCCCTGGTGCGTGCCCGAAACCAAGCCCACACCCAGACCGAACAAAACCACAAGAAGTCCTGCCGGAAATTTCTTGTTATCCAGCAACAAGAAGGTCAAAACGCCACCGATGATCCCGATCACGATGCCAATGGGAATCGGCCCCAAGCTCTGTACGCTCAGGTAGGGTTCGGCCATCTGGCGGAGCATCTGAAATTTCGAGGAGCCTGCCATGAACCTGACTCCCTGGGCCATCAACAGGGTTCCCGTGGAAATCTGGACTCCCCTGACGACCGGGGTAGGGATCCATTTTCCGATGATTCTAATCGTGCCCGTGGCCCCGATGACCAAGAGAAACACACCCATCAAGACTCCTGAGGCGATGATCTGGGAAGCGCTCATGGCCGTCACAATGGCATAGGCCCCAATGACCTTCATGGGCTGGACCGGAACCGTCACGCCATAGTACAAACCAGAAAAAATATAGAAAAGACCCACCGAAAAAAACAGGCCCGAGGTGCTCAGTCCATTGATCATGATCATGCCCACAGCCAACGGAATAAGTGTGCCCAGGTCCCCCAACGATCCTGCCAATTCCAGTCGGTCAAATTTGTATGATGAATGCGTGCTCATTGATCTACCCGCTAAAACCGCCTCTCCGCACAACGATTGCCGAATGATTTCGATGACTCATGCAGCGCCCCTGGAAGGAAGAGCCGTTGAAGCTTTCATCGACAGCCGTGTTATTTCATACTCGCCTTCCTCCACAGTTCACAGAAAGCTTCATGCTCCTCTCTGCTGCACGCTTTTCCGACCGCCCATTTCAAAGATATGGGAGCAATCATTGTCGTGATGAAAGCCATCATCACCAAGCCGGAGAACTGGCTGGTTGTGAGTAACGGTTGACTGATCGTGTGGCTGGCCATGAGTTGGTTGCTTAGTTGAATAACCACCGCAACCAAGACCAGCTCCACAGCCCCTCGTCCATTCATACCGAAGCCCATGATGATGGATTGCCGGCGGTTGTGCCCGAAAAGGAAGGCACCTAACCCACAGCCAACAACCTTACCAATGATGGCAACGCAAGTCATAGCCAGAGTCAGGAGGATGAAAGACTTCTCCCACTCCAAGTGAAGATGGAATGACAGGGAGACAAAAAAAACAGGTGTTAAGAAACCGTAACTCATCGCGAAAAACCGATCCCTTATCCTCTGGTAGACCGCCTCATCCATCATCTCCTTTCGCACAAACTGGCCCGCCAAAAACGCCCCGATAATCAAGTGAAGACCTGCCAACTCGGCCAAATAGGCCATGACCAGGGCTGAGACCAGGGCGAACGTAAACCCCTTGGCGTTGTAATCCCCCAAACGCTGCATTGCTCTAGGGACTACAAAATGGCCGGCAAGGATACTCACGCCAAAGAAGCCGGTCACCTTCAAAACAACGGTCAACAGTGGAAGGATCTCAAAAGTCCCGCTCTCAGCCACACCTAGCAGGATTGAAAGAGTAACCAAGGAAAGAATATCATCCACAATAGCGGCGCCAATGATAATATGCCCAAGTTGTGTTCTTAGAATCTGCATGTTCTCCAGAACTACGGCCTGAACCGCTATGGCGGTCACGGACAGCCCTGTGCCTACAAAAAGAGACTGGTACACAGTACCTCCAAAGCCTCTGACCACAAAATATCCAAGAACAAAGGGTAAAACAAAACCACCCACTGCGACGGCCATAGAGGGCCACTTGTGCTCCATAAGTTCTCTTGGATCCATCTCCATCCCCGCGTAAAACATGGCGAAGAAGATGCCCAGTTCGGCCAGTAGCCCCAAGGGCTCCGTGGCACTGATGATGCCCAGCCAAGCAGGACCCAGAATGACTCCGGCTAACAGCTCTCCCAGCATGACCGGCAGGCCGAAGCGCATAAACAGCCCGCCCAGAGCCCACGCAACCGTCAAGATAAGGAGAAGATCAATGATAAGCTGGGGTGTAATGGCTATCTTGAATTCCAAACTCGTCAGGCCTCTCTCACCTCGGCGTGAAGCAACATCACCGCAGGGTTACATCTGGCCCTTTATCGAAGACCGAAATCAAGCCACTGGCTGTGCCGGTGTGGACCTGGTAGGCCTTACCGGTTAACCATGACAGGCTCTCATTGCCGAGGGCCCTGAAGGGGTCAATCAGCAAAGAGACTCAACTTCCATGAAGGCAAAAGTGCGATCCGACTATGTGGTGGGTTTGGAACAAGTGTATCGGGAAGGCACTTTTGGAAAAGAGGGTACGGTGTCGGTACAGCAGAATGGGATGATGACGGCTTCGGAAAAAGCCCAGCTGCGGCGTTGCTCTTCATCGTTCGTCTGCCTGTGCGTTGCCCGCAGACAAGTCACTGCGACATACGATAACTATGCCTCATTTCTCAAGATTCGAGCGCCCTGTATTTGGAGCTTGCTTCTTATGCCGTGCAGAGACTCAGGTTTACCATTCCACATAGCACTCCGGGCTGACCGTTTCCAGGAGTTCCCTGAATACGCACATGAGGTTTACTACGCCAACGGGCTCGCCATCCCTAGTGACCAGTTGCTGGCGAAGCCCTTCCTTAAACAACATGTAGATGGCCTGATTCATCTTATCGTCCTCCTTCAATACGGCTTCAAAGGGGGACATGATATCTCTTACTTTCTTGTGGGCCTCTTGCTTCACCAGGTCAAAAAATGTGGCGTGCAACCACTTGAAGCGTTCTTGAAATTCACCTATCTCCTCGGCGACTTCCAGTGCCCGGGAAGAAATCGCACGGCCGCTGAAGACCTCTGGGTGCTTAGCAGATTCAGGGACCAGGCCTCGAGTAAGATCATAGATAGAAAACTTGCCTATGATCTTTTTTGATGCATCAGTAACGAGAAGTGTCTTGTGAAAACGACCGGGGTCACCTGCCTTCAGCTTCTCATGATTTTTTTTCAATATAGTCAAAGCATCGCACAGGGGGGCGTCAACATCGATTCGATCATACTCTTCAATAGGATTCATAATCTCCTTGACCGTTCTTTCTGCTCCCATACCTTCGTCCTCCTCTAGTCGAAGTGTCTGATAATCATGACATAAGAGTCCTCGTTGCCAACAGCGTAGGAACTGATCTTGTTATACTATTGCACATGGAATTTCAAGGTGTTTTTCCTGCAGATGCATGGGTTTTCATGAAGAAGTTCCTCCAGTGAGTTCAGGAGGCGACATGCGCGGCACCACACCACCGGTCAGACATGGCACTGCAACCCATTGGGATTGGAAACCGGCATCAGTTCTTTCCATCACTATAGATTATGGACGGGCCTTGAAGGATTTCAAAATCAGCTTCCTTGAAAAGTTCCATGCAACGTCTCACATCCAGTCCTCTGCCCTTGGCCGTGTCCACCTCAGTGTCACGTGGATTGGTGCCCACTTCTGCCCAGAACAGGTTGGCGCCTGCTGTTGCCCCCAGTATATTGGGTTCGTGTGTGCAATTGCCGATAAGGTCTCTTCCCATAGCCAATCGAACCACGGCAACGAAAAAAGCCATGCGATACTCGCTGATCGTTCCGTATTTTGCCAGCTCAGAACCTGGAATACTTATTCTTCGCATGGCTCCGCTAAAACAGGGCTTCATCTCCCGTCCTATGAGAATTTTGTCTGCGATTTCATCCAAAGAGTGTTCTGGACCTATGGGTTCCACACAGGTTCCGATCAACAATCCGGCCTCACGAGCAGCCCTAACAGTGCTCAAACGAGTCTCTGGATCGATCTTGGTGTCTCTTCCTTCGCCCATCCTGACCGCATGATAGATACCAGCATAGCCGGCATCCTTCAGTTGTTCGCCCTCCTCATCCCCAAAATCCCCAACATTGGCTATCATAACCGTATCAGGCCTTAGTTTTGCTCTGGCCTCCCTTGACACCTCTATGAATCTGCTAAATGGATAGTCCCCAGTGGTCATCAGGAATATGGCATTCGCTCCCTGTTTTTCCGCTATCAGGGCGAGTTCGGTAACCTGTTCGGGGCTGAGTTCGTTTTTTTCTTTGAAGACCTTGTTCTTCGCTGCAAAGGCACAAAACGAACAGTTCTTCGGACAGGGTGACAGATTAACGCCTATTTGAGCGTGGACTTCTGCCCTGCCTTTTGAGGCCGTACGATTCATCGCATCGGCAGAAGCCATTAAAAAGCCGGCCCCTAGAGAATGGGCAGAGATACCTAAGGCGAAGATGATTTCATCTCGTGCGAGAAGATGACCCTCGCATACCTTGGCAACGATGTCCGCGATCTTTCGATCTACCTGCATATGAGCCACTCCTTATTACGCATCGAACCTTCTATTGGACAAGGGTGAGGCCCATGCTTGCGTCTCAGGCAATGAAAAGGCGCGCCAAGAGTGCGATAGCGATGGGTTCGGGTTAGACTGGATCGTCTAACCAACTGAAATCATTGGTGCCCCCGGCGTGATTCGAACACGCGGCGCAAGGATTAGGAATCCTTTGCTCTATCCCCTGAGCTACGGGGGCGATACGAGAGAGCCTAGCACCAAAGGCTCCTTCCTGACAAGCGTTTTCCCGCGTCATATCAAGCTCCTCGGCCTCGTCGCATGTCCGCTACGCGCACACCGTCAAATGCTTGACGCTTCCTTCTGACCGGATGTCCGGTTGCTCATTGATGCGGCAGTCCGCCACTGTCCCCTCTGCGTGCCCACCATCAGTGAAGGTCCCCGACCAAAGGTCTGGGCTTGCGGGAAGCAAGCCGGCCAATGTATAAAAAAGCCAATGACATCGTCTAGTTAACCGAAATCATTGGCCTCGTTAAACCTGCTGTACTCGGATTCAGATTCCCGGGCTCTTTCCGACGAACTGCGGCGGCGCCCCCTAGTTGGTGTCCACCCTCAACACCTGCCCTGGATATATCTTCGACCTGGGAGTCAGGTCATTCAAGCTGAGAAATCGTTTCAGCTTCATGTTGTGTTTCACGGCAATGTGATAGGGGCTATCACCCCGTTTAACCTTGTACCCCTTCGTGCCCACCTGTGGTTCCACGCTATGCGTTCCCTTGCGGATGAGGAGCCGTTGGCCGATGTGAAGTCGAGAGCTCTTCAGGTGGTTGAGGCCCATGATTTCCTGGATGTTCGTATCATGCCGTCTTGCCAGGAGCCACAGCGAGTCCCCCCGCTTGACACGATACCGGAGGGGCTTCAAAGAATCGCACCCTGCCGTCTCAGATGTCTTCGCGTAAACACGCCCACTGCCTCTGAGGGGAATTTTCAGCTTCTGTCCAACCCGGATGTAGTTTGGGCTCCGAATGTTGTTGACCACCATGATAGCACGGATGCTGGTATGGTACCGGCGGGCGAGCTGTGACAGGCTTTGACCCGGGCGGACCCGATGATACGTATAGTGTCTCCTGGGCGGCGTATACTCGGGAATCCCATCCAGCTTTGCGTTCAACGTCGGACCTTGCCCCTCGGGGGCCTTCAGTTGGTAGGCCGTGGGGGGGGTAACCTTGTAGCGGAGTTCCGGGTTCAACATCTCAAGCTGCTCGCCGGGCACGCTCAGGGCTTTTGCTATATCTTTTAAACGCACCTGTTTGGACACCGTGACCTGTTCATACAGCAGAGGCGGATCAAGGTCTGTCAGATCGAAACCGAACCGGGCCGGGTCGTTGATGATATGGAGAGCCGCGAGAAACCGGGGGACATAACGCGCCGTTTCCCAGGGGAGTTTTTCATAAAGATCCCAAAAGTTGTCCAGATACTGGATGTTCTGGGTGCGGATAACCCTGAGGACCCGGGCCTCGCCACAGTTGTAGGCTGCCAGCACGGTACACCAGTCTCCGAATATCTGGTGAAGCTCCTGCAGGTAAGCAATAGCCGCCAGGGTGGACTTGCGCACATCCATCCTCTCGTCTATCCACTGATCCCTTGTGAGACCGAACTTATAGCCCGTGGACGGAATGAACTGCCACAAACCCAGGGCGCGGGCCCGGGATAACGCCTTGACGCTAAATCCACTTTCGATCAATGGGAGCCACGAGAGTTCCTTCGGCACCCCGGCCTCCGCCAAGGCCCTGAGAATCTCGGGGCGATATCTCCCGGAGCGCTTGAAAGCCCTCAGGAAAAACTTCCGTTCCGGACCCTTGAACAGCTTAATTTCCTTCTCAATATGTTGGTTCATGACCATGGGGATGGGATCGTGGTTGCCGTTGACCACTGTGTGCTGAGAGGCGTAAATCTCAAGCATCCGCTTGGAGATCATGAATCGGATGTCCTCTTTCTCTTGAACGGACTTGGGATCTGCGTTTGTGTCTACCTGTAAAATCAGACTGTAGGCCTCATCCAGAGAAGCAATGGCATTGTCAAAATCGCCCTGTCCCCAAAAGTCCTGGCAAGCCCGGCAGAACTCTAAGGCCTCGTCAAGGAGTTGCTGGGGCTCTTTTGGCTTCTTTCCCTCGGATGACGGCGAGGCCGCACCAGCCTCATGAAGGTCGTGTGCGTTTGAGTCTGCCGCGTTTGCCACGATGGGGTCGATACCTTGCGCATCACCGCTGCCGACACAGGCTGTTGCCCCCCCGGCTTGCCGCCCGTGCACGGACTGTTCAGGCAAACCCTTGACTTGATCGACAGCGGATCGACGGCCCACGGCGCCAGAGGGATTCAGAGACGCACCCTGACCCCGGCTGTCCAGCCTCGCCGCAGAGCATGCGGTCACGGCATAAGCCATAAAAACCAAAATCACTTGTTTGAGGTAAAACCTCGTCCCATGCTTAGCCATATCGTCTCTCGTGCTCTCTTGACGCAAGACCCCTCACCATCAGGTAAGGATCTGCATTATGGGGATGATCTGTTAACAGCGGACATGTTCGTTGTCAACTCTTTCCAGGGTCATACCGAATCTCCACAGGGCGTTGGCCGTCCTGCGTCCTGCATTGTGGTCTGCAAACTCTGTGCCTGGCAGACCCGGCCATCAAAAAAGATCGCCTCTGACGGTGTTGCAACAGCAGACGGCCCACCAAGACCTTCCGTTTGGGGCGACAGCCGCGCCATAGGCTCAGGCCGATATCGCAGGGGGCTTTGGGCTGCCTGCGAAGACGCGATGCCTTTTCAACCGGCTGATATGCATTTCTATTCTTGCCAAAAGGGGGGTCAGGGCATGCCCATCATTGGCCGAGATGGGAACGCCGTCCCACTTGCGGGCGAGCGTTCTGACGGTCCTGGGACTCACCAGGTCTTGCTTGTTGAGGACCCTTATGACCGGGATGCGATCCAGACGAAGCTCTTCGAGAATCCGTTCCACACATTGGATCTGATGCAGACATCCCGGGTGGCTGATGTCAATGACATGCAGAAGCAGATGTGCATCTTCGAGTTCTTCCAGCGTGGCGCGGAAGGCCGTGATCAGTTCCTGCGGCAGTTGGCGGATGAAGCCTACCGTGTCAGTAATAATCACCTCCGCTTCCCTGGGAAGCCTTTTTTTCCGACTCGTGGGGTCCAGGGTGGCAAACAGCCTGCTTTCTGCCAGCACCGAGCTGCGAGTGAGGGTGTTTAGAAGCGTCGACTTGCCCGCATTCGTGTATCCGATAATCGAGATAACCGGCAGCCCTTTCTTGCTCCGCTTGGCCCGCCGCTGGGCACGTTGTCTCTGGATGGATGCAAGCGACTTCTCCAGGTGGGCTATGCGATCACGAACGCGGCGCCGATCGATCTCCAGCTTCGTCTCGCCGGGCCCCCGGCCGCCAATGCCGCCTGTGAGACGAGACATGGCCGTTCCCTTGCCCATGAGCCGCGGCAGGAGGTACTTGAGCTGGGCCAGCTCCACCTGAATCCTGCCCTCCCGGCTCCGGGCCCGCTGGGCGAAGATGTCCAGGATGAGCTGGGTTCGGTCTATGACTTTCAATTCAGTCAGCTCCGTCATCGAACGGACCTGCGACGGGTTCAGCTCCTGATCAAAAATCAGCAGATCCGCTCCTTTCTGGAGAGCCAGAATCACCAATTCGCTGAGCTTTCCTTGTCCCATAAGAAAGCGAGGATCGATCCTGTGGCGATGTTGAATCAGCGTGTCTACGATCGCGATTCTGCTGGATTCGGCCAGTTCCTGCAGCTCGGCCATGGCATCCTGAGCCACGTCTTTGGGTGCTGTCGTGACACTCACGAGGACCGCCCTTTCCCATTTTCTTTTCACTCTAACAGATCGAGCCTTCCGGGCGAATTCAGACTCCAGCGATCGAATAAGGCCCAGGCAATCCATGTCGAGCTGCCCTGAACCGAGCGGGGCTAGGATGGCCCAGTTTTCACCATTTCTCCCTTCGGGAAGGAGGTGAGCGGCATGAATGCGATGGGGACGGCCATGCTGATCCATGGTGACGGCGGCGATGAGGTCTAAGTTGAGAAGGGCAAGGTCCATGAGGTCATCCCGCGTCAAGGATTCATCATGTTGGAAATGGGTATGGACACAACGAAGACCTTTCAAACGCCCCCCGCCGGACCGATATTTCTCCAGATTCGGGATCACAATCTGCTGGTAGTTTCCCACCATGACATAGGCGGTCCGGCCCTGGCGGTCGATCAGCACGCCGATCTGGCGGCGAATTTCAAATGAGAGTTCGCAAATGGCCTTGGACAGCTCCGGCGAGATGATGTAAGCAGGTGGGGTTCTTCGACGATAAAGATTGGTCAGGCGGCGAACCTGGTTGGCCTTCAATCCACCCGTATGTCCTTGGACTTTGATAGGTGATCCCTCATGTGGTGTTTTACAACCTTGTCACCACGCTAAGACAGCGTGATACTCTAATGATTTTACACCAACAACGTGCCCATGCGCAACCAGCTTTGACCGCCTCTTTCTAAGAGGATTCCCCTCGCGGCGCCAGGTCTTCAAAGCGGGTGTATGTTTCAAGAAAAGCAAGTTTCACGGCACCGATCGGGCCATTGCGTTGTTTGGCCAAAATGAGCTCTGCGATCCCCTTGTTCGGGTTATCCTCCTCCTTGTGGTAGACCTCGTCCCGGTAGATGAACAGAATGACGTCCGCATCCTGTTCAATGGCGCCGGATTCGCGAAGATCGCTCAGGACCGGGCGCTTGTTGGTTCGCTCTTCCACCTTTCGATTGAGCTGAGAAAGCGCAACCACCGGGATGTTGAGTTCCTTGGCCAACGCCTTCAGCGACCTGGAGATCTCAGAAATCTCCAGGTCACGCCGCTCAGCCGAAGCCCGTCCCCTCATGAGCTGGAGGTAGTCTATGATCACAATCCCCACGCCTTTGTCCATCTTCATGCGGCGCGCCTTGGCGCGTATCTCCAGAGCGGAAATGGCCGGTGAATCATCGATATAGATGGGAATGTCGTAAAGTGCCCCGGCCGCCCGGTTGATACGGGCCAAATCGCCTTCACTCAAGAACCCGCCCCGCATCCTTGATGAGTCAATACGGGCTTCGGCGGAAAGCATGCGAAGAGAGAGCTGCTCTTTTGACATCTCCAGCGAGAAGACGGCTGCGGCTTCTCCCGTCTCCAGGCTGGCATTACGGGCGACGTTCAAGGCGAGGGCCGTCTTGCCCATGCTTGGGCGACCGGCAATAATAATGAGATCTCCTGGTTGAAATCCGGAGGTTTTCTCATCCAGCCCTCGAAATCCCGTGGGGACCCCGGTGACCAGCAGCTTGTTTTCGTAAGCCTCCTCCACGGCCTTGTAGGTGTCGGTCAGAATGTCTCCCAGGACGTAGAAAGACGGCTTGATCTTGTTTTCCGAGATGTCAAATATGCTACGCTCGGCAAAGTCCAGGATCTCCTCCACATCTCCCTTGTCCTCAAAGCATCGGCTGGTAATGGAAGCGGCTTTTTCGATAAGGCGCCTGAGGCTGGCTTTTTCCTGCACAATTTTGGCATAATGGGCAGCGTTGACCGCCATGGGTATGGCATCCACCAGTTCGGCCAGATAGGAAGCCCCCCCCAACGATCCGAGCTGACCCCTCTCTTTCAGCAAGTTGTTGAGGGTCACCAGATCGGCCGGCTCATTCCTCTCAAAGAGCTCCACCATCGCCTTGAATATCTTGCGATGGGCCTCGCGGTAAAAATCTTGATCGGAAAGAATTTCCAAGACCTCGGGGAGGGTGTTGTTGTCGATCAATATGGCGCTCAGAATAGACTGCTCGGCCTCAATACTGTGAGGGGGAACCTTCTGCAGCCAAGGGTCCTGGGTCTTCATAGGGCTTACTCTTCTGAAACGACTTTCACCGTGATCTCCGGATTGACATCAGGATGCAGCTGAACAGGCACAATATATGATCCAAGGGTCTTAATCGGCTCAGAGAGCATGACCATTCTCCTGTGGACCTCAAGGCCCTGAGACTGCAACTGCTCTGCAATATCGCGTGTTGTCACCGAACCATAGAGCCGGTCATCCTCAGAGACTTTTCCTGCAATGGTGCACACGGCCCCTTGGATCTTCTTGGCGAGAACCTCTGCCTTGTCGCGGTCTTTGATCGCTTTCAGTTCCAGTTGCTTCCGCTCCCGCTTGATCAGGTTACGGTTTGCCGGTGTCGCCAAGACCGCCTTCTTCTGGGGCAGAAGGTAATTTCTGGCATAACCATTCGCTACGGTGACTTCATCTCCAACCATGCCGAGCGATTCCATCATCTCTCTAAGTATGACTTTCATTCTGGTTCTCCACTCCTTTTTTCAGTCGCCTAAAATCGATCCACATATCCAGAAAGCCGGCCGCAATGACCAGCAGAAGCACCAGCTGCTGCAAGGCTATCAGCCCATACAGGATCCCTCGAAGTAGTCTTGGGAATTGTTTCTTCTCAAAATAGAAAGACACAATGGCAATCCCCTGGAAAAAGTAAATCATCATCATGATGATCAGACTGTTGACCCCCAAAAGCTTCAGGCCTGTGTTGGGCAGGAGCACCAGAACGCCTGACAAGATAACCAGCCAGACCAAAGGCTCGGGGGCTTTCCATTCATTGAGGGTGCCAAAATCAGGACAAAAAAGCTCTCTGCTTCGCAACAGCGGGCGGGCAAGAAGAAGATTGCTCCAAATCACAAACAGGGTCGAGACAATCGCGATGGCAGGCATGATGCGAAGCATGACGTACAGTATGCCTTCCATGGACTGAGCAAGGACCGCAATTCTTTCTTCCGAAACCTCCATATCCTTGTAGACGGCCAGAGCAAGCTCAAGGTTCCTGTGGAGATAATTCGACATGAGGCCCCAGAGGCTGTTGGTCGAAAGCAGTCCATAAAGCGCCAACATCACCCCCCCGGTTGCGATGACAACCCCTGTGGTCACTGCCACGGTTTTTTCCACAGACAGGTTCATTGCAAGCACTTCGGACAGGATCAGCCCTGCGAAGCCCAGTTCAAAAAAGAATACGGCAGAGGTTATGGACCGCCGGCCCATCATGGAAGCCACGATGACGGTGACAGCAAGCAGGATCAGTGCAGCCTGGGAACGTCCCAGTTTCGCCCGGTAGAAGAGGACGGGAAGGGGAACGAACACGCTGACCAGGAACCCAAGGACAGGAAGATACAGACCTGCCATGACCATCAGGGTCGTGATTGCGGTAGCCGTGACGAACTCTCTTTGGGGCTCGCGATGGGTGACCTGGCTCACAGCTGACCATCCTTGTCAGAGACCTTCAAGAAATATTCGATGATATTCAAGTTCAAGGAAGACGATCCGCCCAAGGCGGGTGAACCGCGGGAACACATTGTCCAGCCAGTGGGTTCCCTCAGCCGGCGAGGCGCGCTGGGCCGAAGGGGTGAGCCCGACCATCAATAGTGGCTTAGGGCTGCCGAGTACGGCATCAGCGCAATCGTCCGTGCTCGTTTAATGGCCGTCGTGAGCTGGCGCTGGTGTTTTGCACAATTGCCGGATATTCGCCTTGGGATAATCTTGCCTCGCTCTGTGGTAAATAGTCTGAGGGTCCGCGGATTCTTATAATCGATGACAAAACTGCTGTCTGCACAAAATCGGCAGATTTTTCTCCTGCGGAACATCCTCTTGCGCCTTTTAAACCTTGGCATCGGTGGGCTCCTCCTTGTCGGTTGACAATGCCGCGTTGTCTAGCGCTTCGGCTTCGCCTGGGCTGGAGTCAAGGGCCTCTGCTGGCGGCGATTGCTCTTGTGCCTCGGATGCGGCTGCGTCCTCAACCGGACCGGCGCTTGATGCCTTGGCCCGGGCCGCTTCCTCGGCAGCATCGATCTCGCTTTTGATCGCCTCCTCGTCAACATCCTTGGCCACGCACACCGTCATGTACTTGAGGACGCGTTCATCCAGGCGCATGTTGCGTTCAAGCTCTTTGACCAGAGATCCGTTGCCACAAAAGTCTAGAAGGATGTAATATCCGCGGGTCTGCTTCTTGATTTCATAGGCAAGCCTCTTCTGACCCCAGTCATCAAATTTGACCATCAGGCCGTGGTGGGCCGCAATGAGATCGGTGAGCTTGTCGAAAAGGGGCTGGGATTCTTCCTGGGAAAGGGAGGGGTTGACTATAAAAACAGTCTCATACCTTCTCATAGATCCTCCTTGTGGATGTTAGTAGCCCCGATCCTCATCGGAGCAAGGAGACCGCAAAAATTCGGATTCAGTATACCCTTGTCTTCACCCCTGTCAAGCAAAATGTGGCGTCGTGTTCGAGGCGCAGAAACCAACCAGCGGAACCTCCAGGCCTCGGGCTCTGCTCGGATGCCGGCCTGGTGCGGAGCCCCTCGCCGGAAACTAAAGCCCCTGGAACGCCTCTGTCGATCGTGCTATAGACAATCTTGCCGTTCAATGATCTCTCACGGGGGCCGGACACCGTGCGGCGCAACTATCAATACATAGAACACACGGGAGATTTGGGCTTCAAGGCTTACGGGAGAACTCGCGAAGCCCTGTTCAGCCATGCCGCCGAGGCGTTTTTTCAGGCCATCATATCCCTTGAAACGATTCAGGAAAAAGAGCAAAGGCTCATCGAGGTGGAGGCTGCTGCTCTGGATGAATTAATGGTCGGCTGGCTGAGCGAACTCCTTTTCCTGTTCGACACAGAGCTGCTCCTGCTGAGAAGATTTGAGATCACAGACATGAAGGGACGCGGCATCAAGGCGATGGTTTGGGGAGAAGTCATGGACCCCGCCCGCCATGAGATCAAAACAGGCATCAAGGCCGTCACCTATCATCAACTCTATGTGAAAAAGCGTGGCGGTATTTGGGAGGCCCAGGTCATTCTGGACATATAAGGGTGGCCCGAAGCCGACCATCATTTCCGCTGAACAGGGGGTTCTTATGCCAACGGCTATAGCGTTAAGAAAACTCGATGATTTTCGCTGGTTGATCCCCAGGACTGGACCCATGAAGACCGAAGGTTTGGTCTATACGGATGAGGCCATGCTGGCCACGATCAAGAACGATGCAAGCCTCGACCAGGTGGCCAACGTGGCTTGCCTTCCTGGAATCGTGGGGCGATCCATGGCCATGCCGGACATACACTGGGGATACGGATTTCCCATTGGCGGCGTGGCGGCCTTTGACATGGAGGATGGCATCATCTCCCCCGGGGGGGTGGGCTACGACATTAACTGAGGCGTTCGACTCTTGCGCTCCGGTTTGGAGGCCGCCGACATCAAGGACGACATACCAAGGCTTGTGAACGCCTTGTTTATAAACATCCCTTCGGGTGTGGGGTCTCGGCGCAAGGACCTGAAGCTCTCGGCAAAACAGATGCATGACGTCCTTGTAAAAGGTGCCCGGTGGGCCGTTTCTCAAGGTTACGGCCGCACAGAGGATCTTGACTACATCGAGGAGGCGGGGTGCATCTCCGGGGGCAATCCAGACTATGTCTCTGAGCGGGCCCATAAACGGGGCCAAAATCAACTGGGCACCCTGGGTTCGGGAAATCACTTTGTGGAAGTGGGCGTCGTGGAAGAAGTCTACGATGAAACCGCCGCCAGGGCCCTGTCCCTGCACAAAGGCCAGGTCACAGTAATGGTGCACACCGGGTCTCGAGGCTTAGGGCACCAGGTCTGTGACGATCACATCAAGCTATTGCTCAAGGCGTCCGGCAAGTACAAGATAGCGCTGCCCGACAAACAACTCTGTTGCGCACCCATCCCGTCCAAGGAAAGCCGGCGATACCTTGCCGCCATGGCCTGCGCCGCCAATTTTGCCTTTTGCAACCGCCAACTCATCGCCTACTGGGTCCAAGAGACCTTTCAGGAAGTGCTCCGTATGGGACCTCGGCAATTGGGCCTCGGCCTCGTCTATGATGTTTGTCACAATATCGCCAAGATAGAGACCCATGAGGTGGAGGGCCGCAAGCGGAAGCTATGTGTTCACCGCAAAGGGGCGACCAGGGCCTTCCCGCCACACTCCGAGGCTATTCCGGAGGCGTACAGCAAGGTCGGGCAACCCGTCTTGATTCCCGGTGACATGGGTCGGTGTTCCTATGTCCTCGTGGGCACCGAGACCGCTATGATGGAAACCTTTGGCAGCACCTGCCATGGGGCCGGGCGACTGCTCAGCAGGCATCAGGCGAAGAAGATTGCCAGGGGCCGGGCCATTGTCAGGGAGCTTGAAGACAGGGGCATTTATGTGCGAGGTGCCGGCAAAGGGACCATCAGTGAGGAGATCTCTGAGGCCTATAAGGATGTGAGCGATGTCGTGAACGTGGTCCACCGTGCGGGCATCGGTAAGAAGGTAGTCAGGTTGCAACCCATGGGGGTGATCAAGGGATAAGCCTTGTCCATCCCTGCCCGGCACGCATACTCCCACTCAGCCTCTGTGGGAAAAGTCGATACCGTTTAAAAAGATAACCTTATGTTCTCCTATCTCAAGCGTGGGGCAATGTTGCGCCCTTTTTTTCACTCTCAGCACCCCCTAACAGGAAAATAGCGGTTGGGATTGCTTCTACTGTGTGTCCGGCTATTTCCGTTTTAGACCATATGGTACTGTTTAAAAGAATGGCTTTTTCGGGGGAGTATTTGGAGAGAAATGAACGATACCCTCGGCTGATCGCAACTTGTTTCAGAATTCCGGATTTTACTTCTATGCTTTGAACCGGTTTGACGCCTGATATGATGAAATCGACTTCAGCACCGGACTTGGTCCGCCAGTAGTTGACTCTGTGAGATAGAAGGCGATTCCTGAAAACATGGGAGGCAACGATTCCTTCGATGATTTTACCCGTATCAGAGCGCGTGCGCAAATCACCAAAACTCCCCATAGCCAGATTACGCAATCCGGCGTCGGCAAAATAGATCTTGGGCATCTTGCTTAATTCCGTTCTGGGATTTAAAAAAAGGGGCGTCAATCTTTTTATGACAAACGTTTCTTCCAGGTAATGTATGTACCTTATGACGGTTTCACGGTGGAGGCCTAGCGTGGAAGCCAGCTCCTGTATATTAACGAGTCCGCCTTGCTGTGCCGACAATAAGGCTGCCAGCTTTCGAAATGCAGGGATATTCTCCACCTTCAGGAATCCTGCAATATCCTTTTCAAGATAGCTGGAAAAGATCTCATTGAGTCTTAATAATTTTTTTTCGGGATCATCGGTTAAAACCAGCTTCGGGTAACCACCGTAAAGTCCGTAGTCGCGCAGGGCGTCATTCAGGGCACCGATGTAGACACTGTAATTCTGGGTATCAAGAGCAGGTAGCGAAGATAAAGCCGGCACAGTCTTTACACATTCAGAAAACGAGAGCGCTTCTATATGGAAAACCTGCTTTCGCCCTGTCAGCGGTTCGTGTGTTCTTGTGCGAATATCCAGTGATGATGAGCCAGTCAAAATAAATTTCAACGGAAGACGCAGGTCCTGAAGCGCCTTGATGAATATGCCCGGGTCAGGGAGACGTTGCACTTCATCAATAAACACAAAGAGGTTCCGACCCCTTTCTGCATCCAGAAAACGCAGAAAACTTCCCTGGTCTTCCAGAAATTCCGAGATTCCTGAAAGATCAAGATTAAAGTAATAAATGCCATCAGGCCCGACACGGCCGGTACGCATTAGCCAATCAATCATTTGATAAAGAATGCTGGTTTTCCCAACCTGCCGGGCGCCGGAGAGAATCAAAATCTCAGGCTCATCGAGCCAATTCACTAATTCCCCGGTGACAGCTCTCTGGATGCTTGGGACATCCAAACCCCGGCCTGTTCGCCAGGGATTTGAGAGATTGAATGCTGTTATGTCCATAAAACAACCCTGCTAAATTTATAGATGTATGTATGTATAACAGGATAATTTGACATTTGCAAATATTTTTGGGGGGATAGACAGGACATTCTTCACATTTGAAGTGGACTGGCGCGCATGTTCTTAACGATACAGTGAGTATGGAGGAAAAAATACGGGCTACCGCCCGCGGCGGCTCCGGTGTTATTTGTCTCCGCCACAGGCGGAGAACAGGACAGGGGTCTGGATACAGGATCGTATTCGAGAAAGACGGACCAGAACTTCTCGGCACCGTCTTCGAAGAACCTGGCGCGGTAAGAGATTATCTCCTTATTCAGGATGAACCTGGTCAACACTTCTTCATCAAATCCCTTTTTGTTTCGGTCAAACGGGACGGTGATGATCTTGAACATGGCGCACATGGTTTATCGTAGTCTTGCAGGAATGCCAGGAACAGGACCAGGCGTTGTTGGAACGCAAAAAAATTGCCGCGGCCAGGGGCTCCGCCCCCGAACCCCAGCAAAAAGTAAAAAGGTAAAAAACCAAAAACTAAGGAGTCCTGGTAAGGCGAAAACCGAGGAAGTCGTTCCTGTCGCCCGGCGTGTAATTGACGCGAATCGCCGAGCGGCAGAGCCTGGCGTAGCCGAGCCAGCTGCCGCCCCGATACACCCGGTCCGAGCCCGATGACGGCCCTGTGGGGTCTGTAACGTGACCGGACGGATAAGCATCATACCAGTCCGCGCACCACTCCCAGACATTGCCGTGCATGTCATAAAGACCCCAGGCGTTGGGCTTCTTCTGGGCTACAGAGTGAGTCCTCCTTCCAGAATTCCTATCGTACCAAGCATAGTCGCCCAGCCTGCTTTCATCATCACCAAAACAAAACCTTGTCGTACTTCCAGCCCGGCACGCGTATTCCCACTGCGCCTCTGTAGGAAGGCGGTACCTGCCAGCCCCCTCTCGATTATTCAGACGCCTTATGAATGCCTGAACATCATCCCATGAAACTTGCTCCACAGGACAGTTATCTCCGCAGCTGTTGAAATGCGAGGGGTCGTTGCCCATAACTGCCCGCCACTGACCCTGCGTTACCTCTGTCGTCTGCATATAAAACGGCTGGCTGATGGTCACCCGGTGCCGGCGCTCGTCATCGTCTCGGCCGTCTTCATCAGAAGGGCTGCCCATCATGAACGTGCCCGCAGGCATCAACACAAACTTCATGCCCAGGGAATTCGTAAAAACATCGCCCACACCACCAGCCGTCGCCAACGCAATTCTCTTGAGACGTATGTCAATGTACTTGTCCTCGCCCGCGCCAAGCTCTATCCACTGCTTCTTGGTCTCATAGCCTGCGGCCGCAACCTCCACATGGTAGCGGCCAGGCTCAAGCTCCATGCCGGTGTAATAGGTCGGCCCGATGTTGAGAATTCGCACCTTCGCGTCCTCAGGCCTGGTAGCCACAAAAAGCCGCCCCCCCCGGGGCTTCTCCCGACTCAGATCCACATACAGGCTCATGGACCGGCCCGCCTCAAAACGAACCCGCCTGCGATACGACTCATAACCCGCCTTTTTAACCGTGATCGTGTGTTCGCCACTTGAGACCCCTACGTCAGACACAGGCGTCCCTCCCATATCGCGCCCATCCACCAACACCCTCGCACCGGAAACGTTGGCCTTCACCGAAAGGCTCGCCCGGCCCTTTTTCGGCGAAGGCTCCTCAACGAACGCACCTGAACTCGCCAAGCGGAAGATGAAGTCACCTTTGTCAAGTCGAGGATCTCTGATCTTACCGTATTGAGGGTGTTGACTGCCTTGGCTGTAGTTGACGACCTTAGTGTCGAGGTACATCCCCAGTTCAGAACCAGTGACATACCCGTCCTCATTCAGATCAGCTTCACCTTTGACTCCATCAACAAAACATATTTTGAAAACACTTTTGTCAGGGACCTCTTCATCCTCATTACCCGCCGTGATGAACGCCCGGATGGGCCTGGCGCTCTTTTCCGAGATGTCCCTGGGAGCGCCCCTGCTCAGGGCAAATATTGATCCGGAAAAGCAGGAATCAAAAACCATCAAGACGTGTTTGGACTTTATGCGCAGGGCATACGACTCTATTGTTTTCATGCTGACAGCCGTGTCAACAAAATCCGCCGGATCCGAGCTCAGGAGCGGGCAGTCTCTTGGAATAATGTAGCCGAGCTTTTCCTGGTTAGCCAATGTCTCCGTGAATCCATGGCCTGCAAAGTAGAACAATATGGCTCTATCCTTCTTCCGGCCTGTGTTGTAAGCTACCGCGTTGAGCGCCTTCCTGAGTTGCTTCGAAGTTGGATTGGTCACCACTCTGACCGTAAACCCCAATCCATTCAAGGCCCCGGCAACCTCCTTGGCATCCTTGACGGCGTTGGGCAGATCCGGCCACTTGTCGTAATCGCTAACGCCTACGACCAAGGCATAATAGTCTTTGTACAGATCGAATGTCTTGCCTGCTTTCGTAGTGACTCGTATACCCCGGGTTGCACCGTCCGTCAGGTTGGAAACAAGGAGAAGCGCACACAGAAGGGTTAACCCAACCACTGCTTTACGAAGGACCATTTCAAACCCCCATAATCTCGACGCTGCAAAGAAGAAAATGGTGGAATAGGCGATAACGTTTCTATTACCATGTTTTGATGCACTTGGCCAGCCTGGCGGGAACCGTTCAACCCACGGTTTATTTCAAAGTCGAGACAAGGGAGCCGATGGTTGCAAGGCTGTTTCAAGGGGGAAGGAAAAAAAGGATTGATCTCAGCAGCGCACACGAGCGCGTCGACTGCAACCAGTAACGAAGATATCACGCGAGGGCTTCTGCTAAAGCAATTTCTTCACCTGAGCGCATTTGCGGGCGTAGCCCTCTGACAGCACTTCACCAGACGCATCCTGCACCGGTTGATCCGTGTGGATGGTCACATGAATGTCCGGAGCAAGCTCGGTGGCGGGGTCAAAGTCTGCAAGCATTTGTTCAAAGTGCTGAAGGCGTGCATCCGAAAGACCCGGCGCTGTCTGCCTTTTCCCGAGCCTGGCGCGGAGGGTCTCTTTCCTGCAAAGGCATTCCACAAAGATCAGATTGGTGTCAAGATCTGAGGCCAACAGACGCGCCTCATCCCGCCATTTGCGGCGTGCGTAGGTGGCATCCAGGATGACCGAATGCCCTTGTTTGAGCGTGTCCTGGGCCAGGGCCAACAGCCTGGCATAGACACGTTGACGCATTGCCGGGCGGTACAAGCCCTGCCCAAAAGGGACCACCTGCTCCTGAGAATCAAGTTGGTTTTCCTTTCGAATACGATCGGACTGAAACAGAGCGATCGAGAGCGCTTTTGCGACCCCTTCGGCCAGACAGGATTTCCCTGTGGCGGGCAGCCCACAGAACACCCAGAGGGTTGGTCGGCTGAACTCGATCGCGTAGCGATAGGCCTGATCCATATAAAGCCTTGCCTCGTCTTTTAGGGCCCCTTGTTGGGCCTTTCCCACTTCCTGCCGGCGAAGACACGCCACTTTCAGTCTCACGACGGCTCGATAAGCGGCATAGAAATCGAGCACAGAGTAAAGCTCCGGATCATGGGCATCATCCACATAGGCAGCCAGGAAGGTCCTGCTCCAGTGGCCATAACCAAGATGTTCCATGTCCATATGGAGAAAGGCCAGGTCCGCCGCGACATCTCCGTATCGAAAGCGATCATTGAATTCAATGCAATCAATGATTTGAATGCCTTGATAATAGTAGACGTGATCGGCGCGTAAATCACCGTGACCGTCGCGAATGCGGCCGGTTTCAATACGCCGTTGGAAAAGATGGCGCCGACTTTCAAGAAAAGAGCGGCTGACCTGACAGATGAACTCCCATCTTTCCCGTTCCAGGACATCTCCTGCAAAGGGTTCCAACTGCCCAAAGCTTTCTTCCATGTTAAAGGCAATCACATCTCGCTGGCCGTAGTAATCGATTTGAGCACTCCGGCTGCTCTTCCTATAAAAAGCAGCCAGCATCTGTCCCAGTTTCTTCATGTGAGCGGGACCGATCTTGTCATTTTTCAGGAGTTCCCTCAGACTGACCTCGTCAGGCAGTTGTCTCATCTTGACGGCGTATTCCACGATCCGGCCGCCCTGTTTCAAAGAAAACCGATGATCACGGGTCTCAAAGATCTTGACCACTTCGTGGTAAATGTCCTGGCTGAGTCTTTGATTCAGCAAAACTTCCAGCTCACAAAAGCGGCGCCGGTCTTCCAGGTTACGGAAGTTGAGGAAACCGAAGTCTACCGGTTTCTTGAGCTTATACGCCCATGTGCCGGTGAGAAAAACAGCGGAAATATGGGTGTCTCGCCGCTGGAGGCGAGACACCGGATGGGGATAAAAGGCGGGATCAGCCAGCGCCTCGCATAGGGTCTCAAAGAATGGCAATGCCTCCATGTCGGCACATTTCCCAAGAGGACCGAATCACATCACGTCAGAAAAGTGGTCCCCGCTTTCGGTCGAATGGATCTGTTCAACCGCCCCTTTTTTTACCCAGCCCCTTTTTTTGTCCGGCAGCCTGACCAATGACCACCCATCTTCTGATCTTTCCTGACGCACGATGGTCCCTTCGTGCAGTTTGAAAAGGACGGTGTCCTGGATGTCCGGGCCGGCCAAAACATTCACCTCGTGCTCCAGAATAACGGCACGGTCATCGGTGCCAAGCTGGTACCATTTCACTCCGAATGAGGTTCCGGCCATGAGCCACAAAATCAGGACGACAAGAGACAAGTAGTAAGTCCACTCCGCCCTCAAAAAAAGCCTGGCCACAAGAATGGCCCAGAATAGAAGATTCAAGATAGCAAAACCCCAGAACAGTTCATCCAGATTCAAGCTGTCAAGCCAGAAAAAGGTCGTGCTGATAAGACCGCGGGATGCCGGGATGGCATCCCGGGTCCGATCGCGGGCGTAGCGCAGGTTGAAATTCAGGTCCGGGTCTCTCGGGATCAGCAGGCGGGCCCGTTCGTAGTTGGCAATGGTCCGTCCAAGCTGGTTGAGACGAAAATAGGCATTGCCCAGGTTGTAAAAGAGATGCCCGGTTTCACGTCCTGACTGGATTAGCTGACTGTATCCATCGATGGCCTTCTGAAAACGGCCCTCCTTGTAAGCCTGGTTCGCCCTGAAAAAGACCTCCTCCCATGGCTGGTTTTCAGCCGCGATGCCGGCGCCCAGAGGCAGGAAGGCCAAAAGGGTGATCAGTGCCGGCCGGAGGAATCTTCTCACCGGATCTCCTTTGCGATCTGTCTGATCAGTTTGGGCACGTCTTCGTGAATGTCACCGGACTCGCCCCCTTTTCCGGTATAGACGGCACCTTCAAGCCTTTCTAGGACCGCTCGAAAATCTTGTGCCGTATCCAGGCTGACCCCCTTTGATCTCAAGATCTCAGCACCCTCCTCCGGTGTCAGGGAACCCAAGGCCAGGCCAAATCGTTCGTTCAGGTAGTCCCTGATGCACAATGACAACTCGCCTGCACTGATCCTGCGTTGACGGCATTTTTTGATCAATTTCCCGGCCGCTTTTCTTGACTTCATCGCAGCCACGGTTTGATCCGTTTTCCTGCGAAACCGGAGGCCCCAGAACGCTGCCCCGTAAACAAAGAGCGGTGCCATAAGAACCAACCAAAAAAACACCTGACCAGGTCGAACCCGGTCGCCGCCGGCCAGGGCTTTCACAGAAGTATGCACGGGAAGGATGTCACGGCCAAGCTCTTTGACGGCCTGTTTGGCTGGTCCTGCAGAGGGACCTTCATGGGCCCGCTGTGACGAGGCCTGAACCGTCTCCGGCTCTCCAGGCAAGACGGACAGAGACATAGGCCGGGTCTGTGCCACACGGTACTGATGAGTCGTCGTATCAAAAAAGCTGACCGACAGCGGGGGGATCTCGTAACGTCCCTGTTTTTCAGGCACCAGCGCCCATTTCATGGTCTTTGAGCCCGCCAGTCCCTGGGCATCCGGCTCGACTTTGAGAACCGGGTTATCCGCATAGACCTTGGTGTGGCTCAGTTCAGGCCCTTTCATATCCGGGATGCGATTCACGTTACCTCGACCGCTCAGCAGAACCGTCAGTGTGGCGGATTCCCCGGCTTTGACCGTGGCCGGCTCCAGCTTGGATTCTATTTTGAATGTGCCCACCAACCCGCTGAAATCGGCCGGCCTTCCCGCCTGAGGCAGGGGGAGCACTGTCAACGCATGGGACTCGCTTGCCAGGGTCATGGGACGGCCTGAAGACAAGGAGAAAAATGGATCTCGGAAAAACGGGTCGTCAAAGAGGCCCCGGGACGATCGTCGCTCCGGCTGATAAACGGTCATGGTCATTCTTGTAGGCCCTATCGTGTAGCCGCCTTCTTTGGAAGGAACCACGGCATACCGGATCTCCAGGACCTGGTACGTCTTGCCATTGAAGACACTCTGGTATTCCAAAGGCTTGCCGAGCTGCTTAAAAACCAGGTGTTCGGTTTCGGGAAGGTCCAGGGAGATATCAGACACCTTCATCTGTCGGAAGAGTTTGACCGTATAGATCGGCTGCTCTTCAACGTATGCCTGTTCGGAGGAAAGGTTCGCGCTCAGAAACAGGGGCCCTCGATCAACCCCAGAGGCTTGCGCCGCCTCGGTGACGGTCATGGACACTGTGTTGCTCCTGAATGCCTTACCGCCCACGGTCACATCGGCAGGTCCGATCTGGAATTTTCCCGTCTTTTTCGGCTGGATAAAATAGGTATAGTCCACGCCGGCATTCACCTTGCCGTTGATAATTTCGACTCGGCTCGATGTGCCCCCCCCGGTGACATGAAAGGATTGCAGACCATGTAAGATCGGCTGGGACTCCGTGCTCCGAGTCCCAGACACGCTGACCACCATCCGTATCGAGTCAACCAGGGTCGCTTCCCTCCTGTCGAGTTTGATGGTCACGGACACGTCGGCCCTGGCCACACAAGGCAGAAGGAAGACAAGCAAAAAGAGGATGCATGGTCGTACAGGGCCCCTCACAAAACACCCGATTTTTTCTCTGAGCCGGTTCAAGGCTGAAAACTCGAGACGCCAGGGTGAAAAGTGAGCCCTGAAGCCACAAGAAGCGCAGCGTGTTACGCGTTGTCTGAGAAAAGCATGCTCGTTTATCATGACTTCGCGGACTTCTTCATTTCCCGCTTCGACCGTTGAGCGTTCAGCTTTGATGGTTTCGTAAAAAGTCTTTTGTGAGCGAAATTGAACATTTTGGGGAGAAAGCACTTGAGGTGTTCAGCGTTAAGAAATGCTAACTGTTTGAGGGTGTTAGCCCGAGTTTAGCGCAAAGCTTCACTGCGTGTTAGCATTTTAGCTGAACACATCAAGTGCGCCCAAAATGTTCACGAAGCGAGCAAAATCGACTTTTACGAAACCATCAGCTTTTGGGTCACCAGTTTTTTCCAGACGGCACACCCTGCCTTCTATCTTGAGGGATTTGAAAGCGCAGGAAACGGGAACGATCTTCCTTGATGTTGTCGAGCAGGGCTTCGGCCTTCTTTTTGTCGATCATTGACATGACAGAACCCTGTGCCTGCCGATCATGTCCTTTCTTTTCCGGCAAGCCCTGCATCAGTTCAAGGTCCCCTGACAGGTCTTTGGCAGAGTCTTGTTCCACCTTCTGACTCCCACCCGGCTTGGCCTCCTTGGGTTGAGGCGGTTGTTGCTCATGCCCGGATTGGCCCTGGCCCTCGTTCTTGCCCTGATTCTTGGCTTGAGAGGATGGCTGATCAGGCGTCTTTGTCTCGCCGGATGACTTGTCAGGGCCTTTCGCCGGTTTTTTGTCTTGCGACTGATCCCCCCTTTTCTCCGGTTGTCCGGAATCCTTGTCGGACGGTCTCTTTTGCCCCTCACCTTCGCTTTGCTTCTGTTTTTCCAGCTGCCTCAGGGCAAGTTCCAGGTTGTACTTCGCCTCTGTGCTGTTCGGGCTGTACATCAGGGCCTTTTTGTAGTGGGCCACAGCCGATGCCAGATCCCCCTGCTTGAAAGCCGTATTTCCCAGATTGTACACGGCCTTGAACCGCGTCTCGCTATCCTGCGCCCTTCTCAACACACTGGCAAAGGCGGCCGCAGCGCCTCGATAACCGGCACTCTGGTAAGCGGCGCACCCCCTGTTGTATCGGTAACGGATGTCTTTGGGATGGTCCATGTCTGAGGCGGCATAGGCCTTTTCGGCTTCTGCAAATCGGCCCTGGTCATAGAGTTCATCAGGGTTGTCCGCAGCCATGGCCCCGGTGGGGGAAATGACTCCGAAAAGGAGTGGGAATATGATGGATATGACCGTTAAGATCATGTTTTTGGGGCGTATCGACCTTTCAGGGATCAGGTTCTCCAACATCAATAACAAAAAAGCGGCTAATACAAAAATAGGGAAGCGTTCCTCATACACCTTGATCTTGCCGCTTTTCAGGGTTTGGGCCTTTGTCCTGGATTTGATCCCATCAAAGTACAAGACATCCAGGTCCAGATCGCCTGCTACGGATCGGGCATAAGTGCCTCCCGTGGTAAAAGCGATTTGCCTGAGGCTTTCCTCGTCGAGTTTGGACAGGATCAGTTTACCTTCTTTGTCCTTTTTGAACCCGCCCTTGCCAGGGCCTGCCGGTATCGGTCCGCCCGAGGGCTCTCCGATGCCAAAGACGAAGATCTTGACTCCCTTTTCAGCCGCCGTACGCGCCGCCTCAAGCCCTCTTGCTTCATTATCCTCACCATCTGTGATCAGGAGGATCACCCGGTCGGTTTCTGATTTAAGATCAAACGCAGAGCAACCCGTTTCAATGGCCGCGCCCAGATCCGTTCCCGGCACGGGAATGAGGTCGGGTTGCAACTGACTCAAAAACATCTCGAGCGCCGCATAGTCCAGGGTCAAGGGGCACTGGACAAAGGCAGCGCCGGAGAAGGCCGCCAAACCCACGCGGTCTCCTTGGACCACCTTCAGAAAATCGAGGATTTCCCTCCTGGCCCGTTCCAGCCGATTTGGTTTGACGTCTTCCACAAGCATACTGGGTGAGACGTCCACCAAGATCATGATATCCACGCCCTTTTGGCTCACCTCTTGGTAATGACTCCCCCAACGGGGCCCCGCCAGGGCGAAAAGCATGAGGCCCAAAGCGCTCAGCAAAAAAACCCCTTTGAAAAACCGTCCACCTTTCCGTTCTTCCCCTGTTAGTCGGGCTATGAGCTCAGGGTCTGCAAAACGATCCATGGCCTTTTTCTTTTGCCGATTGCACACGATAAGGGCCACGCCAACCACGGGAAGAAGCCAGAGGAAATGAAGGATCCAAAAGTGAGCCAGTTTCAAGGAATCATCCTCAAGGCTGTGGTTCTCAAAAAGATCTCCAGGCCCAGCAAGACAAGCGCCGCGATGAGAAAGTAGGGATAGAGTTCCCGGAAATGGAAGAATTCCTTGACGTTGATCTCGGTCTTTTCTTGACGATCAATGATATCATATATCTTGGAAAGTTGTTTACTATCAGCGGCTCTGAAGTATTGCCCCCCGCCGGTGCTCGCAATCTTTGTTAGAGTTTCCTCATCCAGGTCGACCTGTTGATGGACAAGACGAGGGCCAAAGACGGTGTTGACCTTAAAAGGAGCCGGGCCTTTTCCTCCCACGCCGATGGTATAGATCTTGACCCCCAACGCGCGTGCGGCCTCAGCAGACTCCTCAGGTGTGATATCTCCTGCATTATTGCGTCCGTCCGTGAGGAGAATCAGGATTTTCGACTTGGCCTTCAGATCCTTGAGCCTCTTGGCGCCTATGGCGATGGCAGAGCCAATGGCCGTCCGGTCTCCGGCCATGCCGATCTTCATCCGGTCCACCAAACTCAGAAGGAGCCCCTTGTCCAAAGTCAAGGGGGACTGAGTGAAAGCCTCTTCTCCAAAGACCACCAGACCGATCCTGTCCATCTCCCTTTTCTTGATGAACTCGCTGACCACCTTCTTGACAGCAGTGAGCCTGGACACGGGCTCATGATTCAATCGAAAGTCTAGGGCCTGCATGGACCCGGAAGTGTCCAAGCAGAGCATGATATCGACCCCCGAAGAACGAATCTGTCTGGACACGTTGAAAAACTGTGGACGGGCAGAAGCCACGACCAGAAGAATAAGGCAGCCGATCCTGAAGGCCAGGAGCAGCTTGCCCCAGTGCCGTTTGTCACCGCCTGCCAGCTGGGCCACGACACTGGTCATGGAATACGTGATACCGGGCTGTTTTCTCCGAAGGGCAAAAAGCGCCCAGGCCGCCACCGCCACGACCAGCACAAGAACGACCGGGTAAGCGAACCTAAACATCATTGGGCAGCCCCTTGGGGCCATCCGTTGCAATGGCCGTTTCCAGCACATGGCTGGTTTCTTGGATGTAGGAAAGGGCTGTCTTCACCTCTTCTTCCTTTCTGGCTGGGGTCGGAACGGCATCTGAGAATTTTACCAGATCTGCCTGTCGCAGCAAAGACAGGAGCTTTCGATCTTCTTCCTTGTCGATGCAAAGGGCGATCTCTTCCGTGGTGAACTCGGCTGCCGGAAAACCCCGGAGGGATGCCAAGTATCGCCTCAGGATCTCGGAAAAGCGAAAATAGAATCTCTTAATAGCCCCTTTTTCAAAAAGTCCCTGCGCCTCGAGTTGCTCAAGCTCCTTTCTGGCCAGTAAATGCGGCGGGTTAAATACCTCCGCCGACACCTTCCGAATATGCCTGCTCCAGCGCCACCAGAAAAAGCCGCCGACAGCCAGCAAGATGCCTAGCAGCGCGCCCACCCAGGGCAGGTATCTCGGCCACCGGGCCTTGGTCGGGATAATCCCCTGAATCGGCCGGAGCCGAGCCTCTTCGGGCTTTTTCCCCAGGTTCGAAAGCACGGTGACGGACACGGGATCAGTCGTCAGGACCTGCGTTTTTCCCTCTTCGTCCAAATAGGCGAGAGAAAGCGGCCCCGTCTTGAAGGAATCAATCCGGTCCACAAGAAGCTTGATATTGATCCGCCCGGGTGCTGTCTTGCGCTCTAAAACCGTGAGCCCTTCAAGACCCTTGATTTGCAGCGTTGCGGGAAGCCTGCCCCCTTCGGGGAGTCGATAGCTCAGGGTGAGCACCACCGTGCTTCCCACCTCAACCGCCTCCGGGGTGAGAGAAGCCGTGAGGCCGGCATTAGCATCCGTCGTGTTGCCTTGCGACCACAAAACCACGGGCCAGGCCACAAGGAGGAGGGTCCCGATGATCATCGCATATGGAGTCTTACAGGCATGTGTCATTTCTTGACCTCAGGCCTTGCAGGCACTTTTATTCTACAGCCGCCTTCTCCTTGCATCGAACAGGCGCGTCAAGGGCGCGACCACCGGCCCGTTGGTCGATAGTTCCACCAGGTCAACGCCTGCTCGCTTGAAAACGTCAGAAAGGTAGCCGGCCTGCTCCTTGTGGTAACGACGCCACTCGTGTCTCAGGTTCTTGCTTTTGGTATTAATCAAGGCCACCCGCCCTGTCTCCGGGTCTCGAAGGGTCATCAGCCCCACGTCAGGCAGTTCTTCTTCCGCTGGGTCAGACACCCGGAGCACAATGAGATCGTGTTTCTTGGCGGTCAGCCGGAGGGACTTTTCAAAACCGGTGTCCATACAGTCGGAAATCAAGAAAACAATGGCGTGACGCTTTGTCACCCGGTTCAAATAGGTGAGAACGGCATTCAGGTTGGTGGTCAGGTCCCGGGGTTCATAAGCGAAGACTTCCTTGATGAGTCGCCACACATGGGAGGCCCCCTTCTTGGGCGGTATGTACTTTTCCACCCCGGAGCTGAACAGGATGGCCCCGACCTTGTCGTTCGTTCGTATGGCCAGGAAGGCAAGCATGCCGGCCACCTCGGCCAGCAGTTCCCTTTTGAACCTGTTTCTCGTACCGAAAAGGTGTGAACCGGACAGGTCCAGCAAGAGAATGACGGTGAGCTCTCTTTCCTCGTGAAAGACCTTCACAAAGGGTCGCCCAAAACGGGCCGAGACGTTCCAGTCAATGGTGCGAATGTCATCGCCTGGCTGGTATTCGCGGACCTCGGCAAATTCAATCCCCTGCCCTTTGAAGGCGCTCTCATACTGGCCCGCGAACAGATCATCGGCCAGGCGCTTGGTCTTAAAATGAAATCTTTGAATCTTTCTTAAAACGGCCTCCGAAAGCATTTTAGGGGACCTCGATCCGTTCCAACAAGACGTTGATCAAGTCATCCGTCGTCTTTTCTTCTGCCTCCGCCTCATAGCTCAAGATCAGCCGGTGTCGAAGGACGTCCGGAGCCATGGATTTGATGTCCTGGGGTGTCACGTAGCCGCGTCCGTTCAGAAAGGCGTGGGCACGCGAGGCCAGACCGAGCCATATGGAGGCCCTGGGCGATGCTCCGTAACTGATCATGGGGCCTAACTGGACACCAAATGCCTCGGGATTCCGGGTGGCCCTGCAGATACGCACAATGTAGTCCACGATTTTTTCTTCCATGTGGATGGACTGCATGGTCTGCCTGGCGAATTCGATCTGAGAAACCTCCACCACCCCATTGACATGGTCACCAACCGCCCTGTTAGAGCGTGACATGATTTCCTTTTCTTCCTCCGCCGAAGGATAATCAACCTTGATCTTTAACATAAAACGATCAATCTGGGCCTCGGGAAGGGGGTAGGTCCCTTCCTGTTCAATGGGGTTCTGTGTGGCAAGGACGAGAAATGGCGCGTCCAGGAGAAAGGTCTCTTCTCCAATCGTCACCTGGCGCTCCTGCATGGCTTCCAAGAGGGCGCTCTGGACCTTGGCCGGGGCCCGGTTGATCTCGTCAGCTAGAATGATATTATGAAAAATAGGGCCTTTCTTGATTTCAAAAGAACCACGGTCAGGCCGGTAGATCTGGGTGCCAAGAATGTCGCCCGGCAGGAGGTCCGGTGTGAACTGGATTCTCTGAAAGGATGTCCTGATGGCGGCGGCCAGGGTCTTGACCGCTGTGGTCTTGGCCAACCCTGGAAGGCCTTCCAGAAGCAGATGACCATCGCACAAAAGCCCGACCAGCATCCTTTCCACGAGGCGCCTCTGCCCCACCACGACCTTTTCTATTTCTACCATGATCTGCCGCAAAACAACGCTTTCCTTTTCCACCTTCTCGGTAATCTCCTGGATGTCCGTCAATGGTCTGCCTCCTGATCACTTTTTTCGTTCTTGTCCACCGATCTCTGCCTCTTGTCGTAGAACGCGACTTTCATCAATCGCATCTCTTGATCCTCGTGATGCATCAAGAGGAGGAAAGCTTATCCCAGTTTTTCAAAACACGACCCATCCATTCTTCAAACGAAAGGTACTTGCCTGTGTCATGATCATAACGGGGCGCCATACATCGCTCCTGCCCTCCGTTTTTCTTCTCCTTGGCCATTTTTTCCAGCATTTGTCCCGCTTCCTCTCTGGAAAAGCCGTATTGTTGGGCCAGACCTTTTGTTCCCGGGCCATTCCTGTATACAGCCGACATCTGCCATATAGCCTCCTGCCGAAGCCCCTGGACCTCGTCGTCAGGCAAGCCGAGGGACGTTGCCAGAAGGGCCGCTCTCACAAAGTTGCCACGCCCGATTTCAGCCTTCAGGCCCTCTTTGTCCTTGGGTTCATCCATGGCTGCACATCGCGTTCAATATCTCAGATCAAACAGCAACCGCCTCGGCCTATCTCAGAAGACTTCCTTTGCGCAAGCTTCCTTTGAACCTTCATTCAGCCACAAAAGAGATAGACCGTTCGAGCCAAATCATTGTTTGATATAATTAGTGATTTCCTGCTCCGTTTCATAGATGTCCACTGCAGGGGCGAAAGTCGGCCCCGATCTTGTCTGCATCCGAAGAGAGCAAAAGCACGAGCATGGGGTGGGGCAATGAAGTGACGGACACCGTGTACACAGGCTGTTCATTGCGACTGCTAGGATTTAGCAGGCTTTTTAAGCAGATCCGCTGGTTGCTTCATGAGATTGTTCACCTCCCACTCTGGGAGCAAAAAGGGGTAGTCGTTTTCAGACGAGACGGCAGGGTATGTCTTGGCGTCCTTCCCTGCTTTTTCAAATATGGACAGCGTATAGTCTTTTTGCCCCTTGAGCTGAATCTTATAGATGGGGCTGGCAAAGTCTTCCTTCTCGCGGCCCTTGATGTATTGCTCGCACCGCAGCTTGGACAGGGTGGCAAGTAATCTGTTGAGTTGGGCGCCATCTGCCTGCTTGCCGTCCGGCGCCTTCCAGACCCCTTCCGTTTTCTGGGCTTCTGGGCGCTGGCCTTCCGCCTGCGTGCCGGCCGCGACCTCCACCGGCACCTGGGTCAGGGTCAACGCCATTGCTTTGCCGCCTTGCGTGATGTTGATCTCCTGGATTTCTTTTTGGTTAAACGACAACACGGTTTGGTCCCGCAGTTTGTCCACGGTCTGATTAAACTTGCCCCTGAAATTGCCCCGGGCGTGATAGATGCGGTCATCACCGGCCAGCTTTACAAAGGTATGTTGGTAGGAGGCGGCCGCCTTGCCCATCTCAAAGTCCCTCGTCAGGGTGTCGCTTGTCCACGCCCTGACCGCAATCTTTTTGTTATCGTCCAGATCATAGCGGCCGTAATTCTTGGATTCGGAGACCAGGGCGGTGACCGTCAGTTTTGTGATGACATCCAGCATGCTCTTGACCTTTGCGGTGTCGGCTGGGTAGCCTTCCGGCGCAATGTGCCAGGTGTCGTCCTTCTTGTTTAAGACAATGGTGGCCTCCGGCTTGGAGATCTCTATCTTAGAGATATCTGCCTTGCTGATATCGGGGACGTTCGGCAGTCGGTAGTGTGTCCTGTCCGGGTTTCGCAGGATCAGATACAGCGAAAGCGCCAAAATGACCATCGCAAGGATGAGATATTCTTTTTTTATCTTCATGGGGGTCCTGCCTTATTTCTGAAACATCATCTGGATCTGTTTCTTTCGGGTATGGCGGCGGAACCAGACTAGAAGCCCGAAAAGGACGATGACAGCCGGCAACCCTGCAATGTTGAAGGATTTAACAAAGGTCTTGGTTCCCCCTTGTGTATCGCGGAGCGGGTTGAAACGTTGCTCTTTGCTTCGCATAATTGCCATGTCTTCCCGGTCGTTGAGAAAGTCCAGTACGTTCATGATAAACATAGCATTGGGCGTTCTGCCTTGTTCGTCCAGCATATTGTCTTTCAGCATCTCTGAGGAGGCCATGAGAAAAATCCTGCCGGGCTTTCCCTTGGACAGGAACTCACCGGCACTTTCGATCTTGGACAGATCCACACCAGCTTTGCCTTTGTTCGGCTTTCCCGGGGCTTTTTTCTCAGAATCACCGTTTTCTGATTTCTTCTCCGGAATAGGTTTGCCGGCAAAATAACTGGGAAATTCTCCCTCCAGGATGTATGCCAGAGGCAGGCTGCTCTGCTCATCGGCCGATGGTGGTGGCCGGATGAACATGGGATTAAGATTGATCCGTCCCTTCATTTCCCAGGATTTTTCCGATGAGGAAAATAGTCGCAGCGCATGCAGTCCGTTTTTCTTGATGCGTTCCTTGTCCAGCGCCAAAGCAGAGATCTTCATGGCAATCAGTCCCTTGATATTGCGCATGAACCCGACGCGGCTGTTGATGAACTGATTTTTGATGATTGGGGCAAAATAGATGGCTCTTTCCCCCCCGCCGAATTGTGCTGGAACATTTTGTTGATAGCAATTCTCGTCCATCACGTAGGACCTTTTGATGCGGATGCCGTCATGTTCCAGCATTTTTTCCAGTCCGGTATTGAGAGGCACAAAGGAAGGGCCTTGATTGAATCTAAAGGACTCCTGCTTGGGCGGCGTCACCTCCTGATAGGTATCCAGGAACAGGGCCAGGCTCTTTCCCCTCATCAGGAACTGGTCGATTTGAAACAGGTCATAGTCGGTAAACTTCTCCGTGGGTCCTGCCACCACTAGGCAGTTGATGCTTGCCGGAAGGCTGTCGTCTTTCAGATTGACTTCCTTGATCGCATAGTTCTGTGACACCAGGGTTTTGAAGTTGGACAGGGTTTCCTGCCCTTGTCGTCCCATAGGCTCGACTGGCGAGATGCCCGAGAGTTTAGGTGTGCCGTGACTCGCCAAGTAGCCCAGGTCTTCATTGATGTCGATGAGTGACTCTACCCCCCCGTTAATGATCTCTTCCATCCGGTTCATATCAACCAGCTCATAATGCCTCCCAATGAGAGGAATCCGAAAAACATGGATCAGCGGGATTTCCAACACCCTGTCCCGGTACGCCATGACAAGACCGATGGTGCCCTGGCCCGCCTGGATCTTCCCATCGGACAGGGCCGGCCACTCCAGGTGCAGGAGATTGTATTTCTTTGCCTCCGCTTCCAGGCTCTCGTCCTTTGCGGGGTCCAGATACTCGAATTGCAGCTTTCCATAGTTTTTGCTATTGAGGGCATCCACAATCTTTTCCAGTTTCGCCGGAAATTCAGGCAGATCGTTCAACCGCATGTAGGGAGCCACGAACTTGAGGGACGAGGAGAGAAACAGCTTTACCTGTATTTTCTCAGGCAGCCTCAACAGTGCGCTGATCTTGTTGTTTAGTTTCTGGATGGCCGTTGTGAGCTGATACTCCAGTCCGTCTGTCGACGTTATGGTAGGGATGCGTTCAATCAGGTCGCCATGAATCAACACGAGGCCCATATAGGCCTTTTGAAACTTAACCTCGTCTTTTTCTATGACCTGAATCTGAACAGGATGAATCCCATAATTTCTGGCCAGTGCCTGGTTCTCCTTGGCTTCTGGGCTGATGTCGCCCTCTTCGGTGCTCACGTCATAAAAACGGTAGTTGAAATACCGGTTGGCATAGGCGGCATATTCTTGAAGGAGATCATGCAGATACCGCTCTGTATTGTTGTGGGGTGCAGGAAGGTTTTTCGTAAAGAAAACGTTGATGGTCAACGGCTCCGAGAGTGTGGACACCACCTTTTGGCTGACCTCTGAGATGGAGTAGATCTTGCTTCTCGTCAGGTCTACTCTGAAGAACGCCGTCATGCCCGCCAGATTGATCAGGACGATGACAGTCAGGTAGGCAAAAAATCTCACATAGTTTCCGGATCTGTTTTTCACCCCCATTTTCGTTCTCCCTAGTTTTTCTCCTGCAAGGCCAGGTAGGCCCCATAAAGACCGAGAACACTGACGCTCAGAAAGTATAAGATGTCTCGTGAATCAATCACGCCTTTTGAAACGTTTTCAAAGTGAAAGTCGGCTCCCAGGTATTCCAGAAAACCGATCAGGGTTTTCGGCAGGAAAAAAAGCATCTTGTCAATGAGGGTCAGGCTAAAGCATATGGCCATGCCAATAATGAAAGCAATGATCTGGTTCCGGGTCAGTGACGATGCAAACAGTCCGATGGCAGAGAAGGCCGCGCCCAGCAGAACCGCGCCGGTGTAACCAGCCACGATCGGTCCCCAATCCAGTTGGCCAAGGAATGACACCGTGATGGGATACGAAAGAGTGGGGATCAGCATCGTCGCCACGAATACACCCGCCGCCAAAAACTTGCCCAGGACCACGTCCAGATAGGTCACCGGCATGGTGAGCAAAATCTCGTAGGAGCCCACATTCAACTCCTCTGCAAAGAGGCGCATCGTGACGGCCGGCACAACGAACGATAAGGTGATGGGAAGTAGGGCAAAGAAGTTTCGGAGATTGGCCTGATTGTAAAGAAAAAAAGTGGTGAAAAAGAACCACCCGGTCACCAGAAGAAAGATCGATATAACGATATAGGCAATGGGGGATACGAAATAGGCGGTGAACTCTTTCTTAAAGATAGCTATAACTTGCCGCATGTTAGTTCTCCCTTGTGAGATCACGGAAGATGTGTTCCAGGGTTTGTGTCTCCTGATGAAGTTCCACCAGAACCCAGTCGGTTTCTTTAATCTTCCGGTATATGTCTTCCCGCACGTCCACGGAGGGCTGGCAGGTCACGGTGACGTTCACCGTGTCCTCATCCGCCCTGCGCTCCCCGCTGGCCGGCACAATGTCCGTCACGCCGTCAATCGCGTGGAGTTCCTTTTTCACCGATTCGAGGGTGGCGTTCCGAAGAGAAATGCGGACCAGGGACGCTCCGCTGGCCGATTCCTTCAGGGTCTGTGTCTTGCCGTCTGCAACGATTTTCCCCTGGTTGATGATGACCAGACGATCACATGTCGCCTCGGCCTCACTCAGGATATGGGTTGACAAAATGACAGTTTTTTTTGTTCCAATCTGTCTGATGATCTCCCGAATTTCTACGATCTGGTTGGGGTCCAGACCCGAAGTAGGCTCGTCCATGATCAGTATCTCGGGATCGTTCATCATGGCATGGGCCAGACCTACCCGTTGCTTAAAGCCCTTGGAGAGTTCGCCAATGGGCTGGTGCATGACCTCGTTGAGGCCGCAGAGACCGGCCAGATGGCGAATCCGGGGCAGTTGTTCCTCCCTGCCAAGCGCCCGGATGTTTGCAACGTAGGTTAGATAATCATACACCAGCATCTCATGGTACAAGGGAGCTGATTCCGGGAGGTACCCCAGCAGTTTCTTGATTTCCAGGGCATGTTCGTCAATGGTATAGTCTTTGACGTGGATACTTCCGGAGGAAGGCCGGAGAAATCCGGTGAGCATCCTCAAGGTGGTGGTTTTGCCGGCGCCATTGGGACCCAACAACCCCAGGATTTCGCCTTGTTGGACGTCAAAGTTGATATGATCCACCGCACACAGATCATGATAATACTTGGTCAGACCCTCGACATGGATCATCTCTTTCTCCTTCACGGTGAGCAACGCACCTCAATATTGCTCAATCAGCCCTTCTCAGATTTGATGGCTTCATAAAAAGTTGGATCTGACTCACTCCGTGAATATTTTGGGGCTCTTAATGCATGGTGGCGAAACCGGACAGCACTCAACACGGCATAAGTAGTTGAAATAATTAACATAAAACAATCTGCGCTATTCAATATAAACACTTTTCGTCTATTGTCAAGGCTGTTTCCGCGAGGACAGCGGGGTACCGACGATAAAAAGCCCCCGGCGAGGATCAAACACCGAGGGCTCCAAAAAGGAGGTTTCACACGAAGGAAAAACTCTCCTGTCGTGCCAGGAAGATGGCTAGACCTTACATGGATTGGTCCGTTGAGATTACCGGTTGGTCTCTTAACATTCCTCCCCGAGCCGTCTGCAGATCCGGACGGCAAGGACCGTCAACCGTGCAAGCCAACTGTAAACAAGAATCCCGTACCACTTGCATATTGAAGCAGACAACCCCTTGTTCAGCCCCCTTTCTACCAACCGACAATGGACATGAAGGGGGTTGAAACGGTGCTGAAGGTTTAACATGGTGCCTACCAATGTATTGTCTCCTGACTCGCTTTCGTAAGATGAAAAATTCCCATACACCGGAACAATAAAAAAATCAAGTGAAAAAACAATAAGTTAAGCCGACACAGAAAAAACAGGGAAAACTACAAGATATGGTGCGGTCGGTCGCCTTGTTGACGCAACATATTGGTGCTGAGGGCAAAATCGGGGATGTATAACGGAGTCATGGTTTCTTAGGCAAGGTAAAATAGAAGGTTGCCCCTTGACCTTTTTCAGACGCCACCCAGACCTTTCCACCGTGGTTACTCACAATCCTGTATACAATGGCGAGCCCCAAACCTGTTCCTTCCTGATCTTCTACTTCCTTCAACCGGTGGAAGATATCAAATACTTTCTGGTGCCATTTTGGATCAATGCCGATACCGTTGTCCCTGACGTGAAACTGATGGAATGCCCCCTTGTCCTCGTATCCGATCTCGATCTTAGGATTCTCACCGTCTCCAATGAACTTGATAGCGTTGACAATGAGGTTCTCAAAAACCTGATAGATCCTTTCACCGTCACAGTGTATGATGGGAAGACTCTCTGCTACGGCCAGCCTGATGCCCCGGTCCTTCAGTCTGTCTTGAAGGCCTGCGGTCACATTTTCTACGATCTCCATGGAAGAAATGTCCGCAAAAGTGGATACGACCCGACCAATCCTCGACAATTTCAAAAGGTCAGACACCAATGCTTCCATCCTTCTGGCGCTGGTCTCGATCTGTGAAAGATATTGCCTGGCCTTGTCTCCCATGTTTTCTTGATAGGTCTTGCGTAGCCGTGCAGAAAACCCCTGGATAGCGATGATGGGGGTTTTCAGGTCATGGGAAACCACATTGACGAAGTTCTTGAGCTCTTCGTTTGTCTTTCGCAGCTCTTCCTCTGCCCGCTTTTGTTGACTGATATCTACGATATTGCCCAATATGGCAGGTCTTCCCTCATACTCTATGAGGACGTTTCTCCTAACGATCCATATGGTTTCACCGGCTTTTGTCATGCCTCTTGCCAGGTATTCTGACGGGACAGATTCTCCCTTTAGCCTTCTTGCCCTTGTTCGGCTTGTCAACGGCCGGTCCTCCGGATGGACGAGTCTCCAAGTCTCCATGCCGATCAACTGCTCCATAGCGTACCCGTAAATCTCTGCGAATCTGTTGTTGGCAAATACGATCTTCTCGTCCTGATCGATGTAGATGCCCGTCAAGGAGTTCTTCACCAGGTTACTGTACTTTTTCTCGCTCTGCTGCAGGGCGTCCTCGGCTCGCTTCCGCTTGGTGATGTCCTTGTCCACGCCGCGGTAGCCTTTTGTCTTTCCACTTGCATCCAGGATGGGCACGCCACTGGTAAGAAGGCAAACCATTTCGCCGTTCTTGGTGACATTCCAGTTCTCCAGGTCTCTGATAGGTTCTTTGTTCTGAACTAACCTGGAAAACATCTCTCGCATCCTGTTGGCTTCATCTTGAGGCATTAACTCGAAAGGGGTTTTCCCCAGGATTTCTTCCGGAGAATACTTGAGTATATCTTCAACCCTCTTCGAACAGTACGTGTACACCCCGTTCTTATCAACTTCCCAAACCCAGTCGGCCATACTGTATGCGATGTCTCGGAAACGCTCTTCACTCTCCCGCAACGCCTCTTCAGCTCGCTTCCGTTCACTGACGTCCACCATGGTTGTTCGCACACCCATCACCTTGCCTTCACGGTCATACTCGAGCACGTCATCAACAGACACGTAGATCTTCGAGCCATCCTTCCTAAGGTATATTCTGTCAACGTCCTTTGGCATGGGCTTAGCCGCGAGTTTGCGTCGAAACCGGGCTTCGGCGTCTTTTCGTTGCTCTGGCAGCACGAAGTCGAAGATCGGTTTGCCTACCATCTCTGCTTTGGTGTATCCAAGCATGTCCGCTTCCGTTTGGTTCACGTGTAAGATAAGGCCTCTGGCATCAATCGTATGATAAGCGACCGGGGCATCATCCCATAACTGCTTGTAACGCGCCTGACTCTCCCTTATCGTCTCCTCCGCCCGCTTATGCTCGGTCATGTCTCGGACGATGGCGCAGACCATCCTACGGTCTTGGAGCATGTAAACTCCGGAAGAGATTTCCACCGGAAAGACTGTGCCGTCTTTCTTTTTGTGGAGACGCTCCACTGGGCCGGGAGACGCGACGGCAGGCTCACCTGAAGCCACCCTGTCGATATGCGCGGTTGATTTTTCCGGCTCAGCCGAAAGCTCCGTGGCCTTAAGTTGCAGAAACTCATCGTGGCTGTACTGGTACAGCGCCACGGCCGCATCATTGGCATCAACGATCTGTCTGGTTTTTGCGTCCACGATGAGGATGGCGTCCACTTGGGCAGAAAAAAGCAGCCGATAATCGGCCTCGTTCGCCCGCAGGGCCTCCTCCGCCCGGTCTCGCCTGGTGGCCTCTTCTTCCAGCTGCCTGACTCTTTGCTCTAGTTCTTCGCAGGTCGGTCTCTTAGCCATAAAAATATCTTCGGGTCAGGATAGGAACAAACAAGGCGCCAATCACAGGTTTCTTTCACACCATGCATGGGGCCTGTATCCATGCTGGAGGGCTGTTCTCATGGGGTGGACTATCGTTGGGGAGGATTCATAATCTATTGTCATTATTAAATGAAGGGAAGCGGATTGTCAAGCGGGGGGCTGTCTGACGGGAGTATGTCTGATCAACACTGGGTTGAAGCCTCGTACTTCAAGGCGCAAAGCTTCAAAAAAAGCAGGGCTTTTTCGACCCTGACTTTTGATGCCTCTTGATCAGAATGCGCCTTCATTAACTCGGCGTTTTGGTAGCCCGCGACCTCAACAGGGCAGATCCGCGACGCTGAAGTTGCCGAAATTGTGATCGGCCCCTGCCTCGATTGGACGACTCGGCTTCCTACGAAGAAGATCAGCTATCTTCTGTTTGAGGTCCGTAAAGTCAAGGCTCTTCACAAAGTAACCGTCCGCCTGAGACAGCCGTGGGTCATCCACAAAGCTGTCATAAGCGGTCACCATGACGACCGGCAGCTCGGGGGCTTGCCTCTTGATATCACGCAACAAGTCCCATCCGTCGGGGCCATCCAGATACAGGTCAAGAAGCACCAAATCAGGTCGGGTAATTCTTAGGCGAGTCCTCACCGATTCAGCGTCACCTAACCCCTCAACGCGGTACCCCTCGTCCACGAGTTCTTCAGCAAGGAGCGCTCGAACGCACGGCTGGTCATCTACGATCAAAATGTCGAACATGACAGATCATTACCCCTCTTGTCTGCTGTGCGCCCGGACTCAAAACGTGAAAACCAAAAGCCCCGACACCAAGTCAAACCCAATCTTCCGTTATGTAGGTGTGAAGGGCGTCGGCTCGGGGCTTTTGGATGACAGCACCATCCATGCGGGCTTTTCCCACCTGCTACACCGCTTCCACCTAGAACCCATTGTGCATCCATTGTCAAACCGGAAAGGAGCGAACCCCGCTTCATTTGTGAAATACTTTTCAACATTTCACAACTAGCTAATATTGCTGGCTTCTAAACACAACAATCTCTAACAGCGCTATATAACAAGCCTTCATGAGATCCCACGATGTCCCCGCATTTTAAAGCCCTTATGCACTTTATGTGCCATCATCAAGACCTTCCTGATCCAAAAAAGCTCCTTTTTGCTCTCATTTTCTTCTATTTACTGAAAATAAATACTTAAGACCGGGAAATATGTATAACTATTTGTTTTTACAAGAAATAAAACTTCTGAGAAGCTCGTTCAGCCCAAGCTGAAGCCCATGCCGTCTTAGTCTATCTCAGGCGGCATGAACAACGCAAAGAGGTTTCCCAACCGTTATTGCAAGCGATTAAAGATGACGGCGGGTTACTGCTTTGTGCGAAGCTCCCATATCCCGGAAACGGGTACTGCACCGGGCATGTCGAGTTTCACGGCACAAGGACAAATGAAAGGGCAAGCGGATGGCAGTTCATGCCAGCCACACGCAAGACATGTTTGCACCAGGCGAGGATACCGTGATGCTGTGGGTGTGAGCATGGGTCCCATGCCGCCGCCGTGATAAAGCATCCGCCGCTGTTTTTTGAAGTACGCTCTGCAGTCGTATCAACATCTACGCTGCTGCCGCCGGTCAGGGCGCCGGGGTCCACGATGACGCCGTTGGCTGTGC